>NZ_CP123639.1:2055300-2379201 GCF_029889745.1 Ligilactobacillus faecis
AAGACAGTTCGATCGTTGAACCTTCTGTAAAGCTCCCTGAAGCCATGATAACTTGATCAGCATAACCATCCATATAACTTGGTACTGGATCAACAAAGGCATTCATCGGCGAATGATGTTGGATCGCAGCGCAGAATTTTATCATCGGTTCTGGCTTCCCAAAGATCACAGTCTGGACAAGGTCGGTTCGCTTGGCAGACCATTTAGGACTGACCTCCATTCCAAGCTCTTCTAGTAGTGCTGCTGTGTAGATCGCACCTTTGATCGCTTCACCAGTTGTATGTGGTGCCATGAAAAGTCCTTGATAAAAATCACGTAAGTAACCCCAAGTTGGACCTTCTGCTTTACCTAGGCCTGGTGCATAAAGTTGGGCTGCTGCTTGAGCGATCAGATCTTTTCTCCCGACTAAGAAAGCACCACCTTTAGCGATCCCAGCGCCAGCATTTTTAAAGAGTGACCCTGCCATCAGATCTGCTCCAAAGAATGTCGGTTCATCCACTTCAGAAAATTCACCATAGCAATTATCAACAAAGATCACTGCATTTGGCGCATATTTTTTGACAAAATCGATCATCTCTTTTACTTCAGAAACAACGAAACTATCACGTGTAGCATAACCACGTGAACGTTGGATCGCAACCATCTTGATCGTATGGTCAGTAACTAATTTTTCTTTGACTGCGTCGTAATCGACCTTACCAGTTTCATCTAACGGAGTATAGTCAAATTTGATATCATACTCTTTCAAGGTCTTAGGATTATCCCCTACGACTCCGATCACCTGTTGGATCGTGTCGTAAGGCATCCCTGTCATATAATATAATGTATCTTTAGGGCGTAAAACACCATAAAGAGCCGTTGCGATCGCATGTGTTCCTGAGATCAGTTGCGGACGCACTAAAGCATCTTCTGTCTTAAAATAATCTGCATAGATCGCTTCAAGTTTTTCACGCCCGATATCATCAAAACCGTAACCTGTCGAACCAACAAGATCTTCTTCAGCTACGCGATGTTCTCTAAATAATTTTAAAACTCGTTGTTCATTGTATAAAACTTGATCATCGATCGCTTTTAAATGACCTTTGATCATCTCATCAACTTTTGCAACTTTTTCTTGTAGATCTTTAGGTAGATCTTGTTTCCATAATTCCATCAAATCAAATTCCTTTATTATTTTTTATCTTCTTTGAGCCAATTTGAGACAAGCTTATTTACTTGTGCTAATTGCTCTGGCTTTTGGACTAGATCAAACCAATTCACGTCCATTTTATTGCGAAACCATGTTAGTTGGCGTTTCGCATAACGGCGCGAATTTTGTTTTACTTGAGCGATCGCTTCGTCTAAAGTCAAATCACCCTCAAAATACGGATAAAACTCTTTGTATCCGATCCCTTTTCCAGCTGGAAGCAACTCGCCTCCTTTTTGATATAGCTCTTTTGCCTCTTCGACTAATCCTTGTTTGACCATCAGATCGACGCGCTGGTTGATCCGCTCATATAAAAGAGCTCGATCAGTCGTCAATCCGATCACAAGTGGGTCATAAGTTGACACACGTTCATCATTTTGAGCCGAAAAAAGTTGTCCAGTCTTGGTATATACTTCAAGCGCACGAACAACTCGCTGTTCATTTTGCCAAGGTATCTTTTGCGCTGCCTTAGGATCAAGTGTCGCTAACTCTTTCCAAAGTGCCTCTTTCCCATTTTTTTGAGCAAACAAATGCCACTTAGCTCGTTCTTTTTCAGAACTATCATAATCATCTTGCCCTAGACGAAACCCATTCAATAAAGCATGGAGATAAAAACCAGTCCCACCAACAAGCAATGGTAACTTGCCTTTCTCAGCGATCAAACGCGTATCTCGAGCGCATTCTGCGATAAAATCAGCAACTGAAAAACGCTCTTCGACTCGCTTGATATCAAGCATATAATGTTTGATCCCTTGCATCTCATCTGGGGTGACTTTAGCAGTTCCGATATCCAACTTTTGATAGATCTGCATTGAATCACCTGAAATGATCTCACCATCAAATCTTCTTGCCAATTCAACTGAGAGTGCAGTTTTTCCAACAGCAGTTGGACCGACTATCAACAACAGCTTTTGTGTCATCACGTTTTCCTTTCATTTATTATCTTTCAGCTAAAGCTGACACTATCATATTCTAACACTTCTAACTCGATTTTTTTACCTTTACTTAAAATATAGGTGTAAATAACTGGATATTTTTTAAGTAATCGTTCATAATGTAAGTGTTAGCAATTCGTAAAGGGGGTCGTCTTAGATGAAATCATTTGGTAAAGGCTTTTTAGCCGGTGCATTAACAGCTTTTGGTGCTGTTGCAGGTTGCGTTTTTGCTTTCAAAAAGACAGTTGTCGAACCGATCGAAGAACGTGAAGCAGTTTTAGACGAACATCGTCGTCGCGCTTTACGCAAACGACGTTCCTCACATCAAGGTTAAATATCAAAAATTCAGTCCCCGCTTTGCCCTGTAATAAGGTAAAGCGGGGACTTTATTTATTCTTATCGTTATGATATCATTATGATATCAAAGAGAGGTGATATTTATCATGGCCACATCTGAAATGACGTCTCTTTTATTTCGTTTACCTGAGACACTCAAGGAAAAATTATCTAAACGAGCTAAACAAGAAAATCGTAGTATCAACGCAATGCTCTTAGAGATCGTATCTAAAGAATTAAATGAATACCCATCTCAGCAAACTTCTGATATAGCTTTAGAGCATAGACACTTTTTAGGCCGCCTGATCTCTCCTAAACAATTCGCCGAACTCGATGGTCTCGTCAAGCTCGATGGGATCTACTATCGGTATCTGATCGAAAGCAATCGTCCATTTGATCCAACAGTAAACTATACTGTGATCGAGGCATTGGGGAATATCTTAACACTTCGTCCACTATCACAAAAATAAATAAGCTACATAGAAAGGTGAGGAATTCATATGTTTGGTATCAAGATCGTTAAACAAAATTGTCGAGGCTTAGTCGAAACACTCGGGCGTTATTCTCGTTCAGTCGAAGCTGGACTTCATTTTTACATTCCGATCTTCCAAAAGATCCGCGTCGTTGAATTAGCGATGCACCCACTACGTTTACAAAAATATTCGGTGATCACACAAGATAATGCCGATATCGAAGCAAGCGTTACGCTGAATTATCACGTAACTGATGCTAAAAAATATACGTACGAAAACTCTGACTCAGTTGAATCAATGGCCCAACTTGTTCGTGGTCATCTCCGAGATATCATCGGTAGGATGGAGTTAAATACTGCGCTAGGTTCGACCTCAAAGATCAACGCTGAACTTGCCGCTGCGATCGGAGATTTGACAAATATTTATGGGATCAATGTTGACCGAGTCAACATCGATGAACTGACTCCTTCAAAAGAGATCCAAAAAGCAATGGATAAACAATTGACAGCCGACCGAGAAAGAGTAGCTATGATCGCTAAAGCTGAAGGTGAAGCTCGCAATATCAAACTGACAACTGATGCGCGAAACAAAGCTTTAGTCGAAACTGCTCAGGCTCAAGCTCAAGCAACGCGCGCCAAGGCAGATGCCGAAAATTATCGGATCCAAAAGATCCAAGCCGCCTTGCAAAATGTTGACGACAATTATTTCAAAGACCAAAGTATTGGGGCTTTTAAAGAGCTATCTAATTCAGAAACTAATTTAGTCGTGCTCTCCAAAGAAGAAATGACAAGTCTAGGACAAGTTCCAGTGATCCAAAAGATCTTAGAACAAACCAAGTAAACTTTTCCGCTCAAAAAGATAACGGCGAAAAAGCCTTAAAATAGAAAAAAGGCTAAGGAGTTCCCCAAAAAAAGGTTCTCCTTAGCCTTTTTCTAATACCATGATCATTGTACTTTAATTAAGCGATTTTCTCAGTCTATCTTTGGCATAGACCTCTTGCTCATTTCACTCTAGATCTGCTTTTTCATCTTCCTCTCTAGATTTCTTCTTACGCGTTCCCAAACCTAAGAAGGCAGTCCCACTCAGTATACTTAATCCTAACATCATAGCTACTGTATCAGAGCTAGCCCCTGTTTGCGGTAACTCATCCACTTTTTCATCTATTTCTACTATCGCTCTATCGTTTGTGCTCGTTTGTTTGCTCAAAGTTCCGCTCTGAAGATCTGAGTGTTTTTGTCCTCTTCTATCTTCAATCGGAGTGATATTCTTTGGCAGTGAGTCCTTTTCAATGACAGTCTCTTCTTTTTCTTCAGACAGTACTTGATCCAATGAATAATAGATCGTTTGGATCTGATCTCCGCGCTCTGGACTCAAGATCCGCTCTGCGATCATCTCTTTATCTGGCGTATATCCTGTAACACTTGGCGAAGTATGTGAAGGGATCTTTCCATCACCACTCCACATAGTCGCGATCGTCTCACCAGTTACGCGATCGATCGTATACACTGGAACAAATACTTTTTCGATCACTGTCGGAGGGAATACGGGACGTCCCTTATTTGGACCATTGTTGTAAATATAGTTAACTGTATCCGTGATAATATGAGGCTCTCCGATAACTTTCTTAACTCCATGTGTCAAGTAAACGTAGTAGTCTTGAGTAACGCTTGGATCTTCATCAAACGTTCCTTTCAGTGCTTCTGGTTGAGCCTCGATCAATTCATAACCGACTTTTTCAAAGTCCCACAACGTATTTGTATAGCTCGCATTCGCATCACCAGTCAAAGTTTGAAGCTGCGCTTCTAATTCTTTACCTGCTGTCGGTGTCGTTTCGACCCCATATGCATCGATATAGTGAACTTTGACTGTTTGCGTTCCTGCCGTGTAAACAACAGTTTCGACAATATCTTTTGCGTCGTAGGTCAAACTTTGACTGGCCACTTGTTTGCGATCAGCTACATAACCTGCGACTTCTGGACTCTCTACTACTTCTGTCATTTGAGCTGGGCTCCATTCTGTCGCTAATACTTTATGCGTTACTGCATCTACAGTATCAATCGACGTGAAGCGATACTCTTTAGTATACGTTTGAGCTGCAGTTTGCCCTTTCTGTGGTCCGTTCCCATAAACATAAGTGATCGTTTGGGTCACGACTTTTGAAGCTCCCGCTTCTTGTTTTTTACCATGGCTCAAACGGATAACGACGTTTTGATCGTGCTCACTATCATCATCAAAGTTCATTGGTAAAGGATCTTGACTATCTACAATATACCCTTGTGCTTCATAAGCTTTGGTGATCTCGCCATATCGTTTTTCAACTTCGGCTGGAAGATCACTCAAACTCTCACCTGTCGCAAGTTCTTCTTTATCAACTAAGATCTGTTCTGTTTCGTCACTATCGATCACTGTATATGTCAGTTTTTGAAGATCACCCGTATAGTAGACAGTAAATGTTTGAGCTGTACTTGTTGGAGTGACTTTAACTTCTGAGATCAAACTTTGATCTGCCGTATACCCTGTGATCTTTGGACTTACCACTTCTGTAAAGACCGCTTCACTTGGGGCCCAAGTTGCTTCACCGACTTTTTGCCCTGTGACTTGGTCTATCGTCTCTGTTGGGACGAACTCTTGAGTCCGGACGACACTTGGCGCTGCCACTTGACCTTTCTTTGGCCCACTACCATAGAGGTAATCGATCGTCTGAGTGACTGTGACTTTTTGGCCAACAACGTTTCTTAAAGCATGTGTCAAGTAAACGTAGTAATCTTGGGTGACGCTTGGATCTTCATCAAATGTTCCTTTCAGTGCTTCTGGTTGAGCCTCGATCAATTCATAACCGACTTTTTCAAAGTCCCACAACGTATTTGTATAGCTCGCATTCGCATCACCAGTCAAAGTTTGAAGCTGCGCTTCTAATTCTTTACCTGCTGTCGGTGTCGTTTCGACCCCATATGCATCGATATAGTGAACTTTGACTGTTTGCGTTCCTGCCGTGTAAACAACAGTTTCGACAATATCTTTTGCGTCGTAGGTCAAACTTTGACTGGCCACTTGTTTGCGATCAGCTACATAACCTGCGACTTCTGGACTCTCTACTACTTCTGTCGTTTGAGCTGGGCTCCATTCTGTCGCTAATACTTTATGCGTTACTGCATCTACAGTATCAATCGACGTGAAGCGATACTCTTTAGTATACGTTTGAGCTGCAGTTTGCCCTTTCTGTGGTCCGTTCCCATAAACATAAGTGATCGTTTGGGTCACGACTTTTGAAGCTCCCGCTTCTTGTTTTTTACCATGGCTCAAACGGATAACAACGTTTTGATCGTGCTCACTATCATCATCAAAGTTCACTGGTAAAAGATCTTGACTATCTACGAGATACCCTTGTGCTTCATAAGCTTTGATGATCTCGCCATATCGTTTTTCAACTTCGGCTGGAAGATCACTCAAACTCTCACCTGTCGCAAGTTCTTCTTTATCAACTAAGATCTGTTCTGTTTCGTCACTATCGATCACTGTATATGTCAGTTTTTGAAGATCACCCGTATAGTAGACAGTAAATGTTTGAGCTGTACTTGTTGGGGTGACTTTAACTTCTGAGATCAAACTTTGATCTGCCGTATACCCTGTGATCTTTGGACTTACCACTTCTGTAAAGACCGCTTCACTTGGGGCCCAAGTTGCTTCACCGACTTTTTGCCCTGTGACTTGGTCTATCGTCTCTGTTGGGACGAACTCTTGAGTCCGGACGACACTTGGCGCTGCCACTTGACCTTTCTTTGGCCCACTACCATAGAGGTAATCGATCGTCTGAGTGACTGTGACTTTTTGGCCAACAACGTTTCTTAAAGCATGTGTCAAGTAAACGTAGTAATCTTGGGTGACGCTTGGATCTTCATCAAATGTTCCTTTCAGTGCTTCTGGTTGAGCCTCGATCAATTCATAACCGACTTTTTCAAAGTCCCACAACGTATTTGTATAGCTCGCATTCGCATCACCAGTCAAAGTTTGAAGCTGCGCTTCTAATTCTTTACCTGCTGTCGGTGTCGTTTCGACCCCATATGCATCGATATAGTGAACTTTGACTGTTTGCGTTCCTGCCGTGTAAACAACAGTTTCGACAATATCTTTTGCGTCGTAGGTCAAACTTTGACTGGCCACTTGTTTGCGATCAGCTACATAACCTGCGACTTCTGGACTCTCTACTACTTCTGTCGTTTGAGCTGGGCTCCATTCTGTCGCTAATACTTTATGCGTTACTGCATCTACAGTATCAATCGACGTGAAGCGATACTCTTTAGTATACGTTTGAGCTGCAGTTTGCCCTTTCTGTGGTCCGTTCCCATAAACATAAGTGATCGTTTGGGTCACGACTTTTGAAGCTCCCGCTTCTTGTTTTTTACCATGGCTCAAACGGATAACAACGTTTTGATCGTGCTCACTATCATCATCAAAGTTCACTGGTAAAGGATCTTGACTATCTACGAGATACCCTTGCGCTTCATAAGCTTTGATGATCTCGCCATATCGTTTTTCAACTTCGGCTGGAAGATCACTCAAACTCTCACCTGTCGCAAGTTCTTCTTTATCAACTAAGATCTGTTCTGTTTCGTCACTATCGATCACTGTATATGTCAGTTTTTGAAGATCACCCGTATAGTAGACAGTAAATGTTTGAGCTGTACTTGTTGGAGTGACTTTAACTTCTGAGATCAAACTTTGATCTGCCGTATACCCTGTGATCTTTGGACTTACCACTTCTGTAAAGACCGCTTCACTTGGGGCCCAAGTTGCTTCACCGACTTTTTGCCCTGTGACTTGGTCTATCGTCTCTGTTGGGACGAACTCTTGAGTCCGGACGACACTTGGCGCTGCCACTTGACCTTTCTTTGGCCCACTACCATAGAGGTAATCGATCGTCTGAGTGACTGTGACTTTTTGGCCAACAACGTTTCTTAAAGCATGTGTCAAGTAAACGTAGTAATCTTGGGTGACGCTTGGATCTTCATCAAATGTTCCTTTCAGTGCTTCTGGTTGAGCCTCGATCAATTCATAACCGACTTTTTCAAAGTCCCACAACGTATTTGTATAGCTCGCATTCGCATCACCAGTCAAAGTTTGAAGCTGCGCTTCTAATTCTTTACCTGCTGTCGGTGTCGTTTCGACCCCATATGCATCGATATAGTGAACTTTGACTGTTTGCGTTCCTGCCGTGTAAACAACAGTTTCGACAATATCTTTTGCGTCGTAGGTCAAACTTTGACTGGCCACTTGTTTGCGATCAGCTACATAACCTGCGACTTCTGGACTCTCTACTACTTCTGTCATTTGAGCTGGGCTCCATTCTGTCGCTAATACTTTATGCGTTACTGCATCTACAGTATCAATCGACGTGAAGCGATACTCTTTAGTATACGTTTGAGCTGCAGTTTGCCCTTTCTGTGGTCCGTTCCCATAAACATAAGTGATCGTTTGGGTCACAACTTTTGAAGCTCCCGCTTCTTGTTTTTTACCATGACTCAAACGGATAACGACGTTTTGATCGTGCTCACTATCATCATCAAAGTTCACTGGTAAAGGATCTTGACTATCTACAAGATACCCTTGTGCTTCATAAGCTTTGATGATCTCGCCATATCGTTTTTCAACTTCGGCTGGAAGATCACTCAAACTCTCACCTGTCGCAAGTTCTTCTTTATCAACTAAGATCTGTTCTGTTTCGTCACTATCGATCACTGTATATGTCAGTTTTTGAAGATCACCCGTATAGTAGACAGTAAATGTTTGAGCTGTACTTGTTGGGGTGACTTTAACTTCTGAGATCAAACTTTGATCTGCCGTATACCCTGTGATCTTTGGACTTACCACTTCTGTAAAGACCGCTTCACTTGGGGCCCAAGTTGCTTCACCGACTTTTTGCCCTGTGACTTGGTCTATCGTCTCTGTTGGGACGAACTCTTGAGTCCGGACGACACTTGGCGCTGCCACTTGACCTTTCTTCGGTCCACTACCATAGAGGTAATCGATCGTCTGAGTGACTGTGACTTTTTGGCCAACAACATTTCTTAAAGCATGTGTCAAATGCACAACTACTTTCTGATCGGCAGTCGCATCTGAATCATATTTTTCTGGGATCTCGTCTTGACTTACGACTTCGTACCCTTGATCGAGGTATTTTTGTATCAATTCCTGATACTTGCTTTTGACCTGTTTATCGATCTCACTTTCTGCTCGACCTTCACTTAACAATTCATTTGAAACTAATGTTTGTGACGCATAATCATCAAGGATCGTTACTACTAATTTTTGAATATCTTCAACGTAGTTTACTCGATAAACTTGGATCTCTTTATCAACATCTCCTACATTTTCAGTCTCATCAAAAGTCAATTTAGCAGCCAAAGCTTCTGTGAGCGTCGTATATTCCTTTCCATCTGGGGCTAAGATCGTATAACGATATCCTGTACGCTTGAGTAATTCATCTGTGAGAGCTGAGTCTTTAAACATCACTTCACCTGAACGACCATCATTATAATATGGCGCCATTTGTGCTGCTTTCTCGACCGTATCTGGTATTATCTTTTGCGGATCATTTTGACTGATAAGGACCGCTTTTTGGAAATCACCACTATAGATCACAACAAAGTTTTGCGTGACGATCCCGTCGTCAGCCTTATCATCAAAAGTCCCCTGAGCTGATAACGCTTCTGCCAAACTGGTATATCTAGAGTTTCCGTTTTGGTCTACCAAAGCCTGACCTGTTTGATCAACAACTTGGATCTGATACGTATAACCTGGTCGCTTCAATTGAGCATCTGTCACGTCAAATGTGATCTCTGCGATACCTGTTGGTGTTGCTCCTGGTATTTGACTAGTATTAGCATGTGGATCACCAGTAGCTTCTGCTAATTTAGTTCCTGTTAAAGATCCTTCAAAAAGTCGTGCTTGATCGACCTGATAGTGACGTGTAATGATCGTCGAACCACCGGCAGCTAAAACTGGGGAAGTTCGAGTATCATTTACAAACTGATATCCCTTAATTACTGGTGCTTTTTCTAAGAAATAAGCTCCTCCAACTTTCCCGATCAAACCAGGATTTTCAACTTCATATTCACCTGTTTTTTCATTCAATGTAACTTTACCTTGAATATCTGGATAACCATTGATTCGGTTTCCTGCTTGATCTACGATCTGGACAGTCGCATAAGTTGCATAACTATCTGTAACATCCCCAATAATGAGCGAAGTTTGATCTTTATAGCCGGCCGTTTGTCGCAGAGTAACTTTCTTTGACATATTATCATTACTTGTTGGTGAGTAGGCATTGAATTGGTACATGATCTTGTTTTCGCTACTGAAATTTGATATAGATAAAATCAAAGCTTTGATTTGCGACCAATCTGTAACTTGATCTGCAGTCAAAAATTCACTTGGGATCATTTCACCTTGCGTCCAAGTTCTTCCATCATCAAAGGTCAAAGTTGTTCCATCACTACTCAACGTCACCAGATGCGTCGAATAATAGAGCGTATTAGGATCGTGCATTGTATTATTTAGTGGATTTGTGTCTAATACACCCGCACCGCTGATATTTAAAGTAAATTCCTGTTTGACGTTTGGATTATTTGGATCGACTCCCCCTGCTTGTGGCAAGTTCATTACTGAGATAACATTTTCCAAAGCTCGTGGCATATTATTGGCTAATCCAAACTGGAGTTTTTGTAAGCCCTCTTTCCCAGTGGCACTCTCTAAATAATCTTTAGTCTGATAATTCAAACCTTCCGCAGAAAGTGAAAAATCACTTGTTCCCTTGATCAAAGGAAGTGGTTTGACCTCACTTGGCGCAATAATTCGGAAGTAATAGTTATTACTTCCAGCATCGATCATCGTTGTATCAGCAACTGTCCCATCTTCGAATTTGATCTGTGCTTTTCGGTTAGCAGGAATATCTGATTGGCTCGTATCGCCTCCAAGTTGGATCCAACTTGTATTGCTATCACTATTCACATTTGCTGCATAAGCTCTCAACCCTTCTGTCGAAATGCCCTTTTTAGCAAGTTCAGCTTTAGTATAAAGGGTGATCGCAACGTTATTCTTTTTGTCTTCATAAGCATATAACGTTTCAGTTGTCCGCCCAACGTCAAACCCGTTGATCGCATTTTCTATGACTTTTAAGTTGAAAAGCAAGCGCATCTTCGGAGTAAATTTAAAATCAGTCCCCCGCCAATCTAAGATCACTACCGTTTGACCAGCGCTATTTTTCTTTTGCGTGATCTTTGGTGGAACAACTGCTATTTGTTTTCCATTGAGTGTAACTTGATAAAATTTATTATCGCGGGCAAAATCGGTCAACTCTGTTTGATCAGGCATGGTAAAGTAAACAACTGGTTCTTTGATCGTACCATATTCAACCGTCAAAGCATGTCCCGGTAGATCAGTTGCGGTTGCATTTCCCTTTCCGACCAATACCCCTGAGGCATCTAAATTACTACCACTACCTGTAGCACTGATCGCCCCTAACGTTTCAAACCCCATGACAAAAGAATCTCCCGCTTTATACGCTGTCTGATTATTAGCAGTATTCACTCTTGATTCGGGCCAATTATAATTTTGAAGTGGCAATTTCAAAGGTTCAGCAACTTCAACTCTAAAGTCAGCTACTATCCTTTTATATTCAGATTCGACTGCGATCTTAGAGCTATATATTTGACCGATCTGGGCTTTCGAATTTAAATACCCCAAAATATTGATGTATCCAGAATTGATATCGTTTAACGCATTTTTCCCATTAGTTCCATTTACTGAAGCTTGAAGTGCATTAGCATAATATTTATTATCTGGTGTCACATCATAAGCTACGATCCTAGTTCCATCAGCAAGTTTTACCCCTTGACTAAAACTTCCTAGGTGATCGATCCGGCCTGTCAAAGGATCATAATTATCACCTGCTTGTAAGCGTTGAGTGATCTTTGTTCCATCTGACCCAGTTACTACTACAGTATAACCAACTTGAGCTGGGTTGTATGAGCCAAAATCAGAAAAATCATTGGTTACATTATTAAGCGGTAAAGTGATACCAGTTATAGTGATCTCATCTGGAAACTCAAAATGATAAGTTGGTGTAAATTCTGTCAGACCGTTTGCACTCAAACCTACAGCATATAATACTGGCGCAGTGCTATCACCTTTCTCAGAAGGGGTTCGTCTGACAGGCTCTATGGAAGTCCCACTACTTACAGCATCAGGATCTTTGAGCGTGTCATAAGAATCATTGCGCACAGTCAATTTATGGTTACTTGTCTGTTCACTATTAGAATAGCGAAGAATAAGATCAAAATTTTCATGTACTGCGGGGATCGTTTTTCCATCTACTACTTTAGTCGCATCTTTAGCTAAGACCTTTTGTTGGAATCCTCGTGCCTGTGGATTTAACTCAGCTGGATCAAGAGCTGTGCCCGTATCGATATTGACTTCACCAAAATACTTCTTTTGCCCATCTCCAAGATCGATCCACCCAGAAGGTGAGGCACTTTTCCCAGATGTTTGAGTACTTGTGTAGCGTCCGATAAATGGTAGCTTAGCACTTATTTGCTCAAAAATGATCGGTTTGACACTTTCGATAATGATCGCTGTCCCCTCACCACCAGGTTGACTGACCGTTATGGTCCCATTCAAGTAAGGGTCTGCCATATTTTTGAGATATTTAGCCGTTGCATCAGTATCTAGTACAAAATGCTCTGGTACAGGAATTTGTAATTTTACATAACCACGAGCAGTTGGCTTTTTCCCCGCGATCAGTGGTGTTTCTAACGTATCCACGGTGTAAACATAATTTGTATCGACTGTGACTGTCGTTTGCCCGGCTTCACTTACAGCATCTGCTTTAGTGCTCACCTCAGCTCCAGTCACATTTACTTGTTTAGCTAACACGATCTTAACGTTAGAACTCGCTGAAACTGGTTGCTCATTTATTAAAAAACTGATTAGGTAATTGTCACCACTGACTAACATGTCTTCACTTGCGGAACTACCAACATATGGCCAATATTGATCAGCTACGATCCGCGCTTCCTCTGAAAAGAAATTAAGTGGCGGGATCGTCTGAGTAACTGTTGCACTCGCGTTGTCAGCAACTCCACTGATCGTCCATGTATATTTGTAAGCCCCATTAGCTAAGGCGACCACAGTTGGCGTACCTGTAGGGCGTAATGCTTGGGCAGCACTTAGATTACCATTTTTAGCAGCGGAAGGCGTAATGATCATACTAAATGTATCATTATTTTTTCCAGTATAAGAAATGTTCATACCGATCTTACCAGAAGTTGACATTGTATTGTCAGTTGTATAAGTATATTTGGTTGAACCATCAGCTTCTACTTGAGAACTCAACTTCCCGTTATTATCCGCACTGACATTCGTCACTTTGATCGCTTTTTGCTCCTCGACCTCTGCCGCTTCTGAAAGTGCTCGACTTGTTGCAGTAACCACCGGACTGCTGGTCTCACTTTCAATATTTACTGTAGACTCTGATGAAGTAGCTTCTGAAGTCGCAACTGCCAAAGATGTTTCACTTGAGTTTTCTGAAGTATTTAGCAATTCACTGTTCTCTGAGTGCGGTTGCACCGATTGCGATGTATTCGTTTCCAAATTTTCTAGATCTGGATCATTCGAGTTTTCGTCAGCATTTGCAGTCACGTTTGTCTCAGAAGTTTTTTCAGTTGCCGAATCCTCCTCCTCAACTGTAGCACGCTCTTCGGTTTTAGGATCCATCGATAGCGTTGTTATCTCATCTGCTAAAATCGGAGCTTGTAGTAAAAAGGCAGCACTAAACAATGCAACACTAGAAACGACCCATAACTTCTTTTTTTTATATAATTTAAAACGTCTCGTTTCTTCAGTCATATATTTTTGAAGACGTTGTTTTCTCTTTTTATTTTCCAAGACTCTTTTTTGCTATTTTTAAAGCAGATCATCACTCTACTTTAAAAATAAACTCTCCTTTCTTGATTTTATTTCTTTCTTAAAATAATCGTCTGTTTTAAATTCACGCAAAAGATATATTTCTCAGATACTCTCTAACTAAATGAAATTTAAATTTGTAACAAACTAAAATTTGCTAGTTACAACGAGCCAATTATTAAATATCTTATAAATATAATATAAAATTAATTGCTTAAAAATTCAAATATATAAATTATTTTTCAATAATTTTTTAATATTTTGCACAAAAAAACACTTCCTATAATTTGATCTGAGACCCGTCAAGTGAACAACTAAATAATTAAAATTCTAGGCAGCCTGATTCCGGTATTCTTCTGGAGTCAGGCTGTTTAGTTTTATTTGGTAACGTTGGGTATTGTAGAACTTGATATAGTTTTCGATCATTTCTACAAGTTCTCCATATGTTTCACATTTTAGCCAATAATAACATTCTGTCTTGAAATGACTCCAAAAACTTTCCATTGGTGCGTTATCGATACATTTCCCCACTCGAGACATACTTCTTGTAACACCATGCCTTGAGGTCAACCGAAGATATTCCTTTGAAGTATATTGAAATCCACGATCACTGTGAAGAAGTAGATTAGCTTCATTTAAATGCGTGAATGCTTTTTCTAAAGTCTTCATGACAAGCCGATTATCATTTCTTTTACTAATTTCAAAACTTATGATAGATCCATCGTATAGATCTTTGATCGCACTTAAATAAGCTTTTTGTCCTAAGCCATATTCTAAATAAGTGACATCAGTCACCCACTTTTGATTAGGTCTAGTAGCGGAAAAATCACGACCTAAAGTATTTTCTTCGTAGTTTAAATGTTCTGAACGAGTACAACCTCGGCGTTTGCGACGAATTACTGAATATAAACCAAGGACTCTCATTAAGCGACGAATACGTTTGAAGTTATATTGTTTTTGATACTTTCGATTGATAAGAAGAGTCATTCTTCTAGAACCGTAAATTCCATTTAAAGCATGAAATTCTTTTTTTATGATCTCACTTAACCATTCATTTTCCAAAGTACATTGTGATTTTGGAGCAGTTAAATAACGATAATACCCTGAGCGCGATACATTTAAGATCGCACAAAGGATCCAGAGTTCAATTTGTGGAAACTCTTTAAGAACTTCCTGAATAGCTTTAAAACGCAGATTTTTAGGTATAAAGCTTATCTCCTCCTTTCGAGTTCGTCCAATTTTTTTAAAACGATATTTTCTGCTTCTAGATATTTATTACGTTCTTTCAAACGTAGGATCTCAAGCTTGAGACGCTCAGTTTCAGAAAGAGTCTTATAATCACGATCTTTAACTGTTTTACCACGATTATCGTATAATGCCTTTTCGCCATCTACTTCAAACTTTTTGACCCAATTATAGACTTGGGAATAAGAAACATTATATTTATCGATCGCTTTGTGATAATTCTTATTATTAGCAAGTGTATACTGAACTATTTCGAGCCGTTCCTTAAAAGTAGTTTTACGTCCATGTTTCATTCTATTACGACCTCCAATGGTAGCTTTAAAGCCTTTTCCATTAGTATACAAGTTGATCCATTTACGTAAAACCGAAACACTCGAAATATTGTATTTATCACAAATTTTCTTTGGTGAACGTCCATTTTCTAAATATTCTAGAACCGCAGTTGTTTTTAATTCAACTGAATATTCTTTCCAGGTTCTAGACTCTTTTAAGCCATCTAAACCGCCAGCTTTGTATTTTCTGATCCAATTATCAAATGTATTTTTAGAAATGGTATATTTCCGGCAGATAAAGTACTTACTATATTGTCCACTAAGATACTCGGAGACTGCCTGGTATCTTTCTTCAAGTGTATGTTTAGTAGTTCTTCTAGACATAAAAAATCCCCCTAGAGTGATCACAGAATCTTTATTATTTCCGTGTCCACTCTAGGGGAATCATATCAATTTCTCATAGGAAGTGCTTTTTAAGAATATTCATATCAGTTGACAAAA
Organism: Ligilactobacillus faecis; assembly: GCF_029889745.1. NCBI lineage: Bacteria > Bacillati > Bacillota > Bacilli > Lactobacillales > Lactobacillaceae > Ligilactobacillus > Ligilactobacillus faecis. The sequence continues at coordinate 2,071,208 of NZ_CP123639.1, forward strand.
ACTTAGAGTTTTTTGTTAGTCAACCACCATTGACTAAAGTCAGTGGCTTGTGAGCCGAAAATCCTTACAGATTTCGAACCACAATTTGCGTAGATAGGGACAACTTATTTGACCAACCGAAATTGTAATCAAACAGCGGTCGTCTAATTACCAACGCCTTTTATGTCCCCAGGTTGCCATAGGGACAGATAAGCTAAGCTAGTTTAGCTATTCCCTTATCAAGAATATTTTTAGCTGCGTTCCAGTCACGAATATGGTGAATACCACAGTTGGGACAAGTCCATTTTCGGTCATCTAACGTTAGTTTGTCCGTCCCATTAGTGCCCATCACAAAGCCACAATCGCAACATGTTTGGGTAGTGTTTATTGGATTGATTGTGATAAATCGACGCCCATAAAGCTTTGCTTTATAAGCCAACATGCCAAGAAATGTTCGCCAACCAACGTCAGAAATACTAAGTGCTAAAGCATGATTTTTAAGCATATTCTTGCTACGCAACTCTTCGGCTACTACTAAATCGTGGTTCTTGATTAATGCAGTAGAGATTTGTTGGAGAAAATTATGTCTTTGGTTCATTACTTTGGCATGGAGTTTGGCAACTAGCAAGCGTTGCTTTTGGTAATTTTTACTATCGCGTAAAGAACGATGTTCTTTTTTTGCACGTTGTTGCCGTCTAGATAAAATGCGCTGTTCTTTGGCTAATTTACCTTTAATAGTGCGATAATATCGTGGATTAGGAACTATGTTACCTTCACTGTCGGTTAAGAAGTTATCAGTATTAAGATCAACTCCAACATGCCCATGAGTAGCTTTGGCCACTTTAACAAAAGATTCATCTGAAGCTAACTGCATTGATAAGAAGAAGCGATCCGCTGAATCTTTAGTCAACGTCACAGTACCAATTCTAGTCTCGCATATTCTTTTCAAAAGCCGTGCTTGCGAACCGGCAACACGTAACAGTCCGATTTTAGGGACTTTGACATGGCTATTATCTAGAAAACAGACTGTACCGTTAGTTAGCAACGCAGTCTTTTGCCCTGGGTATTGACAATTGGTTTGATAACGCCAGCGATAATTCTTTCGATGAAACTTAGGAACACCAGCGGTGTGAACCTTCCGAAAAGCATTCCAAGCTTTCCGATAGTTCTGAATGGCATTAGCTTTCGTCAAACTATCAATTCGTTTATCTTCTAAGAATTGATAGTGATTAGACATTTGCTTAGCGTTTTGGCGCATAGTTAGTTGCTTAATACGATCCCGAACTATGTCAATCGGTAGCTTAACTCTGCGAAGCTGCATCAGTTCCTTATTGATCGCAACCATTTCGTTATAGATAAAGCGACTAGCGTCACTGTTGATTTTAATCAACTGCTTTTGTTGGTCACTAGGATAGCAGCGCATTTTTAGGCCATAATGATATTTCATTTTTGCCATTGACTTCATTGGATTTCACCTCCCTTATTGATATAATAACATTATATCATGATGTCAATATATTAACAAAGGAGACCATATTATGACTAAAGAAAAAATCAAAGAGGCCATTTATACTCGTCGTTATATCTATAATTTCCATTACCATTTGATCTGGGTAACTAAATATCGCAATCAGACTTTTACAACCGAAGCCTTATCTAACGAAATGAAAGCTATCTTGCAGCAAGTTGCAGATAACAATGACATCGTAATCGAAAAGATGGAAGTCATGCCGGATCACATTCATATGCTGATCAGTTTTCCGCCAAGCAAAGCGCCGGCTAGTGCCATTAAGGCGCTCAAAGGACGTAGTGCCTATATTTTTTTACAAAATCATCCAGAAATACGACGTAGCCAATATTGGGGCGGTCATCTTTGGTCGCCAAGTTACTATATGAGTACATTGGGCAATATGAGCAAAGAAGTTGTCGAGAAATATATCAATGACCAAAAATATGGGTATTCGTCAACTGATATGGATATTCCTACAAACACTTCCTACAATAGAATTGATATGATTCCCCTAGAGTGGACACGGAAATAATAAAGATTCTGTGATCACTCTAGGGGGATTTTTTATGTCTAGAAGAACTACTAAACATACACTTGAAGAAAGATACCAGGCAGTCTCCGAGTATCTTAGTGGACAATATAGTAAGTACTTTATCTGCCGGAAATATACCATTTCTAAAAATACATTTGATAATTGGATCAGAAAATACAAAGCTGGCGGTTTAGATGGCTTAAAAGAGTCTAGAACCTGGAAAGAATATTCAGTTGAATTAAAAACAACTGCGGTTCTAGAATATTTAGAAAATGGACGTTCACCAAAGAAAATTTGTGATAAATACAATATTTCGAGTGTTTCGGTTTTACGTAAATGGATCAACTTGTATACTAATGGAAAAGGCTTTAAAGCTACCATTGGAGGTCGTAATAGAATGAAACATGGACGTAAAACTACTTTTAAGGAACGGCTCGAAATAGTTCAGTATACACTTGCTAATAATAAGAATTATCACAAAGCGATCGATAAATATAATGTTTCTTATTCCCAAGTCTATAATTGGGTCAAAAAGTTTGAAGTAGATGGCGAAAAGGCATTATACGATAATCGTGGTAAAACAGTTAAAGATCGTGATTATAAGACTCTTTCTGAAACTGAGCGTCTCAAGCTTGAGATCCTACGTTTGAAAGAACGTAATAAATATCTAGAAGCAGAAAATATCGTTTTAAAAAAATTGGACGAACTCGAAAGGAGGAGATAAGCTTTATACCTAAAAATCTGCGTTTTAAAGCTATTCAGGAAGTTCTTAAAGAGTTTCCACAAATTGAACTCTGGATCCTTTGTGCGATCTTAAATGTATCGCGCTCAGGGTATTATCGTTATTTAACTGCTCCAAAATCACAATGTACTTTGGAAAATGAATGGTTAAGTGAGATCATAAAAAAAGAATTTCATGCTTTAAATGGAATTTACGGTTCTAGAAGAATGACTCTTCTTATCAATCGAAAGTATCAAAAACAATATAACTTCAAACGTATTCGTCGCTTAATGAGAGTCCTTGGTTTATATTCAGTAATTCGTCGCAAACGCCGAGGTTGTACTCGTTCAGAACATTTAAACTACGAAGAAAATACTTTAGGTCGTGATTTTTCCGCTACTAGACCTAATCAAAAGTGGGTGACTGATGTCACTTATTTAGAATATGGCTTAGGACAAAAAGCTTATTTAAGTGCGATCAAAGATCTATACGATGGATCTATCATAAGTTTTGAAATTAGTAAAAGAAATGATAATCGGCTTGTCATGAAGACTTTAGAAAAAGCATTCACGCATTTAAATGAAGCTAATCTACTTCTTCACAGTGATCGTGGATTTCAATATACTTCAAAGGAATATCTTCGGTTGACCTCAAGGCATGGTGTTACAAGAAGTATGTCTCGAGTGGGGAAATGTATCGATAACGCACCAATGGAAAGTTTTTGGAGTCATTTCAAGACAGAATGTTATTATTGGCTAAAATGTGAAACATATGGAGAACTTGTAGAAATGATCGAAAACTATATCAAGTTCTACAATACCCAACGTTACCAAATAAAACTAAACAGCCTGACTCCAGAAGAATACCGGAATCAGGCTGCCTAGAATTTTAATTATTTAGTTGTTCACTTGACGGGTCTCAGATCAAATTGTGGGGAGTGTTTTTTTTACGCAAATATACAATCAATTCGTAAAAAGAAAAATTGTTGATTAGCAAAACCGTAACAACTTCGTTTTAAGAGTTTGATCTTTCGATTGATACCCTCCAAAGGACCATTGGAATATTTTGAAGTTACGCTATTTATTAGATAGCTGCGATTTTTACGGAAAGTACGAATAGTCGTATCCATCTCTGTATTGGTGCGCTCATAACTATCGAGAACCTCATTCAAAGTAGTAATGTCTTTATTCTTCAAAGCTAAGGTAATATCTTGGTAAGTCTGATAAACTATTTTGAATTCAGAAAATTTATTGATGATCAAGTCGATCGCATTCTGTTGAGTCATATATTCATTGATTCCCCTAAGATAGACAACATTTTTAGGGTCGATCTCATCAGATTTCTTATGGAATAAACGCCACTGTGATTTGAGAATCTTGTATTCTCGACTATGCTTATTGAGTGATCTAGTGAGAGCGATTCGACAACTGTCTAAAGCACGTCCGGCTAGCTGAACTATATGAAACCGATCAATAATAATCTTGGCATTCGGGAAAAGTCGGCGAATGAAGCGCTGGTATTGAGCGTTTAAATCAATGACGACTGATTCCACTTGATCACGTTCAAACTTTGAGTAACGATTTTCAAAATAATTGATAATGGTAGAAGATAGTCTATCTGGGAGTTTAACAACTAACTTATGAGTTTGTGCATCACAACAGATAAAAGAAGTTGTATTTTTAATCGAACGAAATTCATCAAAACAAAGATTCTTGGGCAAAACAGGTACTCGATATTGAGGTTTGATCCGTTCGACAATAGTTCTTCGAACACTACTAGCAGAGCAATGACAGATGCGAGCGATAAGTTCACCGTTCAAACCTTCCCTAGCTAATAACATGATCTGATTTTTTAGTTTACGAGAAAGAGTTTGATTAGGCTTAGTCAATTCAGAGGTCGCACCGAAAGTTGTGCGACAATTTTTACATTGATAGCGTTGTTTATGAAGGATCATTTCATAACGTATACCGTTTAAACTTGGTAAACGTACGTGAGCTTTAGCGAAACCATTTTTATTAACAGTGGCAAAGCCACAATTTCGACAACGGCTGATAGGATAAGATAGTACAGCTTTGATCAAAACTAATTTCTCTGTGCCATTATTTAAATTATCGATAACATCAATAACTTTGAGATTAGGGTCTTTAATATTTAGAAGTTTTAGTATACAATCGTTATGGGACATTTAAATTCTCTCCTTTACGTGGTTTGTGGTGAATTCATTGTATAACGAGAGGGCATTAAATGTCCTTTTTTTGCGCAAAAAAACTGGTATGGAATTTTTCATCCATACCAGAAAGTGTATACCCAAAAATATACAGAAACAAACAAAAAGCCCCATAAAGGGGCTCAATAGTGGCCTATCCATCCCATGACTAAAGTCACGGGATGGATAGGCGTCATTAAAATGTAGCTGATCAACGGTGGATGTAGATATAACTACCTGCGTTAGAAACTGTTTGTGTATTTGGACCAGCTGGATTGCTAAAGCCCATTCCTCCTTGGCTGATCGTAATGCTACTTCCGTTAACAGATTCAACGTAAGCTACGTGTCCATAAGCGCCGTCAGCAGTCCATTGGCCACCGACTGATTGTCCTGGAACAAAGACTACGATCGCACCAGCAGCTGGTGTATGGTCGACTCTAAAACCTGCTGCTGCAGCAGAAGAACCCCATTGACCACCGTTGCCCCAGTTGTTGCCAGCCCAAGGAGCTACTTGTTTTACATACCATGTACATTGACCCCATGGATAGGTATTACCTGCAACGACTGGATGTGAACCACCATCGCCTTGGCTAATAGCTGTATCTGTTGTAACACTTTCTTGCTTAGCAATTGAATTTCCATTATTGTTGCTATCAGTGTTTGCTTTTTCTGATGCTTTTTCACTAGTTTTATTTTCTGATTTACTTTCAGCGTTAGTTGTTGTTACATTAACTTTTTCTTGTGCAAGTTTAACTGCATTAGCTGCTTCTTCATATTGAGTTTGTAATGCAACTAAAGTGGCGCGGTTGTCTTCGATCTTTTTATTTAGATCAGCTTGTTGTTGATCTGATTTAGCCTTCATTTCTTTAAGATCGTTTTGCTTTGTTTCAAGTTCAGTTTTATCAGCTTGTAAGTTAGCTTTTGTTTGTTCTTGTTGATCTAATAAAGAAGCATATTGATCTTTTGCTTCTTTAACAGCATCTAAAGCTTCTTTGTTTGCTTGGTTTAATTTTCCAACTGTAAACGTACGTGTAACTAAGTCAGAAAAATCTTTTGAATTAATGACAAAATCAAGATAAACGTTACCACTAACGGTATTACCAGCTTGCTTTTGTAAAGCGACTAATTGGCTCTTAAGTGCATCTGTGCGGTCGTTTACTTCGACTTTAGCGCTCTCGATCTGACCATTTAATTCTTTGATTTTTTTATTTGAGTTATCGATATCTGTCTTCAAGTTATCGATCTTGGTTGTGTTATCTGAGATCTGTTGTTGTAACTTGATATTATCAGCGTTAGCGGCTGCAATATCCTTTAATAATTTGTCTGTTTCGCTTTTATTGTTTGCGATCTCTTTTTGTGTATCTTCAACTGCATCTGCTTTAACAAGACCAGTATTATTAAAAACGGAAACAGTTAATAGGCCAAGTGCGACCGTGCTTGTGACTACTTTCTTCAAAAACATAATTTTTTCTTACCTCATCAATTTAATTGCTTCTTGTAGTATACACTAGAAACATTACAGGAATATTACTTCCAAGTTACATATTTTTATTTTTAAATGTTAATAACAAAAAAAAGATACTTGAAAAAACTCAAGTATCTCTTTACTCAAAGCTTTTTGGATTTTTTCTTGCCGTCCCACTTAGAAAAGCCACCCTTTAAGATATAAATATCTTTAAAACCGGCTTTTTTCAAGCGCGATGCGATCCTGATCGGCATTGCTTTACTCGTATCGTACAAGTAAACTGGAGCATCTTTTCGAAGAGAACCTTGAAAGAGCTCAAACTGCGCAAATGGCATGTTTCTTGCCCCTAAAATATGGGAACGATCAAATTCAGCACTATCCCGTAGATCAATAACTTGACCTTTGCGAAGCCCTTGCTTGAATTCATCATTTTCAACGATCTTAGCGACTCGTTTACCACGTTGCCACCAATAAAGTTGGGCGCCAAACATCCAAACTAAGATCAAGATCAAAACAAGATCGATCCAAAGCCATGTTGAAATATCACCTAGTAGCATTTTTTATCCCTACTATACAGATGTGAGCAAATATGATCTAGCATATTTGAAAAAGATCTATAGTTTACCTCTCTTATTATACTGACTAGACCAAGATCATTCCTGATCTAAAGATATCTGCCTCACATCTTCCTTCTTGCAGATATCAGCTTATTTAAATTCCAAAGCTAAAGAAGCTGCTCCGATCACACCAGCAGAATTACCTAATTGTGCTAATTTGATCGTTGTCGTATTACGGATCGTTGGGAAGGCAAATTTCTTGAAGTAAGCAACGACTTGATCTAACAAGAAGTCACCGGCTGCTGAGACCCCACCACCGATAACGATATATTCAGGGTGCAAGATACTACTGATATTAGCACATGCAAGCCCTAAGTAATAGCAAACACGGTCAACGACCCGTTTAGCTAAAATATCGTCTTCTTTTGCTAGATCAAAGACCATTTTAGAACTGATCTCTTCACCATTATCTAACGCACGTTTCAATTCAGAATCACCAGCGAATTCTTCTGCCATATCACGCGCCACACGAACAACACCTGTCGCTGAAGCATATGTTTCTAAACAACCATGATTGCCACATGTGCAAAGATAACCTTCTGGTTCAACATTGATATGTCCAACTTCACCAGCTGCACCTAGACCGTGGAGCAATTTGCCATCAGCGATCAAACCGCCACCAACACCTGTACCTAAAGTAATGAAAGCAACATTATCAGCATTTTCGCCAGCACCTTTCCAGCGTTCACCTAAAGCTGCTACATTAGCATCATTGTCGAGCGCAAACTTGATCCCAGTGCCTTCTTGGATCTCTTCTTTAACGTTTTGGACTGTTTTCCAATTCAAGTTATAAGCACCAACGACTGTTCCCGCAGCGCGGTCAACTGTCCCAGGTGTCCCCATGCCGATCCCGATAAATTGTTCTGGTTTCATATCGTATAGACTAAGATGATGATTGATCGATTCGATAATATCTGGCACGATATGTGTTCCATCATCTAAAACATTTGTTTCAATACTCCATTTTTGTTGGATCTCACCATCTGCTGTTAAGATCGCAAATTTGATCGTTGTCCCACCAAGGTCAACACCGATAAGTTTTTTATCCATAATGTCACTTCCTAATCTTTAAATATCTTTTGTAGCTTCGTATTCTTCTTCCACGCGATGTTCTCGTGTCAAAACGAGCTTAGCACTCAAAAAAGTTGGCTTATCGATCGCACTTGCTTTATAAAGATTATCAAGTTCGATCGCCATCAATTCGATATCCCACAAACGTTTTCCGACATATACAAAAACTCCAAAATGTTTTAATAATTGTTGAACATCATACAGCGTCTTCAAGCTAAACACTCCCTTGAAAATTATACAGGATATTGCCATGTATTAAAACCGATCTTAAGTAAAACGATAAAAATAAGCCCTAAAGCGATCATACTTATGATCCGTTTGAGCTTTTCGATCTTTCCTAAGTTCGGTACACCAACGACATAAGCTACTAGAAAACCAGCTACGAGACCACCTAAATGCCCATAAAGATCAATGCCACTGGCAAAAAGATCAAAAGCAAGATTTAAAATGATCAAAACTAGAAATTGACGGGCGATCATTCGAATAGAAGGGACTTGCCTAAATGATTCACCTAACATCAAGTAAGCACCAAACAATCCAAATAAAGCTGTACTAGCTCCAGCTGAAATACTTGGCGAAAAAGCAAAACTTGCGATGTTTCCACCAATTCCACTCACCAAGTAGATCAAAAGAAAACGCCACTTGCCAAAGAGTTGTTCTAATTGACTTCCTAAAAAGTAAAGCGTCAACATATTCAACGCTAGATGTTCAGCTCCGATATGAATAAACATCGGAGTAAAAAGGCGCCAAATCTCACCTTGAACGATCAAAGGATCATATTTAGCTCCCCAATAGATCAAATTTACAGGATTTTCACTGCCACCACTCAAAGTCATTGCAATAAAGATCAGCACATTGAGCGTGATCAATCCGTAAGTTATGATCGGCTTTTTTTGAAAGCTATCCAAACACATCCACTCCTATCAAAATTCTGGCTTATTGCTATTTTAGCACAAAATCGCTTGAATTTTTCAATTTCTATGCAAACGGTTCACCTAACTTTCAAAAAAAAACAACAGGGTTTTAAACCTGTTGTTATTTTGTTTCGCGGTGCACAGTAACCTTGTGATCACGTGGGCAATATTTCTTAAGCTCAAGACGATCTGGGTTATTACGCTTGTTCTTGTTTGTCAAATATGTTTGTTCATGACATTCTGTACATTCTAATGTAATATTTACACGCATGCTCTAAACCTCCAATACGTATCGATTCAAAAAGATGTTCCAGACACCTTTAACGTTTAATATCATATCATTTTTTAAAATTAATTACCAGTATTTTTTTGTTAATTGTTAAGTGAAATCCCTTGACACTAAAAAAGAGCATATCTTTAGAAATATGCTCTCTTAATTCATCAATTAAAGCCATCGCTTGATTGCACTGTTTTCCAATAAGCTTCATAGATCTCTTTGACAGTCTGTGTGTTGATATTACTTTCTGTATTAGTAATATTTGGAAAAGCAACAACTACCACGACTTGCGGATCGTTAGCTGGTGCGTAACTGATCGCACTCAATGTTTCAGTTTCAACATTATTATAAAAAGTTTGTGCCGTCCCTGTTTTAGCAGCGATCTCTGGTTTGACCGAAGCCATCGAGCCCCCAGTCCGATACGTATTTGTCCCATGAACTACGCGCCAGAGACCTGTTTTTACAACATCCCACTGATCTTGTGTTCCTTCAACAACATTTAAGATATTGGGTTGAACTTCATATTTGACAGCGCCTAGGCTTCCATCTTTATTAGTTTTTCGGATCGATTTCAAAATATGTGGTTGGATCCGATAACCACCATTAGCGATCGTTGAGGCATATTGAGCTAACTGGATCGGCGTATAGGCATCATAGTTCCCAAAGGAAAGGTCCAAAGCATTACCAATATGACTTTGATCAGCAGCCCCTTCAAATCCAGTTGCTTCACCAGGAATGTCGATCCCTGTCTTGACCCCAAGCCCATATTGCTTGAAGTTTTGTCGTAATTTATCAAAGATCGAAGTTGGTAAATTCAAAGCAGCTCCCGAACGATAAGTAAAGCCACCTTCCATCATCGCAAGTTTCATCATATATGTGTTAGAAGAAACTTGTAATGCATCGGAAGCTGATAAACTCATATTAGCTGCACCAGTCTTATTGAACCAAGAAGTTTTAGAAGCTGTTCCCGCCAATTTGATCGGTTCTTCTAATAGCGTATTGTTCGTAGGAGTGATAACGCCATCTCTTAAAGCGCCCATGACCATCGCACCTTTAACAACTGACCCCATAACAAATGTTTGGTTGATCGTTCCCAAGGCATTTTCAGTCACTTCACCTGTTGAAAGATCCCGACTGACACCAGCCAAAGCATAGATCCCACCTGTCTTAGGATTCATCACGACCGCATACCCGCCTGGTAAGTATGGATTGCTGCCAGCATTAGCTTTAACTTGATCTTCAACGATCTTTTGAACTTGATTTTGAAACTCAGAGTTGATCGTCAATTGAAGATTATCACCTGGGCTACCAGCATACTGCTTGATCTCTTTAACGATCTCATTATTTTTAGTTTCAACATTGATGACTTCTTTACTACCTTTGAGTACGTCTTCGTATTGCGATTCGATATAACTAGAACCAACACTGTCATTACGCGAATAACCTTGTGCTAAAAGCGTATTGATCTTATCACTTGGCAGACCTTGCTTTTCAGAAGTAACTGTCCCAATGACACTCTTGACAGCTTCGCCATTTGGATAAGAGCGTGACCAGCTTGTCCCGATCTTGACACCAGGTAAAACTGAAAGATGTTCGCCAACTTCAGCCATCTCAGTGTCTGTCACATCACTTGTCTTTAGATAAACAGTCGACAGGGCATAAGCGCCTGACATCTTGCTATAAAGGGTCGCAGCTTTTTTTTGTTGATCAGTCAAGTTATCGACTAAGTTATTTTTTTTGACATACGCCACTTCTAAAGAGGCCAATTTATCTGCATCTTGCATCGTATCAGCACCTTTGATATGCGAATTGACCTCTTTTAAATGTTTAGGGTCGGCTAAGTAATAATCGATCTTATTGCGCGTCGTCAAAGATTCTGTGTCAACACTGATATACCCTGCCAAACTATTAGCCACTTTATACATCTGTTCATTTTTAACGTTTAACGGTTTAGTATACGTGACTGCCCGTGAAGTGTTATTGGCAACTAAAAGTTTACCAGTCGCATCGTAGATCATCCCTCGTTGAACATTTTTAGTCTCAGTCTTATTATCACTACTGATCGCTTCTGATTCAAATTTTGCGCCGTGAATGATCTGCAAATAGACCAATTGTCCGATAAGCGCTGCAAATAATAAGAATACGATCAAAAAGAGAAAATTCAAACGAAACGGGATCTCTGAACCCTTTTTCTTCTTTTTACTATTTGCTTTTCTTAAAAATCGCACGTGCACATTACTATACTAGATATAGCTGAATGGCAAAAGTATAGTCTCCTTTTCTAGATTCTGTCTTCACCGCTGACTTAAATAGATCACTGCTATATCTTAACTTTGCCTTGATCATTTTAAGTTAAATATCAGTGGATATATATTATAGTATACGCTCATCGCCTTAATTCAGACAATAAGTTATCGAACGTTTTTATTTTTATTTAAATTAACTCTTGATCTATATTCCAGCATAATTTTTAGCCACTTTACATGTTATAATTGTAGGGTGCATATTTTGCACGATTACTGTACGACCTTATAAAAGGTCTTATCACGGAAAGGATCCATTTCATGCAAAACTATTTAAAAAAGCATTACCCTTTGCTACTTAGTTTTTGCACTCCAGTTATCATATTGTTGGGCTACTTCATCTACCGTGGCTTCTATCCCTTTGGTTCTTCAAGTGTCCTAACAGTTGATCTGGGGCAGCAATATATCGATTTTTTTGCCTATTTTAGGCAAACTTTGCTCCAGCAGCCAAGCGCTTTTTTCTATTCATTTTCAAAAGCGCTTGGTGGTCAGATGCTCGGAGAATATGCCTACTATTTGCTTAGTCCATTTAATCTGATCTTTTTGCTCTTTCCTGGTAAATACCTAACGGCTGGCTGTTTAGTCGTTTTACTCTTAAAATATGGGCTAGCAGGCTATACTTTTGGTCGGCTCCTCCAACATAAATTAAAGCTCCGTGGCCTTTTTATCCCAACTTTAGCAACGAGCTATGCTCTAATGGGATGGATGATCGCTAATCAACTCAACATGTTATGGCTCGACGCTCCGATCTTTTTACCTTTGATCGTTTGTGGGCTTTACGACCTACTCCAAAAAAAGCAAAGTCTTGGTTATGTTTTGACTCTTAGTTTGATGATGATCATCAATTACTATATGGCTTACATGATCTGTCTTTTCTTAGGACTTTTCTTTATTTGGTACGAAACAAATTACCGCGCTCTTAAACAACTTAGGCGTGATATTTGGCTTTTTTTGAGCCGTTCATTACTTGCGGTAGGATGTGCCAGTTTGATCCTTTTACCGACACTTTATTCGCTTTCAACAAGTAAAGGTCAATATACAGAAAATTCTATTCATTTTAAATTTGAATATGCCCCGCTCGAAATGATCGCAAAATTTATGATCGGAGCCTTCAATTTTGAACAAATGCCCAAAGGACTGCCAAACCTCTTTTTAGGTAGCCTCGCACTTTTTGGCTTTTGTCTCTACTTTTTAAGTAAAAAGATCGCAGGCAAAGCTAAAATAGCTGCCTTTTTAGTCAGTGCTGTCTTTGTTCTTTCGCTTTGCTTTGAACCACTTGACCTTTTGTGGCATGGGATGCAATTTCCAGTTTGGTATCCTTATCGCTTCTCATTTGTCGTCAGCTTTTGGATGATCTTTTTAGCTGCCATTGCATTGAAAAAGAACCACTTTGCTTTAAAAAATTGGCAAACGCTTTGCTGCTTAGGGCTAGTTGGACTCGGACTAGGTTATATCTATTTTGATATCAAGAAGTTCGACTTTGCTTCGACACTTCTATTATTGATCACGGCTTTATTCAACGTTTTGATCTTATTATTGTTGACTCTGCCCAAAAGCAAAGTCCATAAACGCTTAAACCCTTTAGCGATCTATCTAGTCGTTTGTGCTGAACTTTTAGCAAATACAGCTTATTCGCTCAATAATATCAGTTATTTAACGCAAAAAGAATTTGAAGTACCGACTAAAGCATTAGCTAATGATGCACAGATCTTAAATGATCTCGATAGTTCATTTTATCGGACTGCTCAATTATATGCACGAACTAAAAACGATGGGATCGCGCATGGTCTGAATGCTGGTTCTTATTTTAGTTCAGCTCTTGAAAAAAGCATCCCAGACTTTTACGGGCAACTTGGGCAACCAGATGGTGATAACTATGTTGGTTATTACAATGGCACCTTGATCAGTGATGCTTTACTAGGGATGAAATATTTGCTCTACGCTAAAGATGAAGCTGAATTGAAAACACCGACTGACGAAAAATTAAATGTTACTAGTTATCGACCTGACTTGATCGAATATAATAAACAAGTCGTTGGTAAAACAACTTCGATCTATCGTGATCCTTACGCCCTTTCCTTAGGATACGCTGCTAATAAACAGCTAAAAAAACTACCAGTTTTATATGATCGTCCTTTGACTTACCAAACAAATTGGCTCAATGCTGCCACTGGTTCAAATTCAAAGACTAAATATTTCTACGCAGCTAATTTTAACGAAGTTGTTTTCCAAAACACTAAAAAGCAAACATCTTTAACTGGTTCGTTTTTCAAAAAGACCGATCTAAAAGATCCAGCCCAGATCATCTTTAAATTTACGCCTGATACTGATGATCCTTATTACTTGACACTTGGACCAAGTCTTGACCAAGACAATGTTACTTGGTATTTAGGAACACAAGAATATCCAGCCTATAAGACTTTTAGGCACACTGTCGTCTTGAATCCGACCACAGGAAATAAAGGCGAAGAGATCATTTTAACGGCTAAATTCAAAAAAGCCAACTTATGGTTACAAAACTTTGTGCTTTATCGCCTCGATAAAGAGTTAGCTTTACAAAAGATCGAACAACTCAAACAAAATGAACTAAAGATCTTAGATCACAGTGCTAACCGGATCTATGGTACGATCGAACTCACAAGTAAAGATCAATTTATGGCGACAACGATCCCATATGATAAAGGCTGGCACGCTAAAGTCGATGGTCAAGCGGTCAAAACATTCAAGATCCAAGATACATTCCTTGGACTAGATCTAACTCCTGGAACACATACGATCGAATTGACCTATGTTCCACCATACTTCTATCTTGGTTGTCTGATCTCTTTAGGAAGCTTTTTAGTTTTAGGGTTACTTTATTATAAGAAAAGATAGATATTAAAAAACGAGCCACAAACGGGCTCGTTTTTTGTACAGCTCTCTAAAAATCGAGTTTTTCTAAAAACAAATAGCGCAACCTTAAGGCTACGCTATTTGTTTTTATTTTACTTTTTCATTCAAAGCTTGGCCTTCAAGTTTTTGCCACTCTTTAGTGTAGAAATAATCATTGATCTTATAAGTTGGTGTTTTCTGGTCGGTGCTCAAAAACGGTCCAACTGCTTGATCCATCTTGAGCCAACCACGCCAACCTAAGTGGATCGTATCTTGCATGAAATATCTTTCGCCCCCATCTTTAGAGAGATCGACGATGTTAGTAAAGCCTTGTGATTGTAATTGATATTTGATCTTCTCGGTACAAGCTTGGAGCATTTCTCTTGATAAGCCTGTATAATTCGACCATTTTTCATTGACAGGCGGGATCACAAACATCACATTCATATTATTTTCAGCAAATTGATTTAAGACTAACTCAAAATCAGAATACTCTGGAGAGCTGACATAATTATAACTACTTTGCTTGTTCTTTAATTTGAAATACTTATCGCGCAAGTTCTTATCAAAGAAACGATCATCAATATCAAATGGGTTATTGTTAGTTTTCTTAGCTCCCATTTGATAAGCTAAAGCATCAAGTTTAGCTTGATCATATGTTGCTGGTAATTTAGCAGCAACTTTAGCGATCTTTTCTGTATTATCCTTGAGAGCTAAAGTCGAAAAGAGCTGATCCTCATGCTTGAGCTGATTATATTTTAGATCGATATAAGTTTGCATCGAACTTGAAAGTTTTTGGCCATCTTTAACTTGTAAAACAGCTTTTTTCAAAATATGGTCATTTTGGATCGTTGGCATAGCTAACAAACGCTCTGCTGCAAACCGATCCATCTTACCATCGTTGACATGCTTCAACCAACTAACAGTTTCTAAGTTTGAATAATATAAACTAAAGGCTGCTGGATTAGTTCCTTGCTTGACAAACCATTGCGGAGAAATGATCATCACTGCTTTTTTCCCTTTCAATTGGGCTAATGAGCCTTGCATCCCATAAAATTGGGCTAAAGAGGTCGAACCTGGCCCACCTAATAAGAAAGGACGGTAGTTACGATCATAACGCTTTGCTAATGAAGCTGGATGAAAGGCGTCCATCCGTGAAAGTTCTGAAGAGCCAAAAAACGGAACATAATTTTCTTCAAAAGCTTTTTGTTTGACAGCGTTACCTTTGAAAATATTTTTAGACTGTGAAAGAGCAGCAACTTGTAACGTATGTTGGTTTACTTTACGCACATTAAACGGTGAGACCAAAAAAAGTGTCAGTAAGATCCCAGCTAAAATAACTGGTCCAAAGATCTTAAATAGCTTCTTTTTTGTGTCCATTATTGCATACTTTCCACTTTCGCGATGATTTTATTTGGTGTGTTCCATTCGTTGCGATCAAATTCGGAAACTGGAACATCAACATCACATTGTGATTGTAATTCAAGTAAAAGTTGTACTGTTCCCATTGAATCTAAAAGACCTGTTTCAAAGATATCGATATCTTTGTCATTTCTTACTTCATCACTACCTGTTAAATCTTCTAAAATATCTAAAACTGTTTCTTCCATCATTACATTCCTCCAAATTTTATTACGCAAAGAATAATTTATCTAAAAAGCCTGAAAAGATCAAAAAGCTAAAGCAAACAACATTAAACGTCATAAAGATCGCAAAAGCTTCGGTGAATTTATTATGTGGGATATGCTCTTTATGTTTCTTTTTAAAACGTAACCAAGCATCACACAAGATGATCGCTAAGGCGTGGTAGAGCCCATAAACGATATAATACCATGTGATCCCATGCCAAAAACCCATGATCAAAAAGAGCGTTAAGTAACCAACATTAGCGATCGCGATCTTACTTTTCAGCAGTTTCTTTTTCATGATAAAGAAAACTAAACGCATATAGATGTAGTCTCTAAACCAAAATGAAAGGGTCATATGCCACCTATTCCAGAAATCTTTGATATTTTTGGAAATAAATGGTTTATTGAAGTTCATCGGTGTTTTGACGCCCATGATATAACTTGTTCCGACTGCAAATAAACTGTAACCTGCAAAATCAAAGAATAAGTTCATCGAAAAGACGTACATATAAGCGACGACCCACCACGACCAACCACCGTGAGCCAAAGCAAGCGCCGAAACTTTAGGTTGTAATAAAACGCCAAAAAAATAAGCTAAAATGAACTTATATAAGAATCCTAAGAAAATATACCAGATCCCTTTATCCAGCAATTCTAAGTATTTCTCACGACTTGGCGTCTTCTTGTAATCTCCTAAAAAGCGCCGATAGCGATCGATTGGTCCAGATGAGATCGTTGGGAAGAAGAGCAAGAAGTGCAACGCTTCTTTAAAATCAACTTCCTTAATGATCCCATCTCGGATCTCCATGATCATCCCGACCGTTTTAAAGGTCAAATAACTGATCCCTAAAAAGCCGATGATCGATTCCTTACCGTTGTTCAATAACGGTGAAACTTTAACGATCACTAACGGTAAGATCGACAAAACAACAGCTAAGTCAAAGACAAAGGTGTTATTTTTCTTCTTGCGATACGCCAAATAACCATAGATCAAAAGCATCTCAAAAAGGATATAACCACTTAAGGCAACACCTTGTTCCCATTTTACGCCTCCAAAGGTCAAAAGTAAAAAGAGAAATGAGATGAGCGTTTCATAGATCCTAAAACGACGACCATACATCAAGCCTACTGCGATCGGCAACAAGCCGATCAGCAAGAAGACAAAATAAGTCGGGTCTTGATACGGTTGCATGTTAAGCATCAGCTATTGACCTCTTTCATCAATTTTTTGCGATCGATCTTACCATTTGGTGTCAACGGTAATTTCTCAACGTAAACAAATTTTTGAGGCATCATATAAGACATCATCGTCTCTAAGAGCTCTTTTTTGATCGCTTGTGTCAGTTTAAAATCACTCGCAAAGTCTTTTGTCTTAGCTTGATCTTTTACGATATAAGCTACTAACTGACTGACTTTATGATCTTTATCATAACGTGGGACTGTTGTCGCTTGCGTGACATAACTGACTTTATCTAAATGATGATCGACATCTTCTAATTCGATCCTAAAGCCATGCAACTTAACTTGGAAATCGATCCGCCCTTTATAAAGTAGCTGACCATTTTCATCAAATTGCCCTAAGTCTCCCGTTTTATAAGCTGGTTGTCCGTCATATGTCAAAAAGGCATGTTTTGTCTTTTCTGGATTATTTAGATATCCCTTTGAAACACTTGGTCCAGCGATCAAGATCTCACCACTTTGCCCGACCGGTACTGGCTGATCATTTTCATCAACTAAAATGATCGTCGTATCAGCTTTTGCTTGTCCGATCGGTAAACGTGGATAAGTCTCCAAGATCTCGTCTGTGATCTCGACTTGGCTGACAGCTACAGTCGCTTCAGTCGGACCGTATGTGTTAAAGATCTTTGCTTTTGGAAAACGTTTTTTTAAAGTTTGCGCAGTCTTATGTGTCAACTCTTCACCACAGAAGAAGAAATGTGTTAGTGTTGGCAACGTTTCGGCTGAAAAGGTCGGTTGCAATAAACAAATATCGATAAACGAAGGCGTTGAGACCCATTCTGTGATCTTTAACTCTGGTAAAACAGCAAATAACGCTTTAAAGTTATCGGTCGTCTCTTTTGGTAGAACCGTCAACTGCTTTCCAGCCGTCAAAGTTGGATATAGATCCATCACTGAAAGATCAAACGAGTATGGCGGCTGTGATAAACAACTTCCTGTCTGCTCTAACGCAAAGTCCTTTTGCATCCAAGCGTTGAAACTAACTAGATTGTCATGACTGATCTGAACGCCTTTTGGTACCCCTGTTGTTCCTGAAGTAAAGATGATATAAAAATTCTCATCGCCAGAAACAAACTGAGCTTTGGTAGTTAATTTTTCTTTATTAGAAAAGACTTCTGTCAACTTTTGTGGTTCAATGATCGTCATATCAGTAAATGTTAACGGTAACTCTTCAACTGCGATACAAGCAGCTGGTTTGGCGATCTCCTTGATGATCTTGATCCGTTCAAGTGGTGAATGAGCGTCTACTGGAATGTAAGCATGTCCTGCTTTGACTGCTCCTAAAAATGAAGCGATCATCTCAAAAGTTTGTCCCCCAAAAATGATCACTGGCGCCCCTTTTGGTAAATCTAATGTCATCAAGTATGCGGCTAACGAATCAGAATACTCTTTTAATTCAGCGTATGTGTTCGTTTTCCCTAGATAATCATAAGCGATCTTATCTGGAGAAGTTTTAGCCCAGCCATCGATCACTTCGATCAAATTTTCTGACATCGCAGTTCCTCCTAAAACTCATTATAAATAAAATGTGGCTGATTTACTCCGCTATAACTATATAAATACACTAACGCAAATAGTACAGCAAAATAAAAGATAGTCTTTAAGATAAAATCGACATAGCCATTACTTAAAAATTTTTGCCATTTTTTCTTCAAGCATTTCACCCCTATATATTTAATAGGCACACAAATGCCACATCTCATTAATATTACAATAACTTTACCTCATAAAACAAGGCTTTATGTTTTCATTAAACATTTAAAATGTCATTTAAGCAAGTCCTTGTCATTTAAAAAAAAGTTAAGATCTCAATTGTCCATCAATTCTTCTAAACGATCGATCGCTTCTTTTGGCCCCGCAACTAAAATACTGTCATTTAGTCCTAAAACATCATCTGCCGCAGGAAGACACATCTCACTTTTACTATGTGCTAAAGCGATCACATTCAACTTATATTTATCGCGAAAATCTAATTCAGCTAATGAACGCCCAAAAAAGCGGGGATTGGTGATCAAGATCTCAGCCATTTTAAAGTTTGAATCAAGGTCTAAATAATCGATCATATTTTTAGAAGTCAAGCTACGCCCGATCCGCACGCCCATATCCCGTTCTGGATGGACGACACGATCAACGCCTAGTTTCTCTAGAACTTTAGCATGGTAGCCATTTTGGGCTTTAGCTGTCACATACTTGACTCCTTGCTCTTTGACCATCAAAGTTACTAAAATACTTGCTTGGATATCTTCACCGATCGCCACGATCACATGATCGAAATTTCTGATCCCTAAAGAGCGTAAAACATCTTCATCTTGAGCATCAGCTACAACAGCCTGAGTCGCAATATCTTTGTAGTCGTTGACGCGTGCTTCATCCTTATCGATCGCCAAAACTTCTTTACCGGCATCAGCTAGCGTCTGACATACGCTCCCCCCAAATCGACCTAGACCGATCACTGCAAAAGTCTGTTTTTCCATCTAGCTTTTTCCTTTCTAATATCTGCAAAGTAAAAAAGTCCAGTCTATGTCCGACCAGACTCTTTTTACTAGTATTCCATCAAACACAACGTATCATAATTTTCGAGACGCTTGCGTCCATTTAGATCTTTCAATTCAATGATGAAAGCACAACCAACGACTTTTCCCCCAAGTTGTTCGACTAGATCGATCGTAGCTCCGATCGTTCCCCCAGTCGCTAAAAGATCATCGACGATCAAGACTTTTTGCCCAGGCTTGATCGCATCTTTATGCATATAAAGTGCTGATGTCCCATATTCAAGATCGTACTTAGCTTCGATCGTTTCGCGTGGTAATTTACCAGCTTTGCGGGCTGGAGCAAATCCGACCCCTAATTCATAGGCTACTGGGCAACCGACGATAAAGCCTCGTGCTTCTGGGCAAGCGACCATCTCGACACCTTTATCTTTTGCAAATTGGACGATCCTATCAGTTGCTTGACGGTAGGCTTGACCGTCAGCCATCAAAGGTGTGATATCTCTAAAAATGATCCCTTTTTCTGGATAATCAGGGATACTTGCAACATAATTATTCAAATCTAAAGCCATTTTGCTCAACTATATAAATGTGAGTCCACAACCGTTGAGTTGCTTAAAAGTTTATATATTCCCTTCTTTAAAATATGCACTAAATATCCAGCTCACATCTCGACTTTTTCATGGATATTTTAACTACGTGCACTCAACCAATGTTTGAGTGTTCCTTCATCTGACTTAAGTAAAGTCGCTACGACTTGTTGCTTAGCCCTTTGGCTTTGGTAACTTGGAGTATCTTCCAAACGATGTGCTTTAGCACTAGCATTGAAGCTCAAGATACCCTTGTTTATTGTAACAAAACCCGCCTCAAAAAACACCTTTAAGATCAATAGCGCTTGATCGTCTTCTAAAGCACACGTCTTAGCAAGCGCAGCAAGATCGTCTGGAAACGTTATTTTTTGGTAGCGTTGCATAAGTTTATAGACTTTGCCAAATTCTGCTCGTGTCGGTAATAAAACTTCTTGCTTTTTAGTGTAAAAATGAACTCGCATAGTTTTAGGACGGACACGTTTTAAAACAAACTCTAATTGGGTCAAATTAGCTGGCAGATCCACTAAAACTAACTCATCTAGGTCAGTCGTTGTTAAGTTCTTGTCAAAAACAAGGCACTGAGCTAGAGCTGGTAAATGAGGGCGGAGTTTTTGTGCCAATTGTGGATTAAAGAAACCATAAGTCACAGGACGTAAAAACATCTCCTGCGTTAATTTTACTTTGCGCTCGATAACAACTTTTGCATGTTTCTCAGCTAAGCTAAGATCTTTGATCAAAAGTTGAGGCTTGACCTGTCCGCGCCACTCGTTTTTAGCAAGAGAAGCTACAAATTGGATATCTGCTGGCGCTTGTAAGAGCTCAGGAAGTTCTTCTTTGACGCCAAACGCTAGTGCTGTGATCTCAGTTGCTCCATTTTTCAATTCCAAGCGTAAATGATCGTTATTTTTTCCGATCGCTTTAGCACTTACAACTTGATGATCATTGATCTCAAAAAGTGGCAACTCATTCCCAGTTCCAAAAGGAGCTAACTTAGCAAGTTCATCGAGCAAATTCAGATCAACTTCGCTTAAAGATAAAGAACTAACGATCGCCAAGGCTTGTGCTTTAGCTTGATCTAATTTTTGATGTTTAGCTTCGGTATCTAAGATCTGTTGCAACTTTTCAATATTAGTTTGTAAAACCGTCACACCACAAGCCATATGATGTCCACCAAAGCTTTCTAAAAACTCTCGGTGTCCGTCAAGAGCATCAAAAAGATGAAAAGCTTCGACCGATCGACCTGAACCTTTAGCTTCTCCGTTTGCGAGATTTAAAACGACTGCTGGTCGTCCTGTCTTTTCAACTAAACGGCTCGCAACGATTCCTAAAACTCCTTCATGCCAATCAGTTCCAGCCACAACATCAACGAGATGTCCTGGCGCTTTAGCAACTTTAGCTAAAGCTTCCGTCGTGATCTTTTCAACTATTTCTTGGCGTTTAGCATTCAAAGCTTGCGCCTTTTTAGCTAACTCTTGGGCCCGCTCTTCATCTAAAGTCGTCAATAATTCGACTCCGATCTGAGCATGTTGCATCCGTCCGATCGCATTCAATCGTGGTGCCAAAGTAAAACCAACTGTTTGCTCTGTGATCTCTTTTTCATTGAGACCAGCCAATTCGTAAAGCGCCAACAAACCAGGCCTTAAAGTATTTTCTAAAGCAACCAGCCCAAATTTAGCTAGCGCACGATTTTCATCTGTTAAAGAAACAAGATCAGCGATCGTTCCTAAGGCAGCTAGATCTAAGAAATCTTCTGGGATCTCCTCTAACATCGCTTGAGCCATTTTAAAAGCGACGCCAGCTCCAGAAAGATCGGCAAAAGGATAGTCACCTTTAGGATGACGCGGATGGATCACCGCATAAGCAGGTGGAAGCTGAGCTGGGAGCTCGTGGTGATCAGTTACGATCACATCTAAGCCTTGTTCTTTAGCATACGTGATCGCTTCAAGCCCAGCGACCCCATTATCAACAGTCACTAATAGTTCTGTGCCTTGTTCGAGCAGACGAGCATATACCTCTTTATTAGGACCATAACCATCTTGGAAGCGATCAGGGATATAATAATCAACATCTGCTCCCAATTGAAGTAATGCTTCATACATGATCGCAGTACTCGTCAGACCATCTACGTCATAATCACCATAAACTGTGATATGTTCTTCATTGACGATCGCATCTTGGATCCGTTCGATCGCCCTTTGCATATCAAATAATTGATATGGATCATAAAAACTCTCGCTTGTCGGTTCTAAGAAGCGTTTGATCTTAGCCACAGTGTCTTGTCCTCTAGCCACTAAGATCTCAGTCACTAGCGGAGAAAGTCCAAGTTCAGTTGCTATTTCATCGACATTTTCTTTTTCTGGGAGATCTTGTTTTTTCCATTCATATTTTGGCGTGATCAAATTAAAATCCCTCACAATTATTTAACTTTATCTGGACGTGTTTCAGTTGTTTCCTTTTTTTCAGTTCTGCGCATCGTTTTATTAGCTTGAACTTGTTGCTCTAAACGTTTGATCTCATTTTTTTGTTGCAAGATCGTCGCTAACGACAACGAAACTGCAATGATCACACCGATCAAAAGCACTAAAACTAAAACGATCACTAACGGCATCGTAACTTTAGCAAAACCAAAATTTACTGTCGCTGGTTGAACGTTCATCCAAGAAAAGATCACCACTAACAAAACTAAGATCAATACTAAGACTAAGTTCCACTGTTTTTTCATTCTTTACCCCCCTTACTATTTTTTGTTAAAGATCCCACCAGCTAAGTGATCACCTAACCATGGGAAAAGTTGATAGCCATAATTAGCCCATTGCATATAACCAGGTAAATTCAATTCACGACGACTCGTTCCGATCGCATTAACGATCTTTTCTGCTACGATCTCTGGGTTCAAAGCCATCCATTTGACTCGATCGATATACTCGCCTGAACGGTCTGCGATCTCAAAGAATGCGGTCCTGATCGGACCAGGGTTGACAGTCATCACTGCGATCCCTAAAGGTCTCAGCTCAAGTCTTAAAGCATTCGAATAAGCGATCACAGCGGCTTTAGTGGCCGAATAGATCGAAGATTTTGGCGTTGCGATCTTGCCAGCGACCGAAGCGACATTGATGATCATCCCCCGTTGTCTTTTAGCCATGTTCAAAGCAACGTATTTTGTAATATACATAACACCTAAAACGTTGACACGAAACATCTTTTCTGCGATATCCATATTAAAACTCAAAGCTTGATTCATCAAACCAAAACCAGCATCATTGATCAAGACATCAACTGGCCCGATATTATTCTCGATCTCATCGACGATTTGTTCGATCTCCTCTGGTTTTGAAACATCAAGTTGATAAGCATAGGCCATCCGCCCTGAGATCGCTTTACAAACAGACATTACTTTATCTAATTTTTCTTTTCGACGAGCACAGCCAACAACGATCGCTCCTTTTTTGGCTGCTTGATAAGCGACTTGCTCTCCTAAACCAGAAGAGGCTCCAGTGATCAATACAACACGATTAGTTAAATTTTTTAATTGTCTATATCCCATCATTAAATTTCAGAACCTTTCTTGTTAAAGGGGACGTCGATCACATCAAAATCTTTGACGACCCGTGTTTGAGCAAAGACTTTGCGCGCATCTTTTTCAAGTTGTGTAACTAAAGGCCCAACATAACGAGCCGAGATATGCGTCAATAATAGTTCTTTGACATTAGCTCTAGTCGCTAAATTAGCCGCTTGAACACAAGTTGAATGGTAATAATTTCGAGCAAGTTTTGCTTCACCTTTACCAAAAGTACTTTCATGTACTAATATATCAGCATCTTGGGCCAAAGGTAAAATACTTGCAGTTTGGCGTGTATCACCTAAGATCGTGATCGTACGTCCTTTTTGAGGTGCCCCAACATAATCTTTGCCCTCAAGCACGCGTCCATCTGGCAAAGTCACTATCTCACCTGCTTTTAACCTACCATATACTGGTCCTGCAGGCACTCTTTCTTGCTTAAGTTTTTCGATCAAAAGTTCACCAGGATGATCTTTTTCTTCGATCCGATAACCTATACACTCGATCCGGTGGTCCAAGCGATCAAATGAAACTTTAAATTTATCATCTTCAAAGATCACACCAGGCTCAGTTAATTCGACAAAATGCAACGGATAAGAGAGCCGTGTTTGAGAAACTTGTAAACTGATATCTACAAAAGCCTTGATCCCTTTAGGGCCATAGATCGTAAGCGGTCTGATCTCTTCACCACTTTGAAATGAACGACTACTCAAAAATCCAGGTAAGCCAAAAATGTGGTCTCCATGTAAGTGCGTGATAAAGATCTTATCGACTTTTCGTGGACGGATCGTCGTCCGTAAGATCTGATGTTGTGTTCCTTCACCAACATCAAAGAGCCAAACGGCATTTTCTTCATCCAATAATTTGAGCGCAAGGGAGGTCACATTTCGAAATTTAGCGGGTGAGCCTGCGCCAGTTCCTAAAAACTCTAATTCCATGTTACTTTTTATTCCTATTCTAATCGGTCAGACCGAAGTAGTTTTCTTTGCATTCTTTTCTATTTTATCATCATTTTTTACAGCTTACAAAAAAGCCTTAAGAATTCTTCTTTATTTTAGAAAAATTACGTCACCACCCTTTTTATTGACTAGCATGCCAGCTCCTTTTACAATTAGAACACAGTTTATACGAAAGGATGGCTATTTAGCCAACATTAGATCTATGCTTATCGGAGATTTCTTACTATTGACAAATGAATTAGACCAAACATTACAACTTGGCTTAGAGACCCCTGAAAAGCCTTTAGGATTTATCCGTCTTGATGGAACACAACTCATTTTCTTACCGGCTAAAAAAGCTTTAACTTTAAAAAAAGCACGACAAAAACTTGTCACCTTTGAACCAACATTTCAGTTATGCGTATTTGATAACGAAGACGCACGTTTACTCTTTGGCTTAAAGATCGCTCCTCCTTTTTTACTACTCAAATGATCTTCCACAAAATAAATGACCGCTAGTTACATTTACTTTTCAAACTAGCGGTCATCTATTTTATTTTAATATCTGACGGGCCACATATGGTCCATAGTATTTAAGTCCTTCTGGATTTGGGTGGACGTTATCATCATAAAACCACTCAGGATGATCTTTGCTATATGTATACCAATCGATCACTTTTAAATTTGGATACTTTTTAGCAGCTACTTTCAGATCATTATTTACTTGATCTTGCCAACGTCTTGTTGGAACATGCACATTGATCCAGTAAAGTTTCCGCTCTTTTCCAACGATCGCCATGATCTGGTCTAGCTCTTGTTCAGAATACGGGCCATTCGTTCCTTCACTGAGTAAGACTGTATCTGCAAGTTTTCCACTTTGAGCTAAACTTTGTAAAACGGGGATCGCTTCTCCTACTTGCCGTCCTACTTTAGCGTCGACATACATATTAGGGAAGATTTCTTGCAAAGTAGTCGAAGAAGCAGCTAAAACTGAATCCCCAACGGCGGTGATCTGTAGTTGCTTAGCTTTGGCGATCTCATTTTCAGTCAGATCAAATTGCTTAGCTGTATTAGTATCAGCGCTACTTGAAGAGTGCTCACTACTTGAAGTTTTAGCAGCGATATTTTTATTTTGTTTGGCAACTTTTTTATCGTTTTCTTTGATCGTCTTTTCAAGCGCTGTATCTTTTTTAGCTTCAGAACCCGAAGTCGTTCCCGTTGTTGCTCCGACGACCGCTAACAAGACGATCAATCCTGGGATCAGCATATACCAACGCTTGTTGCCATAACTCGAATCTCGTCGACAAAACTCTTTGAGCGTACTCCATGTTTTAGAGTAATCAAAGTGTTGCAATGGCAGCTCTAAGAAGCGATATGACAGATCACTCAAAACTAAGATCAGCGCTACTTCGATCAAAGCATACAAAAATGAATGATCAGCCACATTGATCTTACTCTCAAAAAAGACTAAAACAGGATACTGATAAAGATAGATCCCATAGCTTCTTTTTCCGATCCAAGCAAAGAGTCGATTTGTCAACAGTCGATTCATATCAGCGCCAGGATGAGCAACAACTGCTACTAAGATCATCGATAAAACTGAGAAAAAGAACATCCCTCCGCGATAAACAAGGGCACTCTCTCCTGTCATCTGCATAAACATCAAACAAAGCAACATCAAAGCTCCGCCCCCGATCACATCTAGCAACAACCGCAGATTAGTCGGAAGATCTTTTCTCAAAGCTGTACTTGGCCAAACAACTGCTAAAGCCGCTCCAAGCAAGATCGAAAACATGCGTGTATCGGTCCCGTAATAGACACGTGAAGGGTCTTGCCCGGTTCGGTATAAGATCGCCATCAAAAGCGCTGAAATAAACGCTAAAATGATCATCGTGTCAAAGATCGGCTGCTTTTTCTTGACAAATTTCAACAAAATGATAATGATCAAAGGCCAAAAGAGATAAAACTGCCCTTCGATCGACAACGACCATAAATGTGTAAACGGTGACTGCGTTCCAAATTTATCAAAATACGACTCGTGATGGGTCACTTGGTACCAATTGTACACATATAATAAGTTAGTCATGATCACTGCCCGTATATTAGCCAAGAGATCACGAGCAAAGAGCGTGATATAGGCTGTCGTCGCCAAGACTAATGTTACTAAAGCAGGGTAAAGTCTTTTCACCCGCCTGATATAAAATCCAATAACATCGATCCGTTTATTTTGTTGCCATTCTTGAAATAAAAGATCAGTGATCAAATACCCAGAAACAACAAAGAAGATCGGCACGCCTAGAAAACCACCTTGAAATTGATATGGGGCCAAATGATATAAAATAACTCCTATCACAGCTAACGTTCTGATCCCATCAAATCCAGAAATATATCTACTTTTTTTTAACCTTTTTCCCATTTGTCAGCTATTCCTTCATTGCAATTAGTTACTACTCTACAAATTCAAACGTAAAGCTACCGATCCGCACTAGATCACCATTTTGAGCTCCTTTAGCTCGTAAAGCATCATCGACGCCCATACCACGCAATTGACGAGCAAAGCGCATCATACTTTCTTCATGATCTAAGTTTGTCATCTTGAATAACTTCTCTAATTTAGCACCCGACAAGACCCAAGTCGTATCTGGATCACGTGTGATCCCAAAGGCTTTTTCTTCTGGCTCTTCAAACTCATAAACTTTAGCTTCATTCATCTTCTTAGCTGCTACAGTTTCAAAGGCTGGGGTCTCTTCTAATAGCTTAGCCGTTTTTTGTAGCAATTCTTCTAAGCCTTGATGCGTTACAGAAGAGATCGCTAGGATCTCAGGTCGTTTTGGTAAAGTTGTGTCTGCTTCCAATTTTTCAGCAAAACGGGCTAAATTATCTGCCGCTTCAGGCATATCCATTTTAGAAGCAACAATGATCTGTGGTCGCTTCAGCAGATCTGGATCGTATTCAGCTAATTCAGCATTGATCTTTTGGTAATCTTCAAAAGGATCACGACCTTCTGTCCCAGACATATCGATCAAATGCAAGATCACACGTGTACGTTCAACATGGCGCAAAAATTGGATCCCTAAGCCAACACCTTGGGAAGCACCTTCGATCAAACCTGGTAGATCAGCCATCACAAAATCTTTGCCACTATCTAAACGGACCATACCTAGATTTGGCACAAGCGTTGTAAAGTGGTAATCAGCGATCTTCGGCTTAGCACTTGTAACAACAGAAAGTAATGTTGATTTTCCGACAGATGGAAAACCAACTAAACCAACATCAGCCAAAACCTTTAACTCTAGACGTAATGTCCTTTCGATCCCTGGTTCACCATTTTCAGCGATCTCAGGGGCTGGATTTTTAGCTGAAGCAAAGTGGATATTACCACGACCACCGCGACCACCTTTAGCTACAACTAATTCATCTCCATCTTTGATAAGATCGCCTAAAACTTCACCAGTTTCATCATCAGTAACTGTCGTACCTTCTGGAACTGAGATATAGAGGTCTTTTGCTCCACGACCATACATGCCTTTTGTCATTCCATTTTGTCCAGGCATAGCTTTAAAAGTCCGATGATAACGAAAATCCATCAAAGTTCGCAGGCCTTCATCAACTTTTAAGATCACGCTACCTCCTTTACCACCATCACCACCAGCAGGTCCACCGTTAGGCACATATTTCTCACGACGGAAAGCAACAGCCCCGTCGCCCCCTTTGCCGGCTTTAACTTGAATCTTAACCTGATCTACAAACATTTTTTTCACCCTTCTAAATCTAGCTTCTACATAAAAATCTTATTTTCAGATCACCATCGTCAGCTATAATAATAGCACTAAGCTTCAATATAACAGTTTTTTTAGACTTGGTCAAAATATTTATTCATTACATTTTATTTTTATTCTTTGAGTCTTTTTCCGTTGGATTCAAACTCAATTTGATCGTTTGAGCAACTTTTTTAGAGATACCTAGAGCCTGCAGTTCTTCTAAACTAGCTTGTGCAACTTTCTTTAATGAACCATATTGGCGCAAAAGCTTGATCCGCGTCTTAGGTCCGACACCTGGGATCCGTTCCAAACGCGAAGATAGCGAATTTTTCGAGCGCACTTGGCGGTGAAACGCGATCGCAAAACGATGGACTTCATCTTGGATCCGCTGTAAAAGATAAAAGCCTTCACTTTTAGGATCTAAACCAAGCTTATGCCCATCTGCGCGCAAAAGATCAGCCGTCTTATGGTGATCATTTTTGACCATCCCAGCAACTGGGATCGCTAACCCCAATTGATTTTCTAAAACATCTTTAGCTGCTTCAACTTGGATCTCGCCCCCATCCATCAAGATCAGATCGGGTAAAGGTCGGTTTTCTTTTGCTAAACGACTATAACGACGATAAATAACTTCACGCGTGCTTGCTGCTTCATCGGCATGATCGACGGTTTGCAATTTATATTTGCGGTATTCCTTTTTTTCTGGACGTCCATCGATAAAACAGACCATCGCCGAAACAAGATCACTACCTTGGATGTGAGAATGATCAAAAGCTTCGATCCGATGTCCCAAAGGCAAGCCTAACGCATCTGTGAGCTCTTTCATCGCTCCGGTTGTTTTCCGATCATCTAATTCGAGTAAACGGAATTTTTCTTCTAAGATAAGTTGTGCATTTTTAGTAGCCAATTCCAGCAATTCTTTTTTAGGGCCACGTTTTGGTGTTTTGATCGGGACTCCTAAGATCTCACTTAAGATCTCTTTATCTAATTTAGCCGGAACTAAGATCTCTTTTGGTAACAGCCGATTTTTTTGGTTATAAAATTGAAGAATAAACGAAGCTAATTCTGCTTCAGGCGTATCGATACATGGGAAAAGCCGCTTCTCGCGCTTGATCAAGCGTGCTTGGCGGATAAAGAAGACTTGGATCGAGATCCAGCCTTTATCCATGTAAAAACTAAAGAGATCACGTGGCGTATTATCATTTGAAATGATCTTTTGTCGCTCAACTGTCATCTCAACGTAACGGATCTGATCTCGTAATTCACCCGCTCGTTCATACTCCATATTTTCTGCTGCTTGTTGCATTTTATGCGTGAGCTCTTTTTTGATCCCTTTTACATTTCCATTTAAAAATGATTTGATCTTTTTGATATTTTTAGCATATTCTTCTGGAGGTACTTCTTTGAAACAAGCACCTAAGCACTGTCCCATATGATAATAAAGACATGGTCGTTTTTGATAACCGTGACACCGCCTCAACGGATAAACTTTTTGTAAAAGTTGCAGTGTCTCTTGGGCTGCATAAACATTGGGATACGGGCCAAAATAATAGCCCCCATCTTTTTTGACTTGACTTTCGATCTTTAACACAGGATCTTTTTCATTTGTGATCTTGATATATGGATACCCAGTCCCCCGTTTTAATTTGATATTATAATGAGGCTTATGTTTTTGGATCAAAGTGATCTCAAGTAAGAACGCTTCTTTGTCAGTCGATGTTACGATCGTTTCAAAGTCATAGATCTCAGAAACAAGCTTTGCTGTCTTACCTTCATGTGAACTCTTGAAATAAGAGCGCACTCGATTTTTCAAGTTTTTAGCTTTACCAACATAGATGATCTTACTATTGATATCTTTCATCAAATAGCAACCGGGAAGATCTGGTAGAAGTTTCAATTTTTTTTCGATATGTTCTGAAGCCACGTGCGTATCCCTTCCTCTAAAATATCCTAACTTGATTATACCGCAAAATACTGAGCTACTCATGAAAAAAAACGTTTGCCTGGAATAGACAAACGTTTCAGAACGTAGACAAACTCTATTCAAATCGGATAGAGTTTGTTTTTTTATGTATTTTTATAACTATATACTTTGAAATATACGAATATAACAGGGTTTTTCCCCAGTATTTTTACCAATTTTTTTAGATTTAGGCACGCAAATATCAACCCAACTTTAGCTAGAATTTTATCAATTCCTACTTCTCGGGCGTATCTCAAGTTGTGATATTCTTTTGCCGAACCAAAATTTCTTTCGATCGTCTCCTTTCGCGCTTCATACTTTAATTTTGAGCCAGTTTGATGCCTGATATCCTCACATTTTTCCATACTATCTTGCCAAACATGACGAGCGATAACTCTTTGATGATTTTTACTTTGTGTACATTTGTGCAGTAAAGGACATTTTTCACAGATTGTAGGATCACTTTTATATTCACGATAACCACTTCGATTAGTTGTGGAGTACATTAAGATTTGATCGCCAGGACATAAATAACAATCATAATATTCATCATAAACAAAATCTTTGGGTCTAAGCGTACCAACTTTGCCCCTTGGGCGTTTATAAGGAAGAATGGGAATTATGCCTTGAGATAGTAAAAAGTGTGCGATCGTGGGTGTTTTATAGCCAGAATCAGCGATAATATATTGTGGGTCGTACTTCCGTACTTTTTCAAATATTTCAGGAAAAAGTTGCGTATCATGGATATTTCCCGCACCGACCACATAAGCTAAGAGCCACCCATTTTTATCACAGGCAGCTTGAACGTTATAGGCAAAAACCTGTTTGTGTTCACCCTTATGAAACCATCCACTATCAGGATCAGTTTTAGATATTTTTACTTGTCTAGTTTTTTTTTAGGTTTTTCTTCTTTTAAGGGTTTCTTTTGATGTTTAGCTCTATCTACATTTATTTCTTTTTCGAGATCTTCACTCATAAATTTTGACTTAGTTTCAATAACTTCAGTAGTATATTTACGGCTGTTAGCAGCAGCTTTCAAATGAGTTCCATCAATAAAGATATCAGTTGTGTCGATAAGATCATTTTCTAAACAGAGTTTCAAAATATGAGCAAAAATAGCTTCTATTACATGGCTTTCAGCAAATCTTCTTTTATAATTTTTACCGTAGGTAGAGAAATGAGGAACAGGATCATTTAAACCTAGTCCTAGAAACCATCGATAAGCGACATTAACTTGAATTTCTTTGATCGTTTGACGCATAGAACGAATACCAAATAGATTTTGGATCAAAGGAATCTTTATGAGTAGTACAGGGTCAAGACTAGGACGACCATTATTTTTACAATAGGAATCTTCGACAAGATCATAAATAAAAGAGAAATCAATAATTTGATCAATTTTACGGAGTAAATGATCTTTTGGGACCAAATCATCTAGAGAAGTACGAGCATATTCACAGCGTTTGAGATTGGGATCACTTTTGTGAAGCATAATGAGCACCTCCGTAACCGTTTTCTTTAATTATACAAAAAAAAGTCACCAGAGCACATACTCTGATGACTTAGTCTACATTCTGAAACGTTTGCCTGGAATAGACAAACGTTTTTTTCTATAAAACCTTGGCTAAAAAATCTTTAGCCCGTTCAGTTTTAGGATGTTCAAAGATCTCTTCTGGCGTCCCGATCTCTTGAACATATCCATCAGCCATAAACCAAACTTCATCAGCCACTTCACGGGCAAAGCCCATTTCATGGGTAACAACGACCATCGTCATTCCTGAATCAGCTAGATCTTGCATAACCTTTAAAACTTCTCCGACCATTTCTGGATCAAGCGCTGAAGTCGGTTCGTCAAACAAGATCACTTCTGGATCCATCGCTAACGCCCGTGCGATCGCGACCCGTTGTTTTTGTCCTCCTGAAAGGCTCTCTGGATATTGGTCTGCTTTATCCAACAATCCCACTTTTTCCAAAAGCTCTTCACCACGTTTTTTAGCTTGCGCTTCTGGCACGTTTTTTACTTTCATCGGGGCTAATTTGATATTTTCAAGCACACTCATATTAGGAAAGAGATTGAACCCTTGAAAGACCATTCCCATTTTTTCGCGTAAAACATTCAGTTCTTTTTCTGAGATATCTGTCAGATCTTTACCTTCAAATAAAATTTTCCCAGCTGTTGGTCGTTCTAAAACATTTAAACAGCGTAAAAAAGTACTCTTTCCTGAACCAGATGGGCCGATCACACAGATCACTTGCCCTTTCTTGACTGTTTCCGTGATATCTTTTAAAACTTCATTTTCACCATATTTTTTCTGCAAGTTTTTGATCTCGATCATATTATCCATGGTTCAACTTCCTTTCAAAGACGTTAAGTAGCTTCGAGAGACTAAAGGTCATGACAAAGTAGATCACCATTGCAACAAAAAGCGGTAAGACCCCTTTATAAGTTGAGGATTGAACTAATTGGGTCTGATACATCAGATCACCGACCCCGATGATCGAAACGATCGAGCTTTCTTTGATCAATGTCACAAACTCATTTCCTAGAGCCGGCCAAATATTTTTAAGCGCTTGTGGGATGATCACATAACGGTAAGTATCTTTTTGGTCCATTCCAAGCGATCTAGCTGCCTCAGTTTGCCCAACGGGGATCGATTCGATCCCTGAACGAATAACTTCAGCGATATAAGCTGCCGAGTTCAAAGAAGTTGCAATGATCCCAGCTATAAGCGCTGGAAGCGATTGGATCAAAGCACCGATCCCAAAGTAAACAAACATCACTTGGACCATCAAAGGTGTCCCTCTGACAAATTCAATATAGCAAACAGCTAAACTATGCATCACCTTACTATTTGAAAGACGCATCAATGAAAGTAAGATCCCTAAAATAAACCCGAAGAAAACAGCTGCGACTGTGATGATCAAAGTATATTCGATCCCTTTAGCAAAATAAGTCCAATAACTTAAAACCGTATTGTTTTTAGTTGAAGTCTCCATATATTTAGCGGCTTCAGGTACGTATTTAGTATCGATCAAGTTCTCAGCTTTGATCTGATCCAACGTTTTGTTGGCTGCTGCTACTAACGCTGGTGAATTTTTAGCAAAGGCGATCGCTGAACCAGTTTGGCTCGTATCGCTCACAAAACCTGGATCGATCGCGACAACTTGACTATTATTAGCTGCGTAAGCTTTAGCTGTTGGTTCTTCCATCGCCACCCCAGTTACTTTACCTGATTGAAGCGCGATCACTAAGTTATTTAATTTTGAAAGACCTTTGATCTCTGAACCAGGCAATTGTTCTTTAACTAAACTGTACTGTAATGAACCTGTCTGAGCTCCGATCGGTTGACCTTTAAAATCTGCTAATTTTCTATATTTTGTCACATCTTTTTTATTGATCAACATATATTGCTTACCAGTATAGTAAACATCTGAAAAATCAACGCTTGCTTTTCGTTCTGGCGTTGGATTCATCGCAGAGATAATTGCATCGATCTTGTGCGTTTCTAACGCGACCAATAAAGAATCAAAAGCCATATTTTTGATCTCAAGTTTGACACCTAAGTCTTTGGCTAGCTTTTTAGCGATCTCAATATCGATCCCCACGTATTTTGTCTTATCGCCTTCTTTGACGGTAAATTCATACGGTGGATAATCAGCACTTGTTCCAACCACTAATTTCCCGCTTTTTTTGATCTGCTCTAATGAAGCATCAGTTTGATCAGCGTGGATCTGGGTCGGTAAGAGTGGTACGAAAACAGCTAACAACATGACGACTAGTAATAGCATTTTTTTAGCTTTATTCATCACTTTAAAACCCCTTTTATTTTTTGATTTATTGGTATTATACCCCCATAAGATTATTTATGCAATAAAATCACAATAAAATTTATTTTTATACATAAATTAAACATTTATTCATTTGAAAAAAAGTACGCGACCTGTTATTCTAGAGACAAATCGAGCTAAAGGAGTTTTTTACATGGGCTTAAAAGTCAACCAACAAAATAGTTTAGAAGATCTCTTCAATAAATTTGCGATCGAACCCCAAAAAAAGAGCAAAGATGAAGAAAAAGAGAGTCGTGATCCTAAGAAAGAAGATAAAACAAAGAAAAAATAACAGCGACTGGAAAAATCGCAAAAACGCTAAGAAGTACTTTTAAAAAAGTTTACTTCCTAGCGTTTTTTAGTATCGATAGTTATTTGCTTTTTACTTAGTGACCAAGTCTTGGCTAGTTTTTATGCATTTGGTGTAAAACCATTGGGATAACGCTGATTGAGCGTTTCGATATTTTTTTCTGCCACTTCATCAAAAGGAATATCTGCCCACTGTGCGATCTGAGAAAGATACCATAAAACATCACCCATTTCATCGATCAATTTATCTCGGTCAAGATCTTTACCTTTGAACGTATAATCTTTGACCAAATCGATCAATTGTCCACTTTCGCCTGCTAGACCTAAGGCACAGTTTGTCAAAACTTGTTCGTTACCATATAATGTGCGGTTAGCCGCTACTTGATATTCATTAAACTCCATTCGAGCTTGCCCCCTAATCTGTATGTTGTTCGATCCAATCCCAGATCTTTTCTTTACCTTGTTTTGTCACTGCGGAAAATAAAATCAGTTGATCTTCTTTATGCAGATCTAGCTTGCGTCTGATCGTGCTTTCGCTTTTATTCCACTTGCCACGTGCGATCTTATCGACTTTTGTCCCCACGACTAAGATCGGGAGCTCATAGTAATGTAAAAATTCGATCATCTGTTTATCCAGTTCTGTTGGTTCATGTCGTGCGTCGACAAGTGAGATCACCCCGCGCAGTGGTTTGCGTGTTTCAAAGTAAGTTTCGATCATCTTACCCCATTTTTCACGATCTTTCTTAGATACTTTAGCATAGCCATATCCAGGAACGTCAACAAAATATAACTCATCTTCGATATTATAAAAATTAAGTGTTTGCGTTTTTCCCGGTTGACTTGACGTGCGCGCATAATTTTTTCGATTGATCAAAGTATTGATCAAAGAAGATTTGCCCACATTTGAGCGTCCAGAAAGTGCGATCTCAGGATAACCTTGCTCAGGATACTGTTCTGGCCTAACTGCACTGATCGTTAATTCGACATTATGTACGTCCATCTGATTGACCCCCGTAAAGTAATTCATGTTTCATTCTATCATAGATCTTTAACAAATAAGCAAGAATTGTATTTAAAAAAAAGAAACACCCCAGAACGTTAAAGTTTGGGCGTGCTTCAGTGATAAAAACAGCTAGGGCCATGGTCCCTATTCGTTTTTATATAAAATTATTTTGTTTTCACAACTTCTTTGTCACCGTAAAAACCACAAGCTGGGCATACGTGGTGTGATTTTCTTAATTCACCACAGTTAGGGCATGCGCTCATGCCAGGGACTGACAATTTGTAGTGTGTACGACGTAATCTTTTACGTGTTTTAGATGTTTTACGTGCTGGTACAGCCATCGAGAAACACCTCCTTTAAAATTTTAAGAATCTCCAACAAAAAGAATTGTACTGGTTATTGGCCACTTTTGCAACTATCATTCTGATTTTTCAAAAAAATCTTTTAGTTTTGCAAAGCGTGGGTCGATCCCGTCTTTATCTTTTTGTAATTTCTTTAGCTGACCTTCACTGATGACGCTCCAATCAGAACCAGTCGGTAAACTCGCATCTGCTTTGCGCTCAGCTTCAGTCAAAACCTGCATCGGAATTTGTAACAAAATATTATCTTCGACCACACTCTTTAGATCTAAGATATCATTTTCTAAAATGATCACAACATCTGTATCTTCAAAGCGTGAGAGATCACGTTCATGAAAACTGACATAATGTTCAGTCAAATCAAAATCAAGAGCGATCGTCGCTGGTTCAAGCGAACGAGTCGATGGCAAAACGACTGTCGTCTTGATCTTCAAATAACCTAAAACACCGAGTTCATCAACAGAAAACAAGCCTTCAACTAATACATCAGAAACATCTAAAATATCTGGTCGGCGTTTCATCAGATCAGCTTTAAGGTCTAAAACTTCTTTAAAACGCAAGGGCTCGTCAACTGTTTGACGTAATTCATTTAGCGACCACTTCATGCTATATTCCTCCTAATGCAACAAAATTGATTATACCTGTCTTAAAAAGCTTTGTCAATGCTTTTTCCTTGACACCTGATCAGAAAATGCGTATTGGCGCTCTTTTCAAGTCTTGTTCAGTTTTATTTTTCAACTGATAGATCTTACCTGCTCGATAGTCAAGGGCAAAAAAATTATTTTTATCATCTTGTGAAACTTTAGTTACAAGTGGATGAGGATTACTTTTTTTAGCTTTATTCAAAATATTTTGCCCAGTCGGTGTAAAACCAAGTAGTCGCAAGTACGGAACTTTTTCATACGCTAAAACTTCGGCTGTTTTCATTTCTAATAAGATCGCACAAGCTAAACGAGAAAGACGCGTATACGTAAAGCGCTTGGTTTTGACAGCTTTTAACCATGTTTCAAAATCAGCTTGATCTGTAAGGCGCTCCATCTGATCTTTCAAACGATATTCGATACCTTCTGCCATTCCATAGATAGTCTGCAATTCTGCAACTGAACTTGAAAGCAACTTATACTTCAAATAAGGGAAGAAATCATCCCAAGATAAGAGTTCTTTTTGCCTTAAATCGTTAAAAGTTTGCGCTGGAATATACTGTGCAAGCTTATTTTCTCCTTGAGTATAGTTCTTTCTGATCGCAGAAGCACTGGCGATCGTTCCTTTCCCTAAGGTCACTTCATGGTAACCAGCTTGTTTTCTTTGGATCGGATGAAATGTCAACGGACTGTCAAAAGCTAAATTAGCCTTAGCATACGCTAACCCTAATAGATCGTTTGGTTGTGAAACTTCATGTCCGATCTTTGTTGTGATCGCCCGTTGAAATGAAGCCGCGTAAGATTCATCATATTTTTTAAAATCACCATGTGCTTCTTTGACTAATTTGGCATATGTCATAAAATCATACTCGGCATGTTCAGCTCCAAAAAAGAGATCCGTTACGCCAAGTGCTGCTAAACTGCGGACTCCACTTCTAGCAAAGCGATCAGCTGGTTGAACACAAGCAGCAACTGGTAGCTCTACTACAACATCTGCTCCGTTTTGAAGTGCTTGGTTAGCTCGTGTCCATTTATCTAAACAAGCAGGTTCGCCACGTTGCAAAAAATTTCCACTCATTGCGATCACAAGCGGAACGTTTGGTAAAGCGCGTTTGACTTGTTTGATCTGATATAAATGGCCATTATGAAATGGATTATATTCAGCAATGATCCCCGCTACTTGCATCTTAATCTCGCTTCCTTTTCCTATTTTTGACAGCTAAAAAACCAGCGTGTCGTTTTTTCAGTAGGTCGACTCTTCCCAAAATCAGCACTGACTTGGATCTGCTTGAACCCAGCTTGACGCAACAAACGCTGATACGTTGCTAGCGGATATGTGCGCTCATGATGAAGCTCGCTGACCCGGCGATAGCTATCACGGGTTGGTTCATAAATAAAAAACGTTAATTCATGAACTGCACTATGTGGTGCTTCATCAGCAAAACTGGACCAGACAAACGCCTGGGTCTCATCAGTATAATTATACATATAACCAGGATAAACTTCGTCTGTTTGGTATGGTGTGATCACATCAAAGATAAAACGCCCGCCAGTTTGCAAGTGCTGATTTACTTCGGTAAAAGCTTGGAGCATTTGAGCTTCATCTTTTAAATAGCAAAAAGAATCTGCAAAACAAGTTACGGCTCCAAACTTAGGTAATTCAGCAAGATCTAACATATCAGCCTGAATAAATGGGATCTCACACTGAGCCTCGCGAGCATGCATTTCTGCTAAAGAGAGCATCTCTTCAGACAGATCAACACCAACGATCTCATAGCCACTTTGAGCTAACATAACAGCTAAACGCCCAGCTCCACATGCAAGTTCTAGGACAGGACTAACATTTGGCTTTAATTCATGGGTAGCAAAGTCAAACCACTTTTCATACATCGTTTCATCCATCAGCTCATCGTAGAGCTTAGCAAAACTTGAATAGATCATCTTATTCTTTGACCCAAGCACTTAAGTCAACTAATGGTGCTTCTGACCAAAGCTTTTCTAAATTATAAAATTGACGTGTTTCTTCTTTGAAAACATGCACGATGACATCACCTAGATCAAGCAAGATCCAATTGGCACCGTCTTTGCCTTCAACACTTTTGACTTCTTCTTTGGCTTCATGTACTTTTTCCACGATCGCTTCTGTGATCGCTTTGACTTGGCGCTCTGAACCACCTTGCATGATCACAAAATAGTCAGCTAATAAGCTGACATTTTGTACATCAAGGGCTACGATATCTTCTGCCCGCTTACTATCAGCGGCTTTAACAACTAATTCTAATAATTCTTTACTTTCCATATAGTACCTCTCAATTTTTTATCGTCAGATCTTTTTACTTAGCCACATAGGCATTATAAGTCAAGATCGCTGCTGGATAGATCGTTTTTTCTTGTTGCATCAAATGGAGCAATGTATGCTTAGTCTCGTAACTGACGGCCTGTGTTAAGTTCTCAAAAGCAAGCTCACGCGCCTTGTTGACCCCTGGAAAGTCACGACCAGCTTCGATATAATCAGCAACATATAAAACCTGTTCTAATAAAGTCATTTCTGGTGCACCGACAGTATGTCTGCGCACGGCTTCTAAGATCGCTTCATCGGTGATCTGCAACTCGTCTTTGATGATCTGAGCCCCAACAACCCCATGCCAAATAAAGTTATTCCATAAAAGCAGTTCGGGATCAAGCCCCTTTTGTACGATAACAGCTTTAAATTCAGCCGCACTGCGCTCTTTTGCATAGTCATGAACTAAAGCTGCTACACTTGCTTGTTCTAGGTCAACACCATTTTTTTCAGCTAATGTTAAGGCTGCTTGTTCGACTCCTAAAATATGAGCAAACCGCTTTTCACTAACGCTAGCTTTGACTTTTTCTAAAAGTTGTTGGCGTGTGCCTGGATAATAATGTTTTTGATACTCAATCTTTTTTGTCACGATATAACCCTTCTTGCTTGATATATTCTTCAACTTCACGCGTGACGAGATACTTGATCGATCGATCTTGTCTAATTTTTTCACGGATCAAAGAAGAACTCAGATCGATCCGCAAAACATCGACCCAGATCAAAGGATAGTCACTTTGCTTTGGATATCCTTTGCGTTCAACACTGACAAATTGGACTAATTTGACCAATTCATCGATCCGATACCATTTTGGAAGATAAGCGACCATATCGCCCCCAATGATAAAATAAAACTCGATCTCTGGATACATTGCTCTTAACTCTAGGATCGTGTCATACGTATAGCTGACACCACCTCGCTTGATCTCAAGCTCTTCTAACTTGAAGTCAGGCTCGTCTTTAATGCTTAACGCGACCATCTTGACCCGATATTTGGCTTCAAGCGCATCTTTTTTATCGATGTGTGGTGGTAAATTATCTGGCATGAACCAAACTTCATCTAATCCAAGTTGTTCTTTGACTTCTTTAGCGATGATCAAATGACCTAAATGTGGTGGATTAAAAGTCCCCCCCATCAGACCAACTTTTTTCTTCGGTAGCTCAGTCAAAGGCTGCACCTCAACTTGCGTCAAGGGTCCATCTGTCTTGATCAACTTTGACCACCCCTTATAATTTAGCGACCTCATTTGAATAGGAACGATTCTCTTTTTTAGTAGCACGCTTATAAACGACTAAAACATGTCCGATCTTTTGGACGACTTGGATCGCAGTATTATCTTCAATAAAAGCGACCACTTCTTCATCTTCAACGAGTGCATTTTGTAAGATGTTGATCTTAAAAAGTTCACGTTTTTCGATCGCATCTTCGATCTGGGCTAACCAATTTGCACTCAATCCTTCTTTACCGACTTGAAATAATGGACGCATCCCGTGTGCTTGGGAGCGTAAATAACGTTTTTGTTTTCCTTTAAGTTGTTGCATTCTCTTTTTCCTCTTAAATCATTGCTCTTCTTAAGATCACAGCGACTCCTTCAGGGGCCCAACCAGCGACGACACTATTAGCTTTGACAGTGACCCAGCCTAAACCTGCAAAAACAAGATCGCTCTTTTCTGTTGTTTTGAACTCAAAACGGACAAGTTTAGGGAAATCTTTCATTTCTGCCTTAGTCGGTGGCTGTAAAAGTTCTCCTGCATGTTTTTCATAAAAGGCACTAGCCTTTTCTGTCTTCGTTCGATGGATCATTAAATTATTATCTACATAGACTACGACACCTTGTTTTCCACCAGAAATATAATCAAAGCGTGCTAAAGCTCCAAAGAACAGAGTTTGTCCTTCATTTAATTGATAAACTTTTGGTTTGATCTCTTTTTGCGGTGTTGCCAACCTTAATTCTTTTGGTGACAAATAATGCGCCATTTGATGACGGTGAATGATCCCTGGCGTATCGATCAAAAAGTGCCCATCTCCCAATGGGATCTCGATCTTATCAAGTGTTGTCCCTGGAAAACGGGAAGTCGTGATCACATCTTTGACTCCTGTTGAGTTGTCGATGATCTTGTTGATCAACGTTGATTTTCCGACATTTGTCACGCCAACGACATAAACATCGCGCCCAGCCCGATATTCATCGATCAAGGCCAATAACTCTTCCAGATCTTTACCACGTTTAGCACTTGTTAAAGCTACTTCGACTGGACGAAGCCCTTGCTTATTAGCCTCTTGGCGCATCCAATCTTTGATCTTAGAGCGTTTGAGTGAATGAGGTAAAAGATCTTCTTTATTACCAACTAGAAGAACTGGATTATCACCTACGAACCGGTGAAGTCCTGGGATAAGTGAGCCATTGAAATCAAAAATATCAACAACATTAACGATCAAAGCATCAGCCTGTCCTAATTGATTCAAAAGACGTAAGAAATCATCATCTGTCAAAGAAACATCGGCGACTTCATTATAATGTCGTAATCTAAAACAACGTTGACAATATAATTCACCCGTCTCGAGCCCTTTTTGCAAAGCTGCTTTAGGTGTGTAGCCTGGTTCATTTTTATCATCAGATTGGATCTTAGCTCCACAACCGATACAGTACAATTCTTCATTTGTTTCAGTCATCTAGCTTATGCCCCCATTTTGTACTTAATCTGTTAGTCTTGACTAAACGTTTTTTGACTAAGCGTTCAAAAAAACGATTGATCTTAGTATTCCAAGCATCAGAATCAACTAGTGGCCGAACTAAGATGCTTTTGATCTGCGCATTATTTGCTGCCAAAACATCGGTCATCAACTGATCACCAACTAATACGACTTCAGAACGCTTAACGTGATAGCGTTTGAGTGCAACATTTATCCCTCGCGTCAATGGCTTTAAAGCCCGGGCGATAAATGGCAATGAAAGTTCATCCAAAGCTTTTTTGATCCGCTCATGTTTATTGTTTGAAACAACAACAACTGGGATCTTGGCTTTTCTCATTTCTTTTAGCCACTCATGGAGTTGTGGCGTCCCACTTGGGTTATCCCAAGCGATCAAAGTATTGTCAAGATCGGTCAAAACTACTTTGATCCCCTGTTTTTTTAATTGTTCAGGTGATAGATCATAGATCGACTCGACCATCCATGTTGGTCTAAATCTATTGAGCAATTCTCTTTCTACTATATCTGCTCTTGCTTTTTTTAAAGATATAGCTTTTCCTTTCTTGATTTTAACGAGCAAAAGTTTTTGTTTTGTCCCTTTAATTTTGAGACACAAAGAACTTTTTTACTAAATATTATTATATGCTAGTTAGCTATGCTTTCGCAAAAATTTCTTTACTAAAAGAAAAAGCCGAGACAAATCTATGTCTCAGCCTTTTAACTAAATGAATGACAAATTATTTTGCCAAAGCTTTCTTAGCTTCTTCAACGATAGCTGTAAATGCAGCTGCATCGCTGACTGCAAGTTCAGCCAACATCTTACGGTTAACATCGATGTTAGCTAATTTCAAACCGTGCATCAACTTGCTGTAGCTGATATCGTTCATGCGAGCTGCTGCGTTGATACGAGCAATCCATAATTTACGGAAGTTTGATTTTGTCTTACGACGATCGCGGAATGCGTATTGGTAAGACTTCATAACTTGTTGCTTAGCTACTTTAAATTGGATATGCTTTGAGCCGCGGTATCCTTTAGCTAATTTGATCATTTTTTTACGGCGTTGACGCGTAACTGTTCCACCTTTAACACGTGGCATGGTTAATTCCTCCTTAAACTTTGCCCGACGTATGTGCGGGACTCAAAAACTGATCTGTACGTTGAAACAAAACACCCACTGGTCTTTGCTGCAAGCACGTTTTTGCAATAATGTTATATTGCACCGAGTAATAGAATCTCAATAATTATTTCATTTGAGAAAGCATTTGCTTGATACGCTTCATATCTGAAGCAGATACCATTGCTGGTTTACGCAATTGACGACGTTGTTTCTTCGTCTTGCCGTGGAAACGGTGAGATGTGAAAGCGTGAGCACGCTTTAAACCACCATTTCCTGTACGCTTAAAGCGTTTTGCTGATGCGCGGTGTGTTTTTTGTTTTGGCATAATACTGTACTCCTCCTAAATAAACTATCAGCCTATTTTTCGGCTTTAGGCGCAAGCATCAAGAACATGCTGCGTCCATCCATTTTTGCTTTAGATTCAACTGTGGCAACATCACTTGTTTCATCAGCAAATCTATCGAGAACTTCGCGTCCGATCTCTTTATGAGTGATCGCACGACCCTTAAAGCGGATCGAGACTTTGACTTTATCACCTTTGGCTAAGAACTTACGCGCATTCTTGACCTTTGTGTTGAAATCATTAGTATCGATCGTTGGACTTAAACGAACTTCTTTAACGTTGATCACTTTTTGCTTTTTACGAGCTTCACGCTGTTTCTTCTGCAACTCAAAACGATACTTCCCATAATCCATGATCTTGGCAACAGGTGGTTTTGCTTTAGGTGCTACCAAAACAAGGTCTAAGTTAGCTTGTTCTGCCAACTTCAAAGCTTCTTGCTTAGATTTGACCCCCAACTGGGAACCATCATCAGCAATCAAGCGTAACTCACGTGCGCGAATGCCTTCGTTTACCATTTTATCAACTGCTATGGCGTTTCACCTCCAAAAAAATTCAGAGAAAATGCAGAAAAAATGCGGGGATT
The DNA here is from genome assembly GCF_029889745.1 of Ligilactobacillus faecis. Lineage (NCBI taxonomy): Bacteria > Bacillati > Bacillota > Bacilli > Lactobacillales > Lactobacillaceae > Ligilactobacillus > Ligilactobacillus faecis. Next base: position 2,115,055 of record NZ_CP123639.1, read on the forward strand.
TTGAAGTTACAAAGTCCCCGCACAGATCCGTTTTTATCGGAATTACATTCATAATTCTGCCCCGGGACTGATATATCCCTTAGGCGAGAAGCGGGAGCCTCTGCTTTTTTTCTCAACTATCACATCATAGCATATCCTTGAACTTAAAACAACTATAAAAACCAAAAAACTTCCTTTTATACAAAAGGAAGCCTTTTTAGATCATCGATCGATCTCTGGTGCTTGGTCTAATTCAGCACTGATCATCCAGATCTTCTTTTCGATCGCAGTCTTAAAACCAATAAAGATATCTTGGGTACTGTAATCTTTTTCTTGATCGCTGACTTCGATCCCTTTTTGATAAAGTGCAGCTAGATAACGATAACCGACTAATAGACCAGCTAAACGTTCTGGGGTACTCTTTTCATATGTCCCAGGTTCATCTTTGATCCCTGTATGCTCCGCCATTTCTGTCAAGGTCGAATATGGTGCGCCATCAAGTGCGATCAAACGTTCTGAGATCACATCGAGCTGAGCATTGATCTCATCCATGAACTCATCCATCAAGGGATGAAGCTTCAAGAAGTTCGTTCCACGCATATACCAATGTGTCTGGTGGATCACCATCGACATCTGACTTAGATCAGCTACAAGTTGATTCAAAACATTTTTTGTTTCTGCATACTTCATAAAAAGATCCTCCTAAAACGTTTTCTTTTAACTACACATACACTATAACACTTCCTGATAATAACTTTCAAAATTTTAGCTTACTTGCGACATTAAAAAAGATCCCCTATCCATGCGATCGAGGATCTTTGTAGAAATTTATCAGTAAATAACTACTGGTTCACTTTGCTCTAAGTTATTAAAGACGTTCCCAGCCTCACTTGGTTTCATATTGACACATCCAAGCGATCCTTCTTTAATATAGGCTGTATTAGACCAATTCGTCCGCCAATCAGCATCATGGAACCCACAACCATCAAGGGTAAAAGGAGCCCAGTATTCAACCGGACTTGCATAGGCTGAGCCATCTGCTCTAGAGCCACGTAAAGTTGTTTTTGTCTGTTTATACATTATATAGTAGACACCCTTAGGCGTATCGTTATGCGTACTTTGAGTTCCAGTGACAACATCGATCGAAGCGACTTGCTGACCGTTTTTATAAGCCCAAAGATGTTGTTTTTCGATCGAAACTTCAACATAAGTGTTGCCGATCCCGTTATTATCTGTAATATCGTAACCAGTCCCCCGCGTATCATAACCAGTTCCATAAATATCACCTTTAGCATCGACTTTGGTCTTGTCACCTGTCAACGCCTCAGTTAACGTTTTTTCTGCTTTAGTTGCACTGATCGCCCAACCATAAGAACCATCAGGAACGCTGATCATATTACCTTCACTTGTCTTAAAATTAAATGCTTTATTCAAAGTTGCTTGTTTTTGATTGATCTCAACGATCTTATTTTTTAAAGCTTGTGTATCAAACTCATATTTACCGTTTTGATACCGCGCTGTTGTCAATATGTCACTTGTCGTCAACTCGTAGTTCGTTTTTTGAACTGTATAGGTGACTTTTTTATCAACTAGTTCTTTTAACTTTTGTTCTTGTGTCTTGACTGTCTGACTCGTAGCTTTGACTGGTCGAAGGTACTTAGCAGTTAAATAGATCTTATCTGCACTCTCTTTTTGATTTAATTCCTTTATTAAGGCTGCGATATCGTACTGATCACCCTTGACCTCTTTTTGGACTCTGACTTTGCCCCCCTCTAAGATCGCATAAGCATCGACTGGTGCAGTTCTCGTCTTATTTTCTGCTGTTAATTTATTTGTAACTGCATCTTGCAAAGTTGCATCTTTTTTTCCAACTAGATCAGCTGGAACGATCGTATAATTCTTTTGTTCAGAATTTGGTAAAAATGTTGCTTGTTTTTTCAAAGTTGCTTCAAATTTTGTTTGATCTTTTGCTGTTATTTCAGAAGTTTTAGGCTCAGCTGTATAGAACAACTTCCCATTTAAGTAGACTTTTTTTTCAACTTTTGTTTTAGCTACTTTAGCGCGCGCTTCTTTAGCAGTCAAGCCACCGACATTGACCCCATTTATTTGAATATTTTTGTTAAAATGCGTTTGTTGTTGATAAATAAAATATCCGCCACATACTAAAGCAATTCCAGCTACCACAGCACAGATCGCTAATTTACTTTTGTACTTCATCATAAATAGATAAAGATCTTGAATTTGATCTTTATCTGCTTCAACCCCTTTGCTTCATTTATTTATTGTGGTTTTTGATTTTTTTACAACATCGCTCACCTTTCAAAATATCTAATTATTACAGATATGTTACAATATTTTGCACAAAAAAACAAATTTTTAGGAAAATATTTACAAACACCATTTTAGTTTCCAAGAAAATTATACGCTCTTAGCTAAATTTAAGCATGAAATATGTGTTATAATGGTGTATCATTCGTCTAGAGTTAGGGGATATTTTAAATGGAAACAAATAGTCTTTTGACCTTTGATCGCAGTATCGGAAAAACTAAACGAGTGGCTGGTAAAAAAGCGACTAGCTGTCCATTTTGCGATGTCGCACATTTGACTGATATTTACGACCAACAAGGTGACATGATCTTTTTAAAGAATAAATATCCAACCCTTAAACAGACCGATCAGTTCGTCTTGATCGAATCAAGTAAGCATGACGGCAATATTTCTAATTACACAAAAACTGAGTGGGAAATGATCTTCACTTATGCGATCCAAAAATGGAAAACATTTTACAGTGACCCTAAATATAAAAGCGTCTTACTTTATAAAAATTACGGTAAGTTATCTGGTGGTTCTTTATCACACCCGCATATGCAGATCGTTGGTCTGTTGGAAGCTGACGGTTATCGCGAGATCGCACCAGCTTATTTTACTGGGCAAATCGTTACAAAACGAGCTGGAGTTTACTTAAACATTTCAGACCATCCGATCATGGGTTTCTTAGAGTTCAACGTTAGCTTTACCGAAGAGACACTGCTTACAGCGGCAGACCTCATCAAAAAAGTTGTTTCTTTTATCTTAAAAGACTACAATGATGGTCAATGCGAAGCATACAATCTCTTCTTCTACAAATTAAATGACCGCCTATTTTGTAAGATCGTTCCACGTTTTATAGTCTCGCCATATTTTGTTGGATATTTTATCAGTCAAAAATTCGATGATGCCTTTACTGACCGTGTCATCGCTAAATTAAAAGCTGACTACCTCTAAAAAGTCTCAAAGTAACAAAAAGCACTAGGGAGCTCCACTTTTTTAGGTGCTCCTTAGCGCTTTTTAGTATCATAATTATTTATTTGATGGCCACGTTTTAGTCTAACTTTTAGTTGTAAAAGCGGAGACCCTTTGGGAAAAAGTTTTTGACTGTCTTATCGACTAACTTTCCAAACGCAAATGGTTTTCCTTCACAAACTAAGAGATACCACCCATTTTTCAAGTCTTTTTTATCAAGCTGGACTGTATTGCCAGCAACATAATCTTGCCACTGTTTTTTAGTCACTGCTAAAACATTTTTGACTTCATCTTGCCTTAAACTAAGAGCTAACGTATAACTTGGTTCAAAACGCTTCTTTTTAAAAACGCCTAGCAATAATCCTGGCCGCATAAAACGTAACCGCGAGATATCAGGCCAACTTGGAGCATAAAAATAAAGATATTCCCCATAGCATCGCAATTGGTCTAATGAAAAAGGTGTTTCTTTAAAGAAGTTTTGGGCAAAATCTTGCCACAACTGCTCTTGTTCTTTTGTCAAAGTCCCCTTTTGTTTTCGCTTTTTTTTCTTTTTGAGCTCAGTAGCTTTTTTAGGTCGCATATCTTTTAATTTAGCGATAAAATGCCCTTCACCCTTAAAATGATGTGGCATTAATCGAACTGTTCCAGTTAATTCTTCAGCACCATTCCCAAAAGCTGGAACACCTTGATCCATCCCTGCATAATGCTTTAATGGAACAATTTTTAAATACGGATAGTTCTCTAAAAGCCAGGCGATGATCTGTTCATCTTCTTCAGGAGCAAATGTACAAGTCGAATAGATCAATTCGCCTCCAACGCCTAGCATTTTCAAGGCTTCGACCAAGATCTCTTTTTGGCGGACTGCACATTGAGCAGGATAATCTTTATGCCAATAACTGATCGCATGTGGATCTTTCCGAAACATCCCTTCACCAGAACACGGTGCATCGACTACGACTTTATCGAAATATTCTGGTAGCTCTTTTGCTAGCGTTTGTGGCTCTTCATTGACTACGATCACGTTTTTAGCCCCCGTTCGTTCAATGTTTTCGGCCAAGATCAAAGCCCGCTTTTTACTGATCTCATTTGCGACTAACAAACCTTCATTAGCCATACTTTCAGCAATATGCGTCGATTTTCCTCCTGGGGCTGCACAAAGGTCCAAGATCTTTTCTCCGGGTCGAGCAGCTACGACCTCTCCTACATACATCGCGCTCAAGTCTTGACTATAGACATACCCCGCTTGATGTTCCAAAGTCTTACCACTGACAGCACCAACATAACCAGTCTTAACGTAAGCAACTGGTTCTTGCAAGGAAACGTCTACCTCTTGATAATTTTGTTTGAGTGGATTGATCCGAAAGCCTTTTTGAACTTCATCATCTAAGCTTTCAAAAAAAGCAGACGCTTCCTCACCTAATAATTTTGTATACTTTTCTTTAAAATCGACTGGTAATTTCACACTAACGTCCTCATTTTCCTTCTTTTTCTAAGCGTGCCTTGATCAGTAAATAAAAGCTCATACTGCATAAGATCGCGATCCCTAGCAAATAACTGATCAGTGCCACATATGAAGTCATTTGGAAGTATAAGATCCCAAATAACGTACCACTTCCAAGACCTAATAAAAGCCACAGTGAATACGTACGCCATTCATCAAAAATAAAACGCGCTTTGTCAGCCTTTAAAAAAGTGGCCTCGGCAAACCGTTTGCCAGACGCTAACAGCCATAAAAGCATTTGCGCTAAGACCCCAACTACGACTGCCATTAGCCCTAATACTTGCGCTAAATGCGAAGATAACCATGACTCATGCGAAATGATAAAGTTTTTATTGACTAAACTTTTTGCTGTTGCAAGGTTTAATTGTTTCTTTAGTGTTTTAGCACTCAGCGGTTCTGTCATATCAAGTACGATCCGATAATGACTCGTATTCAGTTCATTTAACGTTGTTACTGAAGCTGCAATAAAGATCTGATCATCTAACTCAGACGCATATTGTTCTCCCATGATCCCAAGCACAGGAACATACTGACCGTCTAATTTTAAATATGCTTGATCTTTAGGCTGGTAAAGTTTATCTTGATAATTCTTACCAACGACTAGCAAAGGAACAGCCGAATCAAAGTCAGCATTTGAGAAAAAATGCCCCGAGATCATCGGAGGAACAGCATAGTCTCCTTTACCGTAAAAATATGTTATCCGCGGGTCTTTTTTACTTTGATAATGGATCTGGATATCGTCTAAAGCACTTGCATTTTTGACTTTTTCACTAAAAGCTGCTAAAGATGAATTTTGCTTAGGTGTTACCTTATAAGCATCAAGCGACAAGTTATTATTATTCAAACGGATAATAATATCTCGTTCTTGGATCTTAAAAAAAAGATAAACGCTCAAAAAAGCTAACAGAGCAATATAGATCACAAAGACGAACTTTCTTTTGAACACTTTATATACCATTTGAATCGTGGGCTAAACACCCAACTCATTTTCCTTTCCTGCTTATTTAGCTCAATGGATCCCCAATGCCATTTTAGCATATGTTGTCATTCGCTCTGTCGTCCAAGCTGGTTCCCAGACAAACTGAATATCGACTTTCTCTACTTCGGGAACATCTTTTAAAGCCCTTTCGACCATATCTGCCAAAATATTTGTCAAAGGGCACCCCATCGTTGTAAGGGTCATTTGAACCTCACATGTTCCATCTTCTTTTAGATCGATCGCATAAACTAGACCTAAATTAACGATATCGACCCCTAGTTCTGGATCGATCACTGTTTCAAGCGCAGCTAAGATCTCTTCTTTAATAACTTCGGTTGCTCGTTTTTCCATTTTTGATTTCCTTTCAGACATTGAAATATTCGGCAAATTTTTCAGCCATCTCAACGGCAGCTTGATAACTAACTTTATGGCCTTGACCTTCAGCTGTTGTGAAAGTCACATTTCGTGCAAAAGGCTTTCCTTTGATCTGCTCATAGAAAGCATGATCTGGTCCGTACAAAACGACCTCATCAGCTGTCCCATGCCAAAAATGAACTGGACGTCCTGCGATCTTTTCTGGCTGGCGTGAAAGATCGATCACTTCTAATTGTTGCAACTGTTCAGCGATATATTCGGCTGGAAGCTCTGCGGTTCCTGGTAGTTCAGCGATCAAGCGATGTGCAAATTCGACGGGACAAGGCGAGCCCATCAAACTCACTCCTGCTGTGATCTGTTCATAAACCGTTAAAAGTGCACAAGTCGTGATCGCTCCCATTGAAAGTCCGCTGACCCCAAGTTTGTTTTCTTTGATACCAATATTTTTTTGATAGTACGCGACTAGCGTAGGAAATTCTTTGACAGAACTTGCAACGATCTCCCAAAATTCTTGCCGATGTGTGATCGTTTCACCTACTTGTCTTTGACCATGAAACTTAGCATCTGGTGAGACGACTCTAAGTCCACGTTTAGCCAATTCATAACCTTCCATCAAGACTTTTTCTTTACAGCCAGTCCAACCATGATAGAAGATAACAAGTGGTAACGCTTCGGCCTTTTTAGTGGCTGAAACTAGTTCTAAGACAGGAAGCCCTGCGATCTCTTTTGTTGTGATCTCGATCAAATCCATCGCACCTTTCAATTTGAGTTTCTCGTTAATTATACCAATTTTTATTTAAAAAACCTAATCACTAAATGCTATGCTTTTTAAATAACTTATTCTCCGTGATCGCTCTAACTTGTTTTTTTATAAACTTTATGATAACTTAAATCAGATAATATTTTGCACAGAGGATGAAAACTTTATGGAACAAAAATTGATCGCGATCGACCTTGACGGTACGACGTTGAATAATCAAAGTCAGATCACTCAAAAAACAAAAGAAGTGCTCACAAAGGCAGTCCAAGCAGGCCATATCGTCTCGATCGTCACTGGCCGACCTAATCGGATCTCTGAAAATTACTACGACTTTTTAGGTCTCAGATCACCAATGATCAATTTTAATGGGGCCGTTGGACATATTCCTCATCAACAATGGGATAAAGAGTATGCTTTGACTTTTAATAAAGATATCGCTTTTGAGATCATGGCTAAAAAACAACACTTGGGGATCCAAGTGATCGCAGCTGAAGGAAAAAATATGGCATTAGCCGATGTTCCTAATACCGTGATCGACGACTTTTTCCCCGTAACATTGAAAGCAAATGAAGTTTTGAATCGGATCAACTTAAAAGAAGATCCTTCAGCAATGACGATGTTAGTTAAGCGTCCTCAAATGAAAAAAGTTGTTTCACTACTTGAAGATGAATTTGGTGACAAGATCAATGTCGGCGTCTGGGGTGGCCCAAATCCAGTCTTAGAACTTTCACCTAAAGGCGTTGATAAAGCACATGGCGTTAAATTTTTAGCCGATACGTATCAGATCGACCGTAAAAATATCGTAGCTTTTGGTGATGAACATAATGACGCCGAAATGATCGATTATGCTGGGTGGGGAGTCGTCATGCAAAATGGAACAAAACAACTTAAAGCTTTAGCCAATGACATCACACCGCTAACTAACGAACAAGATGGTCTCGCCCACTATTTAGAAGAATATTTAAAACTTGCTTAAAACAAAAGATCGCTAACGCAAAAACGTCAGCGATCTTTTGTTATTTTTCATCACTCTTTAACGTTCCACCAACAGCGTAACGATCCTTTTGCATCTCGTTTAAAACAACATGCACGTGTTCAGCTGGCGCACCTGTGTTTTCAACTACGGCAGCTGTAACATCTTTAACTAAGTTCTTTAACTGTTCTTCACTCCGACCTTCGATCAGTTCGATATGAACTAAGGGCATTTATTTCACCTTCTTTATTTTGATATCATGATTATAGCATAATTTTAGCCAGACCAAACTAAGAAGTTCTAGAGGATCTTTACACTTTTAACTTTTTTGATGCTAAAATTATCCTATCGAGCATTTCTAATTTAGAGAGGAAGTTTTTTATGCCACTTTATAAAGGATTTGATTTTTCTGCTTGCACGAGTATTTTAGTCGGTAAAAAAGCGATGGCTGATGGTTCAACCGTGATCGGACGTAATGAAGATGCTAAAAGCGCGTGGCCCAAACATATGGTTATCCATCCCCATGAAGAATTTACTACTAGACAAGAATTCACCTCACGGGCCAACGGTTTTAAAATGCCCCTACCTAATGTCCGCTTCAAGTATAGCGCTACCCCTGAATGGACACCTGAATTTGGTCTTTTTGAAGAAGATGGGATCAATGAATATGGAGTTGCGATGAGCGCGACCGAAAGCGCCTATGCTAACGAACGCGTTTTAGGTGTCGATCCGTTAGTAAAAGACGGCATCGGTGAAGAAGCGATGGTCACTGTTGTCTTGCCTTATATCAAAAATGCGCGTGAAGGCGTCAAGCGTTTAGGTAAGATCATCGAAGAATATGGGACTTGTGAGACAAACGGGATCTTATTTGCTGACAACGATGAAGTTTGGTACCTAGAAACTGGTTCAGGCCACCACTTTGTCGCTCAACGGATCCCAGATGACCACTACGCTGTTGTGGCTAATCAATTAGCGATCCAACAGATCGACTTCAATGATCCCGATAACTTTATGTACTCAACTGGGATCCAAGAATTTGTTGACAAAAATCATCTCAACCCAGATCCAACTTGCTTTAATTTTCGCAATATTTTTGGAACACATGAATTATCTGATGAGATCTATAGTACTCCCCGCGTCTGGTATGGGCAAAAATATCTTACACCTAGCGTCACCCAAGATCCAATGAGTGAAGAATTGCCTTTTATCCAAAAAGCAGACCGTCTCTTATATTTAGACGATCTCAAATATGTTTTAGGCTCTCATTTTCAAAATACACCTTATGATCCTGTTGGTAACGGTAGTTCTCAAGACAAACATAAATTCCGACCGATCAGTTTAGCTAAGACACAAGAATCTCACCTCTTACAACTTCGCCCTGAGCTACCATTAGAGATCGCAGGTCTGCATTGGGTCGCTATGGGTGTCACAGCGCAAAGTATTTTCGTGCCAGTCTACGCTGGAACAAACGATGTCCATCCCGCTTATAAAGTTGGCCAACAAACTTATTCAAGCGACTCAGCTTACTGGACGTATAAATTGCTAGGTGTACTAGTTGATCCTCACTATCATCGCTTTAGTAAACAGATCGCTGATCTCCAAAAAGAGCTTGCAGTGCTTTTTAGTCAAAAGATCAGCCAAACCGATCAGTTAGCTTTAGAAGTGACCGACGCAAAACGCAGTCTACTTTTGACAGAAGCCTCAGTGGCTATGCAAGAACTAGGTTTGACTAAAACAAAAGAAGTCATCGCTTCGATCATCACCGAAGCAACTGATCTTTCGCCACTAAACTTCAATACAGACGCTAATTTATAGTTAATAAAAAACGAGTAGCAAAGAACTACTCGTTTCAGAACGTAGACAAACTCTATTCAAATCGGATAGAGTTTGTTTTTTTATGTATTTTTATAACTATATACTTTGAAATATACGAATATAACAGGGTTTTTCCCCAGTATTTTTACCAATTTTTTTAGATTTAGGCACGCAAATATCAACCCAACTTTAGCTAGAATTTTATCAATTCCTACTTCTCGGGCGTATCTCAAGTTGTGATATTCTTTTGCCGAACCAAAATTTCTTTCGATCGTCTCCTTTCGCGCTTCATACTTTAATTTTGAGCCAGTTTGATGCCTGATATCCTCACATTTTTCCATACTATCTTGCCAAACATGACGAGCGATAACTCTTTGATGATTTTTACTTTGTGTACATTTGTGCAGTAAAGGACATTTTTCACAGATTGTAGGATCACTTTTATATTCACGATAACCACTTCGATTAGTTGTGGAGTACATTAAGATTTGATCGCCAGGACATAAATAACAATCATAATATTCATCATAAACAAAATCTTTGGGTCTAAGCGTACCAACTTTGCCCCTTGGGCGTTTATAAGGAAGAATGGGAATTATGCCTTGAGATAGTAAAAAGTGTGCGATCGTGGGTGTTTTATAGCCAGAATCAGCGATAATATATTGTGGGTCGTACTTCCGTACTTTTTCAAATATTTCAGGAAAAAGTTGCGTATCATGGATATTTCCCGCACCGACCACATAAGCTAAGAGCCACCCATTTTTATCACAGGCAGCTTGAACGTTATAGGCAAAAACCTGTTTGTGTTCACCCTTATGAAACCATCCACTATCAGGATCAGTTTTAGATATTTTTACTTGTCTAGTTTTTTTTTAGGTTTTTCTTCTTTTAAGGGTTTCTTTTGATGTTTAGCTCTATCTACATTTATTTCTTTTTCGAGATCTTCACTCATAAATTTTGACTTAGTTTCAATAACTTCAGTAGTATATTTACGGCTGTTAGCAGCAGCTTTCAAATGAGTTCCATCAATAAAGATATCAGTTGTGTCGATAAGATCATTTTCTAAACAGAGTTTCAAAATATGAGCAAAAATAGCTTCTATTACATGGCTTTCAGCAAATCTTCTTTTATAATTTTTACCGTAGGTAGAGAAATGAGGAACAGGATCATTTAAACCTAGTCCTAGAAACCATCGATAAGCGACATTAACTTGAATTTCTTTGATCGTTTGACGCATAGAACGAATACCAAATAGATTTTGGATCAAAGGAATCTTTATGAGTAGTACAGGGTCAAGACTAGGACGACCATTATTTTTACAATAGGAATCTTCGACAAGATCATAAATAAAAGAGAAATCAATAATTTGATCAATTTTACGGAGTAAATGATCTTTTGGGACCAAATCATCTAGAGAAGTACGAGCATATTCACAGCGTTTGAGATTGGGATCACTTTTGTGAAGCATAATGAGCACCTCCGTAACCGTTTTCTTTAATTATACAAAAAAAAGTCACCAGAGCACATACTCTGATGACTTAGTCTACATTCTGAAACGAGTAGCAAAGAACTACTCGTTTTTTATTAGGCACGTAAGTCGATGACATTCAAAACTGGGGTCAGATCTCCTGAGTTATTGCCGACTAAACGTAAAGTCATATTCTGCTCATTTACTTTGAGTTGCATCACTTGGTCTAAATACATGTCAGAGTAACCTTTGTAATAGACTTTACCTAAATTTGTCTCAAGCACTTGATCGTAATCATGTAGATCAGCTTCTTTAGGAGCTACGACTAATTGGAATGCTTGATTGAGTGAGCAGACTCCCACTTTTGAAAACGGTCCGACTCCATCGTCAAAATCCAATAATATAACTGCATTTTTATCGTCAAAATAAGGTTTTAATTTAGCTTCTGCTTCTTTTGTGATCGTTAATTGCATAATATCGACCCTTCTTTTTTTAGTATATCTTGATTATTATCCTTTTTCTTTTTAAAGACAAGTTTTTTGCTTACCTTTAATAAGTTCTACGCAACTTGATCTAAATGTCTGTCTACTGAAAAACATGTTACAATTATATGATAGGATATGTAGAAAGGGTGACTTTTGTGGAACCGATCATTGATCCCCAAACAAAAAATGTTACTTTTAAATTAGCTGATGACCAGACATTGTGGCTCGATCCCCCAAGAAATGCAACTTTAAAGGCAAAAGACATCGTCTTATTCACACATCTTTCGACTGATATGCTTGAGCTCTTGAACCAGCCACAAAGATCTTTGCTTTATTTGCCACAAGAGCTTTTAAAATTACTCCAAAAGCTCGTTTGGCAAAAACGGATCACACCTTTAGTTTTAGATAAAATCAAGTGTTATCCCTACCACTACTCGGTTTCTTTGACTACTGAGCTAAGTGTCACAGCTTTTCCAAGTGATGATGGCTTTTTAGGTGCTACTAGTCTCCTTTTAAAGACTAAGACTTCAACGCTTGGATATAGTGGGCGTTTCATCACCCAAGGGCCACATAAAAATCGAATCAAAAAATGGAAAAAAGCTTTCCAGCAAGCTGATATAGATCTTTTCTTGCTTGATAGTCGTGCTTTGCAGAGCAAAAAGCCTTTTAACAGTAGTGCTAAAAACTTGACCCGCTTTTTCAAGCAACTCCCAGAGACAAGTTTACCAGCGTTCAAACTTTCGCCTTTTGCGCCAGAAAAAACATTATTTTATTTAGCAAATACTGCTAAAAATGGGCGAACTCTCCTTTTAGATCTCGAAGATGCTAAACTTTTACATGCCTTAGATCCGTTTACTGAATTTCCTGAGATCTCACAAGAAACTTTGACTGCAGCTTTAGCTGAGCCAACACACTATGCGCTTCAAAAAACAGGTCCAGCTCAAGGCGAAAACGTCTTTAACGCTTCAGAAAGTTTTGAACTAGATGAGATCAATGCAGATCAGACTGTAAGTGAGCTAAAAGAGTTCGTTCATGTGATCGCACCTCAAAAGACACTCATTTATGGTCCAAATGAACTTGAATTTAATTAGAAAGGATGTCAAACTATGTTGATCGTAACAACTGAAAATATTCCCGGAAAAAATTATGAAGTCTTAGGTTCTGTTTTTGGCGTAACGACGCAATCACGAAACTTTGCCAGTGATCTAGGGGCTGGTCTCAAAAGTATCGTTGGGGGCGAGATCAAAGGTTATACAAAAATGTTGAACAACTCTCGTTTTGAAGCTTTAAAACGCCTCGAAAAAGAAGCAGCTACACTTGGAGCCGATGCCGTCGTCATGATGCGTTTTGACTCAGGCTCGATCAGCGCTGATATGCAATCAGTTGCTGCTTATGGAACAGCTGTTAAATTTATCGACTAAAAAAATACCTTTCTAACACTATCTGTTAGAAAGGTATTTTTTGAGATCTTAGATCACCGCCACTAAACATTAAATGCCGATTTTTTTTATGATCTCCGCTTGATATTTTTGATCATGAACCTCTGAAATATCGATATCATAGTTCATTTCAGCTGTATGTTTGCCCTCGATCGGGACCCTTGTTTTCGCTCCCATTTTGTACCATTCATACTCTGGGTCAAGATGTCCTAGATCGATCACTTGTGTAAAACCTGCTAGATCTGCTGCAATAACACTAGCTGTCATTCCTAACATAACAAGAACCAAACGCTCTTTTCCATATAGTTTTATTGCGTCTTCGATCTCTTGATATTTTGTCCATGCATTTTTAGAAGGACAAATGATCCGTTGAAGCGAACGGGCATTTGAAAATAGATCGTTGCCTACTCCCGAACGCGTGTAATGTCCTTCAACTATAAGCAGATCACGATCAGTCCAAAGTTCTTTTAGCTGCTTAAAGACCCGATCGGCTGCAGTCCGATCCTTAAAATCTATATATGGTCGAGTCACCATCGTATTACCATATATATTTTCTTTTTTGCCAAGTTCTCTATAATAATCAGCAAAAGTAATAAGATGTCCTTGCCACCAATCCCGTGCAGGATCAACTAACATATCCAAACCATGAAAAACGTCACTTAAACAAACTAAGAGCTCAGGGCTACTTCCTGCCTGTACGATCTCATTTAATCTTTTATTAAGTGCTGGATCTGCTTGTTGGAAAACTTGATCAACTCCGTTTAACAGTGCAATTTCTCCATCGCCGAAGCGAGATACTGAACACTGATGTTTTCTTATATACATCAAGGTATCTTCACTATCCATGACCCGCAGATCGTACTTAGCTGGGCGAAATAAGCTGGAAAAATCAGCATTAGATCGCTCTGATAACTGCTTTGGTAGATCTATTGCTAGTTGATCAGAATGAACTGTAGTTTCTGCTTGTAATTTTTTTAAATAATTTATCATACCAGAAACATCAGTATCAGAAAAGCTCTGATAATTAACTGCATCTTTAAAAATAGAATTTACTTCATCAAAAGAAATGATCGGCTTTCCGGTTTTTTGAAACTTTTCTAATATCGCTTCGTTTTTAGTGCCGTAATTAATATCTAAGTAACAGTCAGCCTCATCTATCAATTGATCCCTAATAGTCCCGATGATCGCTGGATAAAGATGAACATTAGGATAACAAATCAATTTAGTTAAATTTTCTCCCATATTAGTATAGGCAGCTATATTAAAAGTCCAATTCGGTAATGCTCTAACTAAGCGTTCAAGATCCTTTACGTTCTCACTATCTGTCATAGTAAAAGATCGTCCGTTTTCTTGGTATCCAAGCGTCGAAGGAATATGTGCATGCTGACATACTTCTGACCAGGAGAGATCATGATACTGCCACCACTTGCTCCGATAACGACTAGTGCTCAATTGGTCCCATGGCTTTGAAAACCCAGTGTAGTGAATAATACTCCCCTTGATATCAGTCTTATCCCAGTAACCGTGGTCATACGACGGATAATAGTAACATAAAAAATCATACCCAATAGCAAGATTATACTTTAGTGGAAGTTTTAAATATGTGCTATTGAAGGCTTCATTTAAAAGCGCTCGAGCTTTCTCAGTTAACTCTTTGTCTATGCCGATCTTAAGTATTTTTGTGATAATATCTGGGTATTTTTTTAGGACAGGCATGTTGAGCAATAATACACCAGGATCAAAGCGATCATCATAAAGTAGATCAGGAACAGCCGCGATAGGATGGTCAGCAAGCTCCAACTCAAACAATTCACTAAGATCTTGATCCACAATAACATCACTTTCTAGATATAATACTTGCTCATCATCAAATGATCCAGGGATCAAAATGCGCTCATAAAATGTTTCGTCAGTTTTTGATCGCAGTGTATGTTCGTATGTTACAATGCTTTGATCAATTCTTGTATTTATAATTTGACTATCTACTTGCCTAAGATGCTTGTTGATATTGTTAAACCATTCTTGTGGAATATCCTCGTTAACTATATAGATTTTTGTCTTAGAATGATGATAAATAATTGATTTAGCAGTTGTTTCAATTTGATTTATATGCCCATAATCACTTACTAAAACAAAACTTTTTTGCTTCATCAGTTAAAGATCCCCTTTTAATAATAGTTTTATTTTATTATACTAGCTAACTGCCCCACGCTAAAGTAGGAGGCTCATGAGATCGATCTCTACAACTGAAGAGCTATAAATAAAAGAGATACTACACGAGATCACGAGCAAAAAACATATCAATTAGTAAATGTAAAAGCAATACATCTTTAAAACACGATGAGCAGATCTTTATTTTGATCAGATAAAATAGTGAGCAAATTAATTTGTAAAGCTTGACGTTGGTCTAGTGTCTCGCAGATATTTTTCAAACAAGATCTTCTTTTCGTTTTTGCAAGACAAAGTATCCTAGAAGTAACATCCCACTTATAAGCAAAACTAACTCTACGATCCAAGCAAGCTTTAAGCTAAAGAAATAGAGCAGTAGCGTAGCTTGTAAAGAACCGAGTGGTGGCGCAAATAACAGCACAAAATTCGTCAAGCTTGCAACGCGGGCAAGCTCTTCTTCAGGTACCATCTCGATCATCTCAGCCGAAAATTTCGGTACTAAATACCCCATCACACTTGCAAATGCTATCTGGGCTAATAAGACGACCCATAATGGACCGTAAAACAGACAATCGATGACACTAACGGTGATGATCCCGATCATGATCACTAAAAGCTCAGCATAACTTAAAGCTTCTAGCCATTTTGGACGCAAAAAAGCCCCTGTGAGCAAGCCTATAAAAAAGCATAATTCCAATGTAAACAATGTTTGACTGTAACTGCCAAAGTGCAAATTTTGATCAGCATCTAAAGCGACTTTTCGCAATAACGAAAAACTCGCCAAAATAAAATTGACTAACGCCATCATTATCAAATTATTCAACAATTTTGTCGTTTTGATCTGATGATAGGCCCTTTGCATTTTTGTCCCAAAATCTTTGAGCGAGATCTTTTCAGCTCGCTCTGTACTTTTTAGCGTACCATCCACCTTTATGCGCTTTAAAAAACAAGCACACAGTAAAAAAGTCATAGCATTCAAAACTGAGAGCGTAGCAAACTTCTGCGGGTAAAGCATCAACCAGAAAACACCTAAAAGTTTACCCAAGATACTACAGATCTGGCGAATGATCGTTGACGCTGAAGAAAATAGGCGCAATTCATCTGACGCGACCCACCGTTTGATCAGGGGATTTTGTAAAGCTATTATGTAATTATCTAAAATATCTGACAAAACGTTAGCTAAAACGACCACGATAAAAAGGGCAAATGGTAACTGAGAGTCAAGCAAAAAAATAGCTGTCACTAAGTAGATCAACGCTTGCACAAAACTTAACTGGATCCCCTTTTTTAGATGTTTTTCTTCACGATCACTCAAGTAAGCTGTAAACGGATCGATAATATCTGGCAGATAGCCTAGTAAACTGACTAACGAAATCGCTAAGGCAGGATCTTTTTGTTGTGACGCTAACGTCAAAAGCGCTAAGTTATAAAGTGAACTACCAATGATCGAGGCCGACTTACCCTCTAAAAGAGAGCCTAGATGAGGCTTTTTTCTCATTAAAACTGCAAATTGACTTTGCTGAAGTTTTTTACTTTCATCTCAATTCCCCCTCAAAACTTTTTGAAGAGCATAACATTTTTTAAGACTTCAAAACCAAAATTGTCTTTTTTGACAAAAAGTTTTTAAGTTTGAACTAAAAAATAAGCACTTGAGAATTCCCAAGTGCCTATTTTTTATTAAAAATCTGCTTCCCGATAACCGGCTTTTTCTAAATTCTTACGTCCCCGTTGTAAAATGTAGATCGCTAAAATAACTAAGACGATCCCCACAACTTCGACCCAATTCATGCCTAGACCTAAAAAGATCACGCTTAAAACTGCCGTCGTAGCTGGTTGTAAAGCATCCATGATACTGATAACATCTGATGGGGCAAAGCGAGAACTGTATAATAATAATCCAAATGGAATGATCGTGCCAAGTAAGATGACCGTTGAAATCGTTAGCACAAGTCCCCCTGTGATCGTTGGCGGAGCGACCCAAACTGGGTGATAACAGTTGAATAAGACTCCAGCAATGAAAGTCCCCCAACCTAAGATCACAACAGGGGGATAATCTTTAGCAATCGGTTTAGGCAAGACCACATAAAGTGCGGCTGTGATCCCAGAAACGATCCCCCACAAAAGTGAATCGACTGGGATCGACATTTGCGTAAAGTCACCTTTAGTGATCGCAAGTATGACCCCTAATAAAGCGACGATAAAGGCGATCATGTCTGTCGTCAAAGGTCGTTGACGTTTGATAAAGATCCCACCTAATACGATAAATAACGGACTCAAGTACTGTAAGATCGTCGTGGCTGAAGCATTCCCTTTTTGGATCGAGATATAAAATGACAATAAGTTTGCCATCAAACCAAAGATCGCATAGGCAAGCAAATAGCCAAATGTTCTCCAAGACGAAAAAACACCAAAAGTCTGTTTACCATACAAAATAAAACTGATAAGTAGTAAGATCACACCGGCACCTAACGTTCGGATCGATAAGTACCAATCAGCTGGTAAGTTCTGATTTTGTGAAATAAATTGCACAGTAGTGCCTGAGATCCCCCAGACTGCTGAAGCCACAGCCGACCAAAAGATCCCTTTCATAACATTATTTGATGTTGCCTTCATTGATATTCCCTCCAAATATTTAATTATATTGTGAGATCTTGATTTTGGCAATCATCTATTTTACTTTAGCTACTAAAAAGTAGCATTAGCTTTTAGCTATGATCTAAATACGAAAAACTAGTGTCAAAATAAAATAGACCTCTTAAGCTAGATCCTTCAGCTAACTTAAGAGGTCTATTCAAAAATCAGTTTTTACTCAAACATGCGTTTTGTTGCCCGTAACAAGACACGGGGATCTTTATCATATCTTGGCGTTTTGACTAAGCGCTCGGCTGGAACACCGGCAAAGTGGAACGCAGCGATCTCACCTGAACGGACTGCACTTTGCTCAGTGAAGACCATTTGGTAAGGTTGTTCGACAAATTCACCTGTGAAGGCTAAATTTGTGGAATGTTCTGGGATGATCTCTGGGCGATCTGTCTTAGCCCGGTTATTGAAGAGCGCTGAAGCATACGGCATATAAACTGGGATACAGTTGATCACACTTTCCATGATCTCTTTTTCTTTTTCTTTGATGTTGACTGGACCTGGGTCAACTTTTGAAAGTTGTCCGATCAACTCTTGGAGCATTTCCTTCCCAGTCATCTTGATATATGGTTTGTCAACAAACTCCCCGTGACGTCTTGGATATAAGAAGTAACCCCAAAGAACTGTTTCGTTTGGCTTTTGTGTCGTAAAGTGCGGTTGATGATGTACAACGATCGACATATTGACGTCTTCTTGACCTAGTGGCGTGATCGGCGTCGTTGATAAGAAGGAATTCAAAGCATTCCCTGGTAATTGAGTCGTAATCCGAGTGATCTCATTTAACAAAAGATGATCTTTAGTCGTCAAAGTAAAACTGACCCACTCAGAAGCATTGCGATCAGCAAAGAACTTATCTGGATTACCAAGGTTGTAGAAATGCTCAGTCGCTTGTTTCCAAAGCGATGAGGCTGCACCATAATCCATATTTTCAGGAGCAGGTGTATTGAAATCACCTAAAGTTGCTGAATCAGTGATCGAACCGTTTGTGAAGAAGACTGCTGTCTTATCATCGATCTCAACATGTTTCTCTTCGTTAGTCTTTGTGTCTAAGATCTTAAGTCCAGTAACAGTGATCTCATCTTGCATTGGTGTTTCTTTAAAATCAAAAGCCGTGACGCGACTGTTCATGATAAAGTGACATCCTTTATCTTTCAAGTATTCGATCAAAGGCAACATGATACTTTCAAATTGATTATAGCGTGTCCGATTGACCCCTACTAAATGTTCGATCTGAGTAAATTCGTAGATCATTTGGTGCATATAGCGCCGTAACTCTTGCGCAGAAGATTCGACCCGGAAAGCAAAAGTCGTCTCCCACATATACCAGAAGTTCGTTTGGAACATGTGTGGATCGTCTTTGAAGTATTCAGCGATCGAAACGTTATCTAACTCTTCTTCTTTGTCATCTGGCATCATGACTAAACGTGTCAATAACAAGCGGTCTAAATTATTCAGACCTAATTTATGTCCATCGATGATCCCTTTGCCACCTTGCATCAAACGTGCTTTATCATAGGTCCGATGTTTGCTGTCAAAATCACGTGTATCTTCAGCTGCCGTCATCCCTTTTTCTGTAACCGAAGGAACACGGTCTAATAAGTCCATCAGATCGACATAAGTCCGGTAGTTGAGCATCCGTCCACCACGGGCAACATAGCCTTTAGTGTTTTCCATTGGGTGATTTCTGTTCCAATATTGTTCTGCCGCAATTGAAGCAGCTGCCCCATCGTTTGAACCATGTAGGTCAAGTGCATAGAAAGTGATATCATCACCTTTCCAATGTCCTTCTTGGATCAAGTAAACGGCAGCTGCCATATTGGCAATACCGCCACCGATCATTACAGCTTTATTCTTTAACATCCTTATCACCCCATCAATCATAATTCACCTACATTATAGTTCCCACTTGTAAATAATGCTCAATTAAACACTTAAAAATGGGACATTTTTTTCAAAATGTCCCATTTCAACTATTTTTCTCGTCCGTAAGCAACTAAGATCTTTCCTAAAAGTTCGGTCCCGTTGACAAAATCAGCTAACCGGATATGTTCATTTGGACTATGAACTTGACTACCTGCATAAGAAACACCTAAGATCGCGATCGGAAGTTCTAATAACTTTCCGAAAACTTCTGCTGGCCCACCCCCAGCCGAGTTAGGCAAATATTTTGTTTCTGGACCGTATTGTTTCTTTGCTTCTGCTAGCGCTAACTGGATAAACGGATCATCCATTTCTGAGCGATAACCATTTTCTCCTAAACGATAACGAACTTTTAGATCGGGATAACCGTTTTTGATGAGTTGTTTTTGGATCAGTTCTGCGATCTTTTCTGGATCTTGACTTGGAGTAAGGCGGCAATCGAGCTTAGCAGTCGCTAGATGAGGGATCACTGTTTTGATCCCTTTGCCTTGATAACCCGAAGTGATCCCGTTGATCGTTAGTGTCGGTTGATTGACCAATTCAACTTTATGATCTTTTTTGATCGTCCGGCGTAACCCCGCCCGACTGATCGCCACATCAAGGTCAAAATCATAGGCAAAGACTGCTTGTTCTTCTTTAGGCGATAAAGGTTCTACATCATCATAAAAGCCTTCGACTAAAACAGTCCCATCATCAGCACGCAACGAGGCTAGACCTCGAACTAAACGCCATGCAGCATTTTCAGCATAAGAGGCTAGCGATGAATGTAGATCGATATCAGCTGTCACAGCTTGAACATCAAAGATCGTGATCCCACGCATCCCACCAACGATCTGGTAGTTATCGACATAATTTTTACCGCCACCTTCCCAAATGCAAGCATCAGCCTGAAGTTTGAAGCGATTTTTTCGCACGATCTCTTCAACATGGGGACTTCCATTTTCTTCTTCACCTTCAACGAAAAATTTTATATTGACCGGTAACCCGCCATGCTCTTGAAAATATTTGACTAAGACTAGCCGCGAGATCAGCTCACCTTTATTATCTGAAGCACCCCGGGCAAAAAGTTTTTCGTCTCTGATCACTGGAACAAATGGATCACTTAGCCATTTTTCTAACGGTTCAGGCGGTTGGACATCGTAATGTTGATAAAACAACACTGTTTTATCAGAACGTTCACTAGTAAATTCCGCAAAAACTGCTGGGGGGTGTCCTGGACCACCTAGTTTTTCGACCCTAGTCGCGCCGAGTTCTTTAAAAGTTTTGACTAAATATTCAGCTGTTTGGTTGAGCTCGGAACGCTCAGATGAAACTGAGCGAAAAGTAAAAAGTTCGGCATGATCCATTAAATGTTTTCGTGCAAATGTGCGTAAAGTTTCTCCCATATTACCCTCTCATTTTAGCAAAATGCTTTCATTTTTTTCTAAAGTATATTTAATCTAAAATGAGTTGTCAATCATTCGCAAGCATTTCTTCCCTAAAAACTAACTGACACGATCATCGATAGGCTTGCTTTTGTAATTCATATAACTCGCGGTAACTTGGCTCAGTCGCTAAGAGCTCTTTATGTGGGCCACAAGCGACTGACCGCCCATCTTTTAAAAATAAAACTTTGTCGGCTAGATTCACGGCTGACATCCGGTGTGTCACAAACAAAAGCGTCGTATCTTTTCCGAGTTCTACAAAATGTCTATAAAGCTCTTGTTCACTCTTAGCATCAAGCGCTGCAGTCGGTTCGTCTAAAAAGATCAGTTTACTTTTTCGATGTAAGCAACGCGCTAAAGCAACTTTTTGCCATTGTCCGCCAGATAGCTCAGTTCCGCCTTCAAATTCACGCGATAAGATCGTTGTTAGCTCTAGCGGTGCTTTTAACGGTAGCGTAACTTCTTGCAAAAGCGCTTTGACTGTTGCCTCGGGTAGCTCTTCAAGTGCAGTCACATTATCTTGCAAACTCAATTTAAAATGACTAAAGTCTTGAAAAGCAACTGTCACTTTTTGCCAATAACTTTTAGCACTAAGATCACATAGCTTTTGTTCATCAAAACTGATCGTTCCACTTGAAGCTGGATATAGTTTGAGCAGTAACTTGACTAAGGTCGACTTACCCGAACCATTCTCACCAACAATCGCGATCCGCTCACCTTTTTTGACTGAGAAATTTATTTGATGTAACACTTCTTTAGTTGAAAAAGGATATGTAAAAGAAAGATCTTTAACTGTCAGTGCTTCAAAATCAGCATCAAATTCGAGCTTTCCATCTGTGGCCGATTCTTTGAAGTCTAAAAAGTGCTCATATTTTTTGACCCATAATAATGAATCGTAGAGTAAACTCGTTGTCTCAACGATATTTGTCATCCTCTCGACGATACTTGCGATCACTGAGATATATAATAATAAGATCCCGACTCCTAAAACTTGACGTTGAACTTGTACGATGAACCACCAAAATCCAAGCGAACTGACCGTCACTGTCAAAAGCAAAAAACAACTTGCGATCACGAGTTGCTTTTTGCGCACTGCATTTACCGTACGCTGTGTTTCAAAAAATAACGTACGATACTTTTTGATCACAGAATTAAACATTTGAAAGATCCTGACTTCTTTAGCATCCTTTCTTTCTAACAACAGTGAGCTAAAATAATCGAGTTTCCGGGCATTTTTACTACGTGTTACCATCGTTTCAAAGGCTTCTTGTTGGATCCGATAATAAACTAATGTTTGTGGCAACAAAACTAAAAATAATAAGAGTGCTAAAAACCAGTTATATTTTCCTAACAAACAAAACATCCCAACTAAAGTCAAAGCATCGCGTAAAACAGCAACTCCAAAGACGATCAAATTGACTGGGCGCCAACTAGCATCTTCACTCAGTAATTTGAGATCGTCAAAATAAGCACTGTTATCAAGAAGTTCTAACGTTACTAGTTTTTTAGATTTCTGCTATATAAAATATGAATAAATGTAATCAAACGTGTCGAATGATTACATTTGAGAAAGAAATATAGCTTTTCCTTTCCTAATTTTATTTACTACCGTCAATGCTAGTATTCCCATATCCTAACTAGAGGGTAATGACATTGACTAGCTCTGATAGCCTAAGGGGGTAGCCCACCCCGTTATCTTTTTAATTTAATAAAGCTAAAAGATTAGCTACTGCATTTTCATCTCGATCCATGATCGCACCACATTCATAACAAATATATTCGTTATGCTTAGTTCTGTGCTTTTCATTACCATTAAGACCGACTTTATCTTCGCCAGTCTTAATGAAGCCACACTTAGAACAACGTTGCGTGCTTGGATAATATTTATCAGCCAAAACTACTTTTTTACCATACCAGTTGCACTTATAAGTTAATGTTTGTCTAAAGTAGCCAAACAATGAACGGTGAAGCCCTTTAGAGGCAACATGTGTCATCTGCATTTTCTTGACATCTAGATCTTCTATTACGACCTGATCGTAATTAGTCACTAACTCAGTGGTAAATTTATGGATAATGTCATGTTGGATACTAGCCGCTTTGCGATAATCACGTTGTAACTTGGCTCTCGTTTTAACGTAATTACTCGTTTGAGTAGCTTTTTTACCATTCACAACACGTTTTCTAGCTAATTTTCTTTGATAATACTTGATACGTTTATAAAGTCGTTTCAAATTACTTAGCAAAGTATTGATCTTACCGTCTGTGTAGTTTAGATGTCCGACATTGACGTCAACGGCTGAGTTCTTACCAGTCTTGATCTTCTTTTTTATCTCGATCTCAAAAGGCAAACTCGCCCAGTACTTACCATTTTCACGATAAATTGAAACAACTTTTAATTCACCTTCTAAGTTCTTAGCACCTTTGAATCTAATATCATACCAAATTTTGATCCCTCGAGGTTTATCTAGACGTAACTTTCCCGCAACGATCTTAGCTCGATCAGTTTTAAAACCTTGTCTAGGAGCTTTCTTGGACTTAAATTTTGGTTTGCCCCAATCAGGTTGGGATCTATTAAAGAAATTTTTCCAAGCTTTACCTAGATCAGAGATCGCTAATTGTAAACAACGAGCTGATAACAAATATTGCCAATCTTCTTTATTAGCTACTAATTCATCACGAACCTTACGTTCGCTAGGTTTTAACTTTTTATCCTCTAAAATCAAGGAATTATCATACATATCATTCCATAAAGCTAAGCCTTGATTCCAACAATATCTGCGATAATCACACAAATCATCAATCACCTTTTTCATGGTCTTGTTTGGATAAAGCCTTACTTTTTGAACTCGAATCATTATTTTCACCAGCTTTCAAAGACTTGTCATTTTTTAATTTACTTTTGTATTTACGTAAACCATATAAGCGACAAGAAAATCCATGTACAATGCTTATCATATCGTCGATCATTTCTTGAGTAGGACTAGTTTCAATGTTATTTAACACTACAATTTTTGTATTGTGCATCTTACATAATCTTTCAAACCATTCGTAACCAAAGCGGATAAATCTATCTTTATAGGTAATAAAGATCGCATCGACTTGATCATCCATTACTTCTTTTAGTAATTGATTCCATTTTTTACGGTTATAATCAAGCCCGCTGCCAATATCAGTAAATGTTTCATCAAGAATAATGCCTTTTGCATTAGCATATTGTCTAATAAAAGCAATTTGATTTTTTAAATCATCTTTCTACCCATATGTTGAGACTCTAGCATAAGCAACATTCTTACGATCATTACTGGTTGATCGACCGATGTATTTTAAGTATTGTTCTTCTGTGTAATATCTTCGATTAGTGGGAGTACGATAAGCTTTTAAAATCCCATTATTATCCCAGCGTTGGAGGGTCAGAACAGTAACGCCCAATCTTTCAGCCATTTCTTTTGGTTTTAATATCGCCATAATATCTACCTCACATTTTATCTTTATTGTAGATATTATATAACATTTGATTATATTTTAATTAACAGTTATCTCCTCCATCAATGAGATATTGATAAAACCAGTCAGTTTATCAGTCAAGATCCCTTGGATGTTTGTTACTAAGACCGGCAACAGTTGCGTTAATAATGTTGCTATGATCCAAAGTATCAAAAAGTAAACATAACTTTTTTGTGCCGTTAACTGATCGACTAATTTTGTCCAGCTTGAACGGTCACTAGTGGTAACAAAGCCTGGATCGGCGTCAGTAAAACTAATAGTAACGTTATCTTAAAAGCTGCTTAAAAAAACGTCTGGTATGTCTTGTATAATAACTTGAGATACTGTTTGATCTGTTCAAAATGAATGACTAACATCTGATCCCCCCTTAAGCTATAATTGCTTTGATTATAGCAAAAAGTAAGGCTTGAGCTATATTTTTGTCATATATGACAAAAACCCGCTAAAAAACTTAGCGGGTCCAACGTTTTTAGTTATCGGCCTCTAACGCCTTTTTTCTTGGTGGAGCTTTTCTTTTAGTTTGCGACGTTTTTCTTTGACCAACTCTTCGTACTTGTGCGGGACATATGTTTTCAAATAACTAGCAGCTGTCGTCTTCAATTCTGCTTCATCAAAATCAAACTCTTTATGCATTTAAACGTCACCTCGATCTTTATTTATTTGCCTTTATCCTACCTCTCATTTCTTTAAACTGCAATAGAAAACGCTTTAATTTAAAACTAAAAAAAGAGATACTCACGAGCATCTCTTCTTATGATTTTTTTAATCTTTACGGCTGTATGTTTCAACGTCGTGCAAGATCAGATCTCTGAATTGGTCTTGACTCATCGTTTCTGTATCTTCACTACCGTATTTGCGGACAGTCACTGTTCCGTCAGCTACTTCTTGATCACCGACAACTAAAGTATATGGTGTCTTCATCACTTGCGCTTGACGGATCTTGTAACCCATCTTTTCATTGCGATCATCGATACTTACACGAAGCTTGTAAGCCCCGAGTTTTTCACTCAACTTGCGCGCATAGTCTAAATGAAGTTCATTTTTGACTGGGATGATCTCAACTTGTTTTGGTGCTAACCATGTTGGGAATGCCCCCTTGTACATTTCTGTCAAGTAAGCTGTGAAACGTTCCATCGTTGAAACGATCCCACGGTGGATCATAACTGGACGGTGTTCTTCACCATCAGCACCAGTATATTTAAGATCAAAACGTTCTGGTAACAAGAAATCCAATTGGATCGTGGATAATGTTTCTTCGCCACCTAAAGCGGTCTTCGTTTGCACGTCTAATTTAGGACCGTAGAAAGCAGCTTCACCTTCAGCTTCAAAATATTCTAGCCCAAGATCGTCCATCGCAGCTTTCAACATCCGTTGTGATTTTTCCCACATTTCATCATCATCGTAATATTTGTGGGTATTCTTAGGATCACGATAACTCAAACGGAAACGGTAATCTTTGATGTCAAAGTCATTATAAACATCGACCATCAATTGTAATGTCTTCTTGAATTCTTCTTCGATCTGATCTGGTGTCACAAATGTATGACCGTCATTTAAAGTCATTTCGCGAACGCGTGAAAGACCTGTCAAAGCACCAGATTTTTCATAACGGTGCATCATCCCAAGTTCAGCGATCCGCAATGGAAGGTCACGATAAGAGCGAATATGGTGGTTGTAAACTTGGATATGTGATGGACAGTTCATCGGACGTAATTCAAGCAATTCGCCATCGCCCATATCCATTGGTGGGAACATATCTTCCCGATAGTGATCCCAGTGACCTGATTGCTTATAAAGATCAACGTTAGCTAAGATCGGTGTGTAAACATGTTCGTAGCCACGGGCCACTTCTTTATCGATGATATAGCGTTCGATCGTTCGGCGGATCGTTGCCCCGTTTGGCATCCAGTAAGGTAGACCAGCCCCCACTTTAGGATCAACAAAGAAAAGATCTAAGTTGTTTCCGATCACACGGTGATCACGTTCACGCGCTTCTTTGCGACGTTGTAATTCAGCTTCAAGATCTTTTTGCTTGTAAAAAGCTGTTCCGTAGATCCGTTGTAACATCGGGTTGCTTGAAGCGCCTTTCCAGTAAGCACCAGCTACTGAAAGAAGTTGGTAAACTTTGATCGAACCTGTTGTTGCAAGTTGCGGACCAGCTGAAAGATCGATAAAACCATCTAAAAGATGCGCAACGACTTTGCCATCGTTATCGCGTGCGATCTCTTTGACTAATTCAGTTTGGTATTCATCACCTGCAACAGCTGCTAAAGCTTCTTCTTCTGTATAAACGACACGTTCGATCGGTAAGTTTTGCTTGATGATCTCGTTCATCTTCTTTTCGATCTTTTCAAAGTCAGCTTCTGCTACTTGCCCGGAAGCGTTATCTGTATCAAAGTAGAAACCGTGTTCTAAGCTTTCCCCTTGACCAAACTTCATTTCAGGATAAAGGCTATGTAAAGCACTTGCCATAACATTAGCCACTGTTTGCCATAAAACTTGCATACCTTCAGCTGAATCTTTTGTGATGATCTCGATCTCACCGTCTTCAGTCAACGGTTCGGTATAATCGACTAATTTACCGTTGAATTTACCGGCAACAGCTTTTTTAGCTAAGCTGATGCTGATCGATTCAGCGATCTCTTTTGTCGTTGTGTTAACTGCAAATTGCTTTACTGCGCCATCTGGAAATTTGATATTGATCTCTGACATAAAATCTTGCTCCTTTATTTTTGACAAACGAACGTAAAAAACGCCCCTAATACTTCTAAAAAGTACTAGGGGCGTCTTTTGACGCGGTTCCACCCAAATTCCAGGCCAAACAGACCTGCTCTTAGACCGTTGATAACGGAAACGAACCGTCTTACCTTTACCGTAAGCTTTCAGCGTAAAAGTGGTAAGCTCCTCTTTTAAGAGACTTGCAGTCGAGATCTCTTTCCCTGGATCGATTTGCCGTTTGTCTTTTACTAATGTAACTCCTATTTAAGCACGAAAATTTGATTTTTTCAAGTCTCTACTAAAATTTCTTTAAGGATTTCGTCGGTTTTTGCCGACAATATGATATTCGTCTGCTAAAAATTTGATCCGCTCCATGATCCTTAAAGCTTTTAACGGTTCAGCCTCGCCACGATTATTGATCGCTAAATACTCATTTTCTAACTGTTCAAACGAAAGATTTGAACTAAAGAAGGTCGGCAGTTCTTCTTGCATACGATATTGCAAGATCACCCCTAAAACATCGTCGCGGATCCAGCTACTCAATGAATCAGCTCCGATATCGTCTAACATCAAGATCGGAGCTTTTTTTAAACGTTCTAGATACTCTGTCGTCTTATTTTGTCCGATCGAACCTTTGATATCGACAACAAAAGAAGGAAAATGTACTAATGTCGTTTTATATCCTCGTTTGGCTAGATCATTAGCGATTGCAGCTAATAAATATGTTTTACCGACACCAAAACTACCTTCTAAATATAAACCTTTATGAAATTTTTTTGGTTCTTTGGCATAGTCATTTGTAAACTGCAAGGCAGCGCGGAAAGCTTCATTTCGTTCTTCGCTACGATCATAATCGACTAATTGAGCTTGGCGCATGCTCTTTGGTAAAGCGATCATCTTGACGCGCGCATCAAGTTCTTGTTTAGCTCGTTTAGCTAAAAGCTGTTCACTTGGAACATAAACGACTTCGATCCGGTGTTTACTCACCGCTAACGTCGGCAAATATCCAGGCGCAAAGGTTTGCTCTCCTTGAGCCATTTTTTGCTTGATCGTCACATATTCATAAAGCTTACTGATGCTTTTCATAACATCGTCTTTTGTCAAAAGATGCTTATTTTCAGCTAAAAAGCGTTTGACATCTGGATCATTTAAGGCCGTTTCGACTAATTCATTATAGCGCTTTGACCAGTTATGCCGTTGCATCTGTTCTGTCAAACTTTTCCCTATATCTTCCATAGTCTTTCTATCCTTATTCTTTATTTTCTTCGAGTTGTGCTAAGAGATCATCGATCTCAGCATCTAACTTCTGTTTTTCAGTTGCTGAGCTTTTTTCTTTTGAACTAGACTGTTCTTTTTTAGCCCAATCCGGAAGTGTCTCACGCTGAACGACCTTTCTTGAGGCATAACTTTGCTTTTTCTTTGTTCTTTTTTCTAAAGCTTCTTGATTCGCACGTTTCATAAGATCCATCGCTTCTTCTGGGGTCT
Source organism: Ligilactobacillus faecis (assembly GCF_029889745.1). NCBI lineage: Bacteria > Bacillati > Bacillota > Bacilli > Lactobacillales > Lactobacillaceae > Ligilactobacillus > Ligilactobacillus faecis. Next base: position 2,143,971 of record NZ_CP123639.1, read on the forward strand.
GGACCTTGTTTTCTGCCAGTTTAGCCGCTGCTACCGTAAAGCGATTAGAAACTCTACCCTCTAACACAGGATTATCTTGAGCGATCAAATAATAATGCAACAAGACATTGATGACTGCATTTGGCAAAACTTTTTTCGTCACTAAATTTTGAACGACATAACGCTCTAAATCAGAAACAAAACTATTTTTTTGTTGCTTTAAGACCGTTAAAAACTCAAGTGGTAAATAAGCTTTGCAAACTTCAGCGATCGCTTGTTCTTCTTTTGAGAGCACCGGAAGTTCTTTTGCCGTCTCGTTCTTACTTTCAACAACTTGTTCTCGTGGCTGAAGCTCGCGCTCAAATTGGCGTGTGGCTAATTTTTTGAATTCTTCATGATCAACTGTATTATCATGCACGTTCAAGGCTTGTTCTAATAAGCGAACGATCTGTAATTCATCTAAACCATAAAGGAGCGTTACCGTTTTGATCAGCTCACTTGCTTTAGTCAACTCTTCTTCAGGAACAAATGAATTTGCCACAAGATCTTTCAAATATTCTAGATCTAAGGTAACTTCGACTTGTGCAAGTGGGCTTTTTTTCGGACGTTCAACGACCCGCGGACGTTTTGAAGCAGTCAATAGATCTGCACTTTTGACTGTGTAGACATCTAATAAATCCCGAGTGATCTCTTGCACTTTAGGATATTCCAATTTTGTAGCTAAATAGCTAGTTTTCAGTTCATCATAACGAACTTGCCCAACTGAATCACAAAGTAACGTGCTAAAAAGGTCGTCTGTAAAAAAAGCTTTGGCGCTTAAAGGTGCTTGGAGCTCATAAATAAGCAGATGGCCTAGATCATCTGTTCGTTCAAAAGTTCTAAGAAGCCCTAAAGCTTCTAACTTGATCCGTGCTTCATAAAAAGCCCGCAGACCTAAACCAGAACTAGCCAATAGTTCTTTATGCAAGCGCCGTTCAAGTAGATCAAAAGTACGCTGAGCCTGTGAAACTAACAGTGCATAGATCCCATAAGCTTCGACTCCCAGAAGTGGTTGATAGAGCTCTAAAACTAGCTTAGCTTCAGTGGAGCCGATCTGGTCTAGCGTTGTTGCGATATAGCCATCTTTAGGCGACAGCTGTTTTAATGCATCAACCATCGACAGACCCCTTTCACTCTTTATTTTCAGTCTTAGGTGCCTTTTCGCGGGCCATCAGCTCTTGGAGCTCATTTGCAAAAGAAGCCATATCTTTGAACTCACGGTAGACACTAGCAAATCTGATGTAGGCGATGTCATCAACATCAACTAAGATCGACATCACATATTCTCCGATCAATTGACTAGAAACTTCATTTCCACCAACTGCTCGGATCTTCTTTTCAACTTGATCAACGATCGCTTGGATCTGATCCATTGGGACTGGACGTTTTTCGGCAGCGCGCATCACGCCCCGCAAAACTTTTTCACGATTAAATTCTTCTCTAGCTCCATTTTTCTTGATAACGAGTAGTGGAGTTGCTTCAACTCTTTCAAAAGTTGTAAAGCGAAACCCACAATTTTCACATTCCCTGCGCCGCCTGATCGCATGTCCATTGTCGGCGGGCCGGCTGTCCACTACGCGTGATCCATTTTGATGACAATTTGGACACTTCATGTTTCTTTACCCCATCTTATCTTTCTATCAAATGATTTGTCTTTAGCCATTTTATCATTTGTGCCCGCGTCTCTTCAACTGTTCCCGAACTATCAAGCACAACAGTCGCCTTTTTACGCCTGATCTCATCTGGTAATTGGTGTTTGATCCGCGCTAAAGCATCTTCTTTTGCAAGGTGATCGCGTGCCATGATCCGCTTTATTTGTAAAGTTTGCGGTAAACTCACAGTCACGACTGCATCACAAAGCTCATCATATCCTTGCTCAAATAATAAAGGCGCATCAAGAACGATCACCTTGGCTGATTTGGCGTGCGCGATCTGAGTTAGATACTCAGCTTTGATCAATGGTATCATCACCGTATTTAGCTTAGCTAACATCTTAGGATCGTCAAAAACGATTTTTCCTAAAACAGCCCGATCTAGATCACCTTCAGGCGTTAAGATCTTTTGGCCAAACGTGTGCACGAGCCGTCTTAGACCGGGTGTCCCTTTTTTGACGACTTTTCGGGCGATCTGGTCAGCATCTAAAACACAAAAGCCTAACGTTTTCAAATAGGTGCTCAAAGTTGATTTTCCCATTCCGATCCCGCCAGTCAAGCCTAAAATATAACTCATTTTGGCACCTGCTGACATTGAGGGCAAAAATGCGTTCCTCTTTGACCAACAACTGTTTTTTCGATCAAGGTCCCACAACGCTTGCATGGCTTACCCGTTTGACCGTAAACATCTAATTCAAATTGGAAACCACCTTCATTTTCAAACGCATCTGTATAGCTTCGGATCGTTGTACCTCCAGCTGCGATCGCCATTTTAAGTTCGGCAATGATGTTATCATGAAGTTCTTTAGCTTTAGCAAAAGATACTGCATTACAAGGTGTCAACGGATGAAGTTTTGTCTGCCATAAAACTTCGTCGACATAAATATTACCTAGACCCACAACAAGCGTTTGATCAAGTAAGGCTGTTTTGAGCGCCTTTTTCTTTTTTTGTAGACCTGTATAAAAAGTCTCAACTAAAAAGTCGCTTGCGACAGGTTCTGGTCCCAATTTTTTTAAACTTGCAAGTTGGGCTTCTTGCCCAGTTTTCACTAGCTGCATTCGCCCAAATTTGCGTACATCGTTATAACGCAGTTGTTTTCCCGAGGCAAGCTCAAAAATGACATGTGTATGCTTATCGACTGGTTCGGTAGCTTGTTTGACATAATATTTACCTTCCATTCGCAAATGAGAAACAACGGTCTTGGCATTTGAAAAGCGTAATAGAAGATATTTTCCGCGCCGATCGACACGTTCTAGCGTTTCCCCTGCTAATGCCTGTTCAAACTCACTTGGATCGCCTAAGATCATCTTAGGATATAAGACCTCGACTTGTTTGATCTTTTCATGCAAAACCAGTTGCGTTAGTCCGCGTCTGATCGTTTCAACTTCTGGTAATTCTGGCATTTTCTTTCCCCCTATTTTGTATCGAACCACGTTTTGCCACTAGCACTTTCGACTTTAAGTGGCACGGCTAATGAAACTGCAGAATCCATCACTTGTGGCACAAGTTGGGCTAGTTTTTCGATCTCATCTTTTGGCGCTTCAAAGATCAACTCATCGTGGACTTGCAAGAGCATCTTAGCTTGTAAGCCTTCTTTTTGGAGCATCTTTTGCATATTGATCATCGCAACTTTGATGATATCGGCAGCACTTCCTTGGATCGGCGTATTCATTGCAGTTCTTTCGGCAAAAGAACGCAGATTATAGTTTCTGCTATTGATATCATCTAAATAACGGCGGCGGTGGAAAAGTGTTTCAACATAGCCTTGTTCTTTAGCTTGCTCAACGATCTCTTGCATATACCGATGGACACCTGGGAACGAGGCAAAATAAGCTTCCATAAACTCTTTCGCTTGTTTACGTGTACTATTGATGCTTTGGGCCAACCCAAAATCACTGATCCCATAAACGATCCCAAAGTTAACAGCTTTGGCTTGACGACGCATATTAGGCGTTACTTGACTTGGATCATCTAAGCCAAAGATCTGCATGGCCGTATTAGCATGGATATCGCGATCCTCCCGAAAGGCTTGTTGCATCCCTTTATCGCCTGAGATATGTGCTAAAACGCGTAATTCGATCTGCGAATAATCAGACGCAAAGATCTCCCAGTCGGGATGACTTGGAACAAACGCTTGTCTGATCTTACGGCCTTCTTCTAAGCGAACTGGGATATTTTGCAAGTTAGGATCGACTGAAGATAGACGTCCGGTTGCAGTCAAAGTTTGTGTATAACGCGTGTGTACTTTTCCATCTGGTGCGATCACTTTTAAAAGCCCTTCGACATAAGTAGACTGTAACTTAGCTAACTGACGATATAATAAAATATTATCGATGATCGGTGACATTCCCCGTAATTTTTCTAAAACACCAACTGCCGTTGAATAACCAGTTTTTGTCTTTTTGATAACTGGTAATTTGAGCTTTTCAAATAAGATCACTCCCAGTTGTTTGGGTGAATTGATATTGAATTCTTCTCCGGCTTCCTGATAGATCACTTGCTCTAACTCGCTTAAACGTTCTTTAAACTCGCTTTGCATGCGATCAAGCCGCTCACGATCTACTTTGATCCCAGCCAGCTCCATCTGCGCTAAAACTAAAGAAAGGGGACGTTCGATCTCAAAATAAAGCTCATCTTGTTTGTTTTGCGCTAGTTCTTCCATCAATTGATCTTCAAGATCTGAGATCGCCTTGGCTTTATGCGCTAAATGTTCAAAATAGAGCTGATCATCAGCGGGAACTTTTTTCTTTGCGCCTTTACCGTAAACTTCTTCATCTGTTTTGACGTCTAAATAGTTATGCCGTTTAGCCAAACTCCCTAGATCATTGCTATTATCGCTTGTATTCAAGAGATAAGATACTAATAAAAGATCAAAATTGATCCCAGTTAGTGTGATCCCTAACCGATCAAGCGCAGCATAAGTTTGTTTTCCATCAAAAACATCGATCTTAAAACGTTCATCTTCAAGAAGCGTCTTTAACTTTGGCTCTTTTAACAGCTCAACATCCCGACTTGCATAGTATTTTTCATCGATCTTAAAAACAAAGCCCCAAAAATCGGCTGTATGATAATTATCATCAGCTAACTCTAAATAAAAACTGATATCTGAGTCAGGTGTAAGATCGAGTTTAGCGAATGTTTCAGTTGTCAAAGGGGTCACAGCTAAGTGACTGATAGCTTCGTCTTCTTCAGGTATTTTAGCGTCTAATTGCGTTAAGAAACTCTTAAAATCCATCTCCTCAAAAAAGTCAACGAGTTTAGTATGATCTTTACCGTTCCATGTAGTTTGAGCTAAGGTCATTTCGACTGGCGCATCTTGTTTGATCGTGGCAAGTTCTTTACATTTGAAAGCAAGCTCTTGGTCGGCCAAAAGATTTTCTTTGAGTTTTGATTTTTTCATCTCGGCGATATTTTCATAGATCCCTTCGATCGAACCATACTGTTTCAAAAGTTTGATCGCGGTTTTTTCGCCAACTTTTGTTACCCCAGGATAATTATCTGAACTATCCCCAGTCAGACCTTTCATATCAATGATCTGAGCTGGCTCTAAGCCATATTTTTCTAAAACATGTTTTGGAGTATATTTCTCGATCTCTGTAACGCCTTTGATCGTTACCGCTACAGTCGTGTTATCTGTCGTCAATTGCGTTAGATCTCGATCTCCTGTCACGATCGTAACTTGATAACCTTCATCTTCTGCTCTTTTAGCCATCGTTCCGATGATATCATCAGCTTCGTAGTTAGGTAGTTCATAATTTTTGATCCCATAAGCAGTCAATAACTCTTTTAAATATGGAAACTGCTCGGAAAGCTCCCCTGGAGTCTTAGAACGTCCTCCTTTATAATCAGCATAAGCTTTAGTTCTAAAAGTTACCTTACCAGCATCAAAAGCCACTAAAACATTTTGCGGATCAACTTCAGCTAAGATCTTATCTAACATCAATTTAAAACCATAGATCGCATTTGTATGCAATCCCGCATGATTGACAAACCGCTCTAGTTGATTATGCATCGCAAAAAAAGCACGAAAAGCCACACTATTCCCATCGATCAAAAGTAATCGTTTCTTTTCTGCCATAATATCGCCATCCTTTATACGTTTCTACTTACTTTCTATTTTACCAAAATTTTGATCAGATTAAAAAAAGCCTCTCATAAAGAGAGACTTTAAAATCACTGGATCAGTCGCGGTCGCCACCAACACCAGTAAAGATATTTAGCAAGAAGATAAAGATGTTGATAAAGTCAAGATAGAGTTGTAAAGCTCCCATCAAAGCTAAGTTATTGACGTTGACTTGTGATCCCATCTGAAGATACATTTGCCGTAAACGTTGTGTATCCCAAGCTGTCAAGCCCATAAAGATCACTAACCCTACAAAAGAGAAGATATAGTTGATCATTGGACTTCTTAAAAAGAGATTGATCAAAGAAACAATGATCAAAGCGATCAACGCAGCGGTTGCTTGCCGTCCGATCCCTGAAAGATCTTTTTTCGTTGTCGTTCCCATGATCGCTAAAACAGTAAACATCACAAAGGCAGCCACAAAAGCACTCGTGATGTTTTGCGCAGTATAAACGATAAAGATCCCGCTAAACAAAAGCCCTTCTAAACCAGCAAATAAAAATAACCCTAAGGCACTCATCAACGGTGAACGGTCTGCTTTGACCGAAGACATCGAGTAGACTAAAACTAGTTGGATCGCAAAAACCCCAAATAAGGCTAATGGGTTGCTCATCATTCGGATCACAGTTGGATTAAATGACCCAATGTAAGCAGTTAGGGCACTGATCGCAACTGCTAAGCCCATATATCCATACATCTTTGTAAAAAAGCTGTTCAATCCTGTCGAACGGCTATCATATAGATTTGGTTCGTTATTCATCAAAAATTCCCTCTTCCTATTAAATTACTCTTGGCGTGGAGGACGCGCCATGACGACTGAATCTAAAACACGTTCGTCCTGACTATTAGTCGCTTCGACCGAGATCATGACGACTTCTTTCATTAAGTCGACTTTAATGACTTCGAAACTAAACGTGATGATCTCATCGTGATAGACTGGCATGATAAAATTAGCTGACAAATTAACGATCTCACTTCCTGGACCAGGTAAAAGTTTTGAGACCGAACTAGTGATGATCCCACTCAATAAGATCGGTGGAACGATCGTCTTCTTATGGCCTAAACTCTTAGCATATTCGTTTTGAATATACAACGGATTGTTATCATTTGTCAGTCCTAAATAGATCAAAAGATCTCTTTCTGAGATACTTTCGGTTACTGTCAACGAATCACCTTCGCTGATAGCAGTGATCGGTTTTCCTTGCCTATGCACATCATCAGGCATAAAGCTTCACACTCCTCTACGTTGTCTTAGATACATAATAGCACACCTGATTTTTTTGCTCAAATAACGTACTCAAATAACTAAAAAAGCTGGCATTCAAGCCAGCCTTTTTTAGTTATTATTCAAACTTAGATCACTTAAAAGTTTTTCATAAGCATATTCGTATTTTTGAATATCGCCTGCGCCCATGAAGACCACGACATCATCATGGTAATCAAGTAATGGCGACATATTATCGAGTTCTAAAACTGCGCCACCCTTAGTGATCTTTTCACCTAGATCTTTAGCTGAGACTTTGCCATCATGTTCGCGGATCGAGCTGAAAATATCCGTCAAATAGACTTTGTCAGCTAGATCTAAACTTTTAGCAAAATCATCCATCAAAGCGATCGTCCGACTGAACGTATGCGGTTGAAAAACAGCAATGATCTTTTTATCTGGGTATTGTTGCCGGGCAGCGTCAAGTGTAGCAGTGATCTCAGATGGATGGTGTGCATAATCATCGATAATGACCATATCAGCAACACGTTTTTCTGTGAAGCGCCGTTTAACACCTTTAAAAGTTAAAAGTTCCTTTTTGATCTCTTCTTGATCGACTTTTTCTAAATGTGAAACAGCGATCACAGCTAAACTATTTAAAATGTTATGCTTGCCAAACATCGGAATCTCGTAATTGCCCAGATATTGGTCATGCAAATAAACATCAAAAGTCGAGCCTTTAGTCGTGCGCTTGATATTTTCAGCGCGAACATCATCATTTGCTTCTGTACCATAGTAGTAAACTGGGACATCAGCCTTCAAGCGCCGTAGATACTTATCTTCACCCCAAACAAAAAGTCCCTTTTTAGTCTGTTTTGCCAAAGTTTCAAAAGCATCACAAACATCATCGATCCCAGTGAAATAGTCTGGATGATCAAAATCGATATTTGTCATGATCGTATAATCGGGGTGGTAAGCGACAAAATGTCGGCGGTATTCGTCAGCTTCAAAAACAAAGAAACGAGCATCTGGGATCCCTTTTCCCGTTCCATCCCCAACTAAAAAACTTGTTGGTGAAACGCCACTCAACACATGTGCTAACAAACCTGAAGTACTTGTCTTACCATGGGCTCCCGCCACACCGATACTTGTTGTTTCTTCGATCAACATTTGCACGACTTCAGGATAGCGTAAAACTTTCAAACCTAATTCACGTGCTCTTTTGATCTCTTCTTGATCATCACCAAAAGCATTTCCGGCTACGATCGTCATTTTTTTATCAATATTTTTTTCATCAAACGGGTAGATCTTGATCCCCGCTTGTTCTAATCCTCTTTGCGTAAAAGTATACTTTTCGATATCTGAACCGGCGACTTTACAACCTTTATCATTTAAGATCAAAGCTAAAGCGCTCATTCCAGTCCCTTTGATACCTACAAAAAAGTAGGTTGTATCCATATCCATGGTAAAGATCCTCTTTTCTTATTTAACGGTCAAAAACAGTTTACCATAGATAATAGATCGATTGAAAGTCTTGTAAGCCTTTCAAAGAAAACTTAGTATTTTTAACTACTGTGTAGTTAAAGGTTTAAGTTTCCCAAGATCTGCGATGATCTCAAACATCTCAGTTTTTGTCTTAGTATTGAAAATATAGCCGATATCTCCCATCACATCTGCAAAAACACCAGGAACTTTTTGGATCTCTTTTAAATTAGTTTGATATTTTTGTTTGATCTCTTGTTCACTATAATAGTAATTTTGCTCTAAATCGCGTGAAATATAGACACTATAGTAAGGACAATCACTTGTGCCATAGAAACGATCTTCAAGCACGATGTGGGCATATTCATCAAAGAGACTCAGTTCGTGCGCATGATTCATAAGATCGATCGAAGGTCCTCCTGGTGGGCGACAATTGATCTCTAACGCGATCAACTTACCAGTTTTCGTTTTGAAAAATTCAAAGTGAAAGAAACGTTCACGAATATCAAAAGCTAAAACGCATTTCACACCTAATTCATATAGGTCTGCAGGCACGTTTCGTGTTTCATAGAAATACATATCACCAGCACGTGAAACTGTTTCTAGCGCCGGCTCCTGATACACTAAAGAAGAATAAAAAACAACATTACCGCTTTGGTCTGTCAGACCATCAAACGTCACGATATCACCTTCGATAAATTCCTCCATAAAGTATGGACGATCATGTTTGTTCTTCAAAAAATCGGCTAGCTCTTTTTCATTTGTGATCTTATATGTATCACTTGCCCCAACGCCTTCGTCTGGTTTAATGATAACTGGATAGCCTAACTCTGATAAAGCTTGCTTAGCTTCAGCTTCAGTCGTAAAGACTTGGCCTTTAGCAACTGGGATCGCATTTTTTAAAAAGACCTCTTTCATTTTAGATTTATACTTGATAACATCCATGTCTTTTGTTTTATAACCTGGAATATTAAAATCAGTTCTTAACTGAGCATCTTGAAAGAGCCAGTATTCGTTATGCGATTCTAAGCGATCGATCTTCCCGTATTTAAAAGCAAAATAGGCTACAGCACGATACATTTGAGCGTAATCTTCCATGTCATCTACACGGTAATATTCTGTCAAAGCATCCTGCAAAGTCGGTGACAGCTGATCATAAGGATGATCACCGATCCCTAAAGTCGTTGCGCCATTGGCATTTAAGCGCACTGAAAATTGTTCAAAATTTTCAGGAAAATGTGGTGAGATAACAATAAAATTCATACACGGCCCCTTTCTAAACTTTACCAGCAGCTTCAAGTTCTGTCAGATAATACGGTAACTGTTTTTGCCACCAATTCCAATCATGAGCAACATCATAGCCCCAATAATCAAACCATCCAGGCACTCCTTTAGCTTGAAAGACCTCTTCTAACTTTTTAGTCTCATAAGGTTCTTCATAAGGCCCTTGACCAGTGCAAACAATAAACGTATTTTGACGATATTGCTCTAAAAACCACGGATCAGCCAAATTAGCTAAGTAACTCGTCGGCGAATTTAAATAGACATGTTCGTCATTGATAGTTCCTAGTAAAAAACTTAGATCGTAAAAACCGCTCAATGAGATCACAGTCGCAAAAACATCAGGATGACGTAAACCAAAATTCATCGCATGATACGCTCCCATTGAACAACCAGTCGCCAAAAGCTTATCCTGGGACTTATTTTCAACTTGGATAACTGGGACTAACTCTTCAATAATGAACCGATCATACGCATCGTGGGCTAATGCCTGTTCAAATGGGGCTTTGTAGGATGCCTCCCATGACTGTGCATCATAGGAATCAGGTGTATAAAAACGCAAAAGGCCACGTTCGATCCACGAACGACAGGCTTCGATCATTCCAAAATCCCCAAATTCAGAATGACTCCCACCTGAAGATGGAAAGACAAGCACTGCTTTGCCTGCATGTCCATAGACATTATAATGCATCGTCTGACCTAAATTTTTACTCTCGTAGCTTCGTTCTTCAAAATACATGTAGTTTCCCCCTCATAACTTTCAGTCACCTTAAAATTCATTCTTATCTAATTTTTCATTAATATTATCACAAATGAAAATTAATGTGAATAATAAAATCACTTAAAGTTTTTACTAGACTTCTCATAAACAACAAGATATGATAAAGCAAAAAGGAATTATGGAATTTATATCCTTGAAAAACAACAGGTGATGGAGATGCCACAGAATAATTTTTTAGAATTAAAAACGCACTATCTTGCAATGCCTTATGACCGCCCCCGGCGGATCCGAGTTTTATTACCTAAAAACTACTACCAAGAACGGCATAAGACGTATCCTGTGTTGTACATGCACGATGGACAAAACGTTTTTTATAGTCGCGAAGCTTTTATGGGTCATTCTTGGAAAGTGATCCCGACGCTTAAAAAACACCGAGAATTTCCCCCTTTGATCATTGTTGGACTTGACAACAGTCCCCGATATCGTTCGGATGAATATACTCCGTGGCCGACCGAATTTTATCAAGATGGAAAGCAGCAACGATTTGGAGGGGGCGGTCAAGCTTATGCTGCTTGGATCGTAGAAGTCGTTAAACCATTTATCGATACTCATTACCGAACACGTCCAGCTCGAAGCGATACACTTTTAGCGGGAAGCTCTCTAGGCGGTTATATTACTGCTTATATGGGTTCGGCTTATCCAGACATCTTTGGGAATCTAGGTGTTTTTTCTAGTGCCGCTTGGTTAAGTGATCAATTTAGTCCCTTTGTCGCTGAAAATCCATTGAAAAAAACAACTAAAGTTTATATCCAAGCTGGAGCCAATGAAAGTGACGCTGGCGATGATGAGATCATTTCCCCTAACTTTCAAGCTCAAGCCTATATTGATGAAGCCATTGCCTATTACCAAACTTTACTTTTGAATGGTCATCCTCTACCCCAGATCAAATTAAAGATCTTTGCTGGTGAATCACACAATGAGTACTTTTGGGCCAAACATTTCCCTGAATTTTTAGATTTTTGCTTAAAAAAATAGAGCTAAGCCTACACTTAGCTCTATTTTTTAAGATAGCGACGATCTGCCGTCCACTGCTTGAGCAAGTAAGGTGCCGGGATCTACACAAAGCGTGCTTCGAAATTCGTTAGGCTTTTAGGCTCACAAATAGCACCTTTAGCCAGTAGTGGTCGCGCGCAGTTTATCTAACCCTTCTTGCGTCAAGAAAACTTTACGGGGCTTAGCACCGTGGGCTGGTGAGATATATTGCTTGCTTTCAAGTGTATCAATGATACTTGCGGCTCGATTATATCCGATCGAAAAGACTCGCTGTAATTTAGAGGTCGAGATCGTCTCTTCATTGACTAGATAATCTAAAACACGTGGTAAAAGTTCGTCTTGCTTTTCGCTTTCTAAAACTCGCTGTTTCAAACCATCTGGGTCAAAAGCATATTTAGGCCGTCCACTTTGTCTAACAAAATCCGTGATACGCTCAACTTCATCTTCAATGTAAGTTCCTTGCAGGCGCAGTGGTTGACTTGCCCCATTGCCAAGATAAAGCATATCTCCCCGTCCTAACAAGCGCTCTGCTCCTGCAGTATCTAGGATGGTGCGCGAATCAACTTGACTAGCTACCATAAAGGCGATGCGTGTTGGAATATTATTTTTGATCGTTCCCGTAATAATATCCACACTTGGACGTTGTGTCGCAACGATCAAGTGGATCCCTGCTGCCCGTGCTTTTTGCGTGATCCGTGCGATATGATCTTGAACTTCAGAAGAAGCGACCATCATCAAATCAGCCAATTCATCGATGATCACAACGATATATGGTAGCTGTAGACTGTACTCACCTGCTTGTTTTGCTTTTTCATTATATACTTCGATATTACGTGATCCTGCTGCAGCTAAACGTTGATAACGTTCCTCCATCTCATTAACTAACCATTTTAAAGCAGCGGCGGCAGCTTGAGGGTCAGAAATAACTGGAGCTAAGAGGTGCGGTAGGTCATGATAAGGAGCCATCTCAACTGCTTTGGGATCGATCAAAAGTAGTTTGACTTCAGCTGGAGTAGCTTTATAGAGCAAGGAAACTAATAGACTATTGATAAATACTGATTTACCTGAACCTGTAGCCCCTGCGATCAAGCCATGTGGCATTTTTTTGATATCTGTGATCTGTGGCTCGCCAAAAAGATCGACTCCTAAAGCGATCGTTAGTGGAGAAGAGGCTACTTGAAATTTTTCAGAACGTAAGACTTCTGATAGCATGACCGGACGCGAAGTCTTATTAGGGATCTCGATCCCGACAGTGCTCTTTCCGGGGATCGGAGCTTCGATCCGAATATCTTTTGCAGCCAAAGCTAGTTTGAGATCATCTGTCAAATTAGTGATCTTATTGACTTTGACGCCATGCCCTAAAGTCAGTTCAAACTGTGTGACTGTTGGCCCGATCGTCCATTCGCTCACCGTAGCCTCAACATTGAACGCTTTAAGTGTTTCATTTAAAGTCACAACTTGTTCTTCGACCCACTGCTCAAGTGCGGGATCGGCCTCAACAACTGGGGCTGGCAACAAAGTCAACGGCGGATAAGTATATTGGACATCTGGATTTGATACACTAGTGTTAGCTAGCTTCTCTGCTTGGGCTACTTCTTTTGTTTCGTGTTCTAGTGCTGCCGCTAACCCACTCAAGCGTTTCTTAGGTCTACGAACTTCAGTTTGTGCTAAAGTAGTGTTTTCTACTGGTCGTTTTACTTCTCCAGTTGTTGTTGCTTCTTTTGTGACTACTGATCGCCATACTTTTTCAGTTGGGCGTGTCTCTTGAGAAATTTCAGGTCGTTTAGTTGGCAGACTAGAGGACTTAGTAGTGGCAGGTCCTTCATCTAAAGCTCGCTCATCACTCAAAGGTTTTGAGTGTTCTTCTTTAGATCGGGCTGCCGTGTGTTCTGAAACGTTTTTGACTTCGTTTACTTTTGGTCTTTCTTTTGTCAGATCGATCGCTTCTGAGCCAAACAAGATCCCACTATCAAATAGCAGATAATCACCTGGGTCCTTTTTTAATGCATTGATCAGTTTAGCATAATCAGTCCGCTCAACAACAGGCGTCGTGTGTACTAACGATTGCGGAACATATTTGGGACTAAAGGCACGTACTGTATTATATTGAGAATTTGTTTTCTTTTTTTCTTTTTTTTGTTCGACCTGCTTATCTGGCTTATGGTAAGAAACTTGCGGAACTTGTCGCTCTCTTCTTCCATTTCTAAAAAAAGCTGGTCCGTCGTAATGTTCCATTTCTTTCATCCTAACTTCTTTTAGCTCCAAAACTTAATTAGCTCTGGCATCATAAATATACACTTAATTATATAGTCTAGCTAAAGACAAAACAACTAAGTCTCTTAAGATCTGATAGTAAAAGACCGGATATGTCTAACATATCCGGTCAAAATTTTTTAGCGTTCTTCAGGGTAAAACAAACCCCACTCTTTTCGCAACGCACTCATCATTTCCATAACATCTGTCGTATAGTTTAAGTACATCACATTTTCAGCCCCACTGACTGCTCGTTCCATATCTTTAACTTCATATGCCAAAGCATTTTCAGTTTGGCCTGCTTGGAGAACTTCTTTACTCCCATCTTCTGTATAAGTGATCGTTGCTTCGTTTCCCCGTGGATATTCGTAGATCTCAATGTAGCCTTCTTCAAAAGCTAACATCCCACGTTTAGGTTGTTTAGCGTGTAATGTCAAGGCGATCGTTGCCATCTCACCAGCTTTATTTTGCAATAAGATCCCTGCTTGTTCATCGACTCCACTTGGAGCTAAGCGCACTTGAGAAGCCAGTTTATCTGGTTTTTCTGACATAAACCAACGCGCAAACGATAAAGCATAGACTCCGATATCTAATAAAGCCCCACCAGCTAATTTAGGTGAGAAAAAACGGTTATTCATATCATAATCTTTGTAACTTCCAAAATTCAACTGGATCATCTGCAATTTACCTAAACGTTTTGTTTCGATAATATCACGAAGCTTTTTATAGATCGGCATATGGTAAAGTGTCATAGCTTCAGCCAAGACCACATTATTTTCTTTAGCTAAAAGTTTAGCTTCAGCAAGTTCAGCAGCATTCAACGTGATCGATTTTTCACATAAAACATGCTTCCCTGCCGCTAGAGCTTTACGCAAAAATTCAATATGCGTATTATGGGGCGTTGAGATATAAATAATATCTACATTGGGATCAGAAAAAACACCATCGATCTGATCATAGACTTTTTTGATCCCATATTTTTCAGCAAAAGCTTCGGCCTTGCTATGTGTTCGGTTAGCCACACTATAAAGTGTGCGTCCCTCTTTAGCCAGAGCTTGCGCTAATTCGTTAGCGATCACACCACAACCTAGCGTCGCCCAATTATATGTTTTCATCCTAAACACCTCTACTTTATTGATACTCTTATTTTAGCAAAATTACTTTATCTACTTCAAAATAATAGCTTAAAAAAAGTCATACCGTCTCGTTAAGACGATATGACTCAAAGTTATATATTATTCGTATAAAACCTTAAAGACTGCTTCTGTTAATGTTTTTTTAGCAAAAAAGCCTTCACGAATAAGTGGGGCAAAAGCTTCAACCCGTTGGACCATCTCATGATACTTTTGGTCACTTAAAGCTTGAACTAGAGTAACGGCTTCCTTTAAATCAGAAACTGCAAAGCCTAGACCTTTTTCTACGATCCTCTGACTTTCAGGTAATTCTTTGGGCAAGATCAACGGGATGCCTGCTGCCAGATATGTACTCAATTTATGGTTAGCATTGAGTTGCATATATTTACTCCAGTAAGCATTGTCATCCCAAACTAAGCCAAATCCACCATTTGTTCGTAATTTTTCAATTAAAACCCCATCTGACTGCCAACCACCAAACTTGATGTTTGCATTTTCAGGGACCTCTACCTGCTCACTAAATACATATAAACTAGTTTCAGCGAATTTCCAATTTTGTATAAATCTAAACTTTTCTGGATTACCAGCAAAGTTAATAACTTTAGTGTTTTGTGGAATAGTCAACGGGTTGATCTGACATAAATGATCCCACATATGCTGAACTACGATCTTTTCGACTGTCAGACCTTCAGTACGTAAAAAATCAGCCATATTTTGAGAAGCAACGATAACAAGATCAGCACTGTTATAAAAATCAATAAACTTAGGCAGTAAATAGCGATTCGATTCAAACATCAATGGAATGATGTCATGAATAAAGATGATCTTATTAACAGCGTACGGTGCTAAGTGATCAAGAAAGGCTTGATCCCATTCGATCGAATTCCAACTTGGAGATTGAAAAATGATCGTATCCCCTTTACTGACCGAAGCAATGATCCCATCAAAACGTGCATTGAGTTGCGCATCTGGTTCTTCTGGCCAGTTATAGTTGTAGATCCCCAGTTCTTTGAAACCAAGTTCTCGGCAAGCAATTTGAGCGACTTGATTTTGCGCAAGTTGCGCAGTGCTTTGGTAACTTTGGCCATGTATATTTGTGATATGCACTTTCATTTCAATCACTATCCTATAGCCTGTGGAATTATATAACGATCTATATAATCAGAAATACTATAGTGCTTCCTTTCTTGGATAAGTCATCTGCCCCACAACCTATTTTTCTAGCAAACCTGCTTTGTTTGTAAGCTTAAGCAAATAATCGTGCGCCTTTTGCAAAATCAAAAGCTGTCCCAACTTTGAATTCAGCTGGATCTAAAATCAAGATCCCACGTGCTTTAGGTGCGTTAGGTAAAGCTAATTCACGTGCAGCACAGAGCATCCCAAAACTGTCGACCCCGCGTAACTTTCCAGGCCAGATCAAAGCCCCACTTGGCATCATCGCACCAACTTTGGCAACGACAACATTTTGTCCTGCTTCGATATTTGGTGCTCCACAAACGATCTGAAGCGTTTCACCGTTATCGACTTCGACTTTAGCAATATGCAAATGATCTGAATCTGGATGTTCTGCTAATTCAGCTACATACCCCACTACAAATTTAGGTGTCATATCAACTGTAAGTTCTGCTTCAAAACCAGCTTGACTTAAAGCTTCGTTTAAAGTCGCTACTTGCTTTTCTGTTAAAAAGACTTGTCCTTGATCTGTCAGATCAGACAAAAGTTCACTGACTTCAAAAAAGTTATAACCTAAAGTCTCATTCGAACTTACATCATAGATCCGAACGATCTTTTCTTTTTTCTCAGTTGCTTGCGTAGCAACATCTGGTTTTGTTATTGCTACTAAAACATCACCCATTTGCGCTGGGTTATAGCTAGTGATCAACATGTTTCATACTTCCTTTAGCTTAAATATTATTTAAAAAATCTTCGACTTCTTTTTTAGTCTTCCGGTCTTTATTGACAAAACGAGCCTTTTCTTTGCCATCTTCATAAACGACAAAACTAGGGATCCCCATGATCATCAGCTCTTGGCAAAGATCGATATTTTCATCACGATCAACTGTAATAAACTCAAATTGGCTAAATTCTGCTTCGATCTCAGGCATCGCTGGTTTGATAAAACGACAATCTGGGCACCAATCTGCGGTAAAGAAAAGAACGTACTTGCCATCTTGTAACTTTTCTTCTAATGTTTTTTTATCCATTTTTGCTAATTTTTCCATAATGATCCCTCCAGAATAAATTACTTACTTTTTGTATTATAACTTATCAAGAGTTATTTTTAAATTTATTTGCTTGTTTTGAAATGTGCTTCTAACTTATAGATTGGTTGACCTTTTTGACTGAATTTTTCTTCATATTCTGTCATCACATTGTCAACTAAGTCGGGAGTTTGGTGAAGATCTAACCAAACTTGATCAAATTCCATCCCATAGTTATTCATGCTTACTAATGAATACTCAAAAAGACCACGATTGTCAGTCTTAAATTCTAAGTGACCTTCTGCGCACATAACTTCTTCATATTGAGCTAAAAAACTCTTATATGTCAAACGCCGTTTCTCAGTACGCTTCTTCGGCCACGGGTCTGAAAAATTCAAATAGATCCCACTGACTTCATTTTTTTCAAAAAATTCTGTCAGTCCACTCCCGTTAGCACAAATAAATTGGAGATTCGGTAACTGTGCTTCAAGTTGTTTTTTCAAAGCGATCCCTGTTGCTACAGTTTGCATCTCGATCCCGATAAAATTTCTTTCTGGATATTTTTTAGCCATTTCGACGATGAAACGACCTTTTCCCATCCCAACTTCAATATAAAGTGGTTGTTTTTTGGCAAAACGACTTTGCCATTTTCCACGCAACTCAGCTGGTTCTGTAACGACATATTGCGGGTTTTCCTCGATCAAAGGCTTCGCCCAAGGTTTATTTCTTAAACGCATCTTTTTTTAACTAGTTAACAACTAGTTTTCCTTTCTATAACTAACTTTCACTAAATAAGGGACAAAAGGTGCACTGCCTTTTATCCCTTATCGCATCAACAATGCTTGGCATTGTTATTTTTGTTTTTGATAAATTGACTAAGCTTGATAATGTCTTGGTTCATTTCATGGAAATGACCACGTTCATAGTTATGCTTGATCACTAACAATAAGTTGATCATCGCATACCAATCGATCCGAGCTGATAAGTCTGCTGAAGGTTTTTTTCCTTCATAACGCGTTAACCATTGCTCCCAATCCTTACGTGGGACATATTGACACATTAACATACTAAGATCTAAAGCTGGGTCAGCTATACGAACTGCTTCCCAATCGACTAGATATAGCTGTCCTGACTCAGATAAGAGCCAGTTTTTATGATTTAAATCGCCATGACATACTTCGTAATTCGAGCTTTCAAGCCGCGGCATATCCTCTCTTAATCGTGCGACAACACGCATCAATAACGGATGCTTACGTAGATCACTGCTCAAGTTAGTAAAATATTGAGCTAAGAGGTCATCTGGTGTATAAGTCTTACCCCCAACTTGGAGCAACATCTTTTTTAAAAGTTTTGAGTGGTGCATTCGATAAAGAAGTTGAGAAACTTGTACTGAACACATCTCTTCGCGCTTGAGCGAACGACCATTCATCCACTCTTGTGCAGTCAAAGTATCACCTGAGACCATCGTTTTAGTCCAAATCAGACGCGGAACGATCTCCTCTAACGATAAAGCCGCCAAAAATGGGGAAGTATTTCTCTTTAAAAAAATACGTTCATCATTATTGACTGCCATATAAGCAGTACCTGTGTCGCCATCGATCGGAAGGATCTGCCAGCCATTGTCCAAACTGATATCCATCTGGGGCTCTCCTTTTGAAAATATCGATAACTAAAATAAGTCTACAAAGAACTAAGTAGCCTGTCAAGCTCTTTTTATTAGGCGCACTTTGGTATAGGGACCAGCAAGCAGTAAACACTCACCTAATAAAAGACCTAAAGAAATGCTTCCTGAAAAAAGACCTAACGAGCTAAAAACGACAAGTGAAAAGACAACTGCACAAAGCGCAAGACTAGTAAATAAAACTTGACTGAAGGCTTTGAGCTTTTGGTTCTTCTCTAACGGATAAAGATGCATAAAAACAAGCTCATCATAGTAAAAATAAAGTGGCAATAACTGGAAACCTAAAAGATAAATGAACAGCATCCCTAAAACATAAGCTAACCACGGAGTTTCGACAAAGTATAAGATCACCATTCCTAGTAAGCTCAAACGTAAATAAAGGCCACTATAGTTTCCATTTCGGACTAACGCCCGCCAATACAAATAAGTGAAACTTCTCGTAGGACTATTTGAAGCTTTAGGTAAGAAGCGATCTAAATAACGCCGTCTCTTAGCAGCCACTTGGATAAATGGTACATCGGTAAAAAGATCAAAAAAGCGATACCAACGTAACATTCTTCGTTGTTCTCTTTTGATCGCTTGCTCCCATAGAAAGCTCCCACTAGCGGCACTTGCTTTTTGCGCTCTTTCTAAAAAGATCCCTATCATCGCACTCAACAAGAGCAAATAAAGCGCATTAAAATAAAAACTCGCTAGTAAAATGAGGAAACAAAAAAGATCAGCAAAAAGTAATCTGAACCATCTTTGAGCTAATTTAGCGTGATACAAAGCAAGTAATTCGCGCTCAAGTTGCAAATATTTCAATACTAAAACGAGCAACCAAAGCAATAAGATCTGTGGCGTCTTCAGCAAGACCGCATGCAAAAGATACGGAACAAGCGCCAAATAAAACACTGAAACGCTGAGCCAAGAAAAAAATAGTGAATGCGTAAAAGCACGGCTTAAGTAGCTTCCGATCTCGGCTTGCTTAGGTCCTAAAAAAACAAGATCTGCTGGGCGCAAAAGGGTCGCTAAAGAACCACATTTTAAAACGAGCCATAAGATCAAAGCACTGATCACAGGACTAAATGAAACACTTTTTTGACTAGTCAATGTTTGCAGATAATTAGAATAACTCAAACCTAGCCCACCTAGTAAAAAGAGCAAAGCTAAGACAAAATGATCATTCAATACATAACGTAAATATTTGAACATTTGTTTTTGATGTTTAGCTTGACGTTTTTTCCATAATTCAAGCATCACTTTCACCACCCTGCGCGAATTTGAGATAGATCTCAGATAAAGAAGCTTCTTGTTTTCCATAGGTTTGCCGGAGTTGCGCTAGATCGCCGCTTGCTGTGACTTGCCCTTGGTCAAGCATCACAAACCGATCACAATACTCTTGCGCAGTACTCAAAACGTGCGTTGACATCAAGACGGCTGCGCCAGCTTGCTTTTTTTGGGCGATCAACTCAAGTAGATCATTTGTTGCAAGTGGATCTAGTCCTAAAAACGGCTCGTCAATGATATATAAAGATGCATCTGTGATGAAAGCACAAACGATCATCACTTTTTGTTTCATCCCTTTTGAAAAATTAGCGGGAAACCAATCTAACTTATTATCTAAGCGAAATTTCTTTAATAGTTTCTGCGCCTTTGGCCAAGTTTTTGTTTGATCGAGTCCATAAGCCATCATCGTTAGCTCAAGATGTTCTTTTAACGTCAACTCTTCATATAAGATCGGAGTTTCTGGGATATACGCTAGTTGGCTCTTATAGTGCTTAGGATCTTTAGCAAGAGTCACTCCATCAAGTTTGATAGTTCCTTTTTGTGGCATAAGTAAGCCAATGATATGCTTCAAAGTCGTCGATTTACCTGCCCCGTTGAGCCCGATCAGGCCAACTAGTTCACGATCATTCACTGTAAAAGAGATATCCTTTAATACTGGGACTTGTGAATAGCCACCAACAAGTCCGTTAACTTCTAAAGTCATAGACTACCCTCCGAGAAATTTTCTTATTCTTTAGTTTACACCAAATTCAGGCTAAAGGAAAAATTGGATACATAGTGTTAGAATTTTTTCTAGAATAGATGATCGACTAAATTTTAGTGTATACTAGAAGAAAGATCTATTTTTTTGAAAGAAGGTTTTAAATATGCAAGATTGTATCTTTTGTAAGATCGTCGCTGGAACGATCCCAAGTACAACAGTCTACGAAGATGATGAAGTCAAAGCTTTCTTAGACATCTCCCAAGCTACACCAGGACATACTCTTGTCGTTCCTAAAAAACACGCAGCTGATATCTTCGAATATGATGAAGAACTGGCTAAAACCGTTTTTAGTCGGATCCCCAAGATCGCTCGGGCACTCAAAGCCTCAGATCCTCAGATCACAGGGCTAAATATCGTCAATAATAACGGTGAAGTTGCCTACCAAACGGTCTTTCATTCACATGTTCATTTGATCCCACGTTACAGCCAAAAAGACGGCTTCAAGATGGTCTTTGACGATAATTCAGACCAATATGATAGCGCAAAACTCCAAGCGATCGCAGCTAACATCAAAGCCCATTTAGAGGATCAGACCAATGAATAAATTAACTCGTTTTGCGTTGATCACAGGTTCGCTTGCAACGATCGTCTATCTCAAACGTGATGAGATCTTCAAATATTTGACTAAAAAGGCAGTCGTCCTTGATCAAACAGTCGCAGAAGGTAAAGCTTATCTAGCTAAAGTTCAAGTTGTCAAAGATAAGGCTCACGCTTTCAGTGCTGAATTAGAAAAAGCCACTCCTGTTTTAGATGAGCTTTCAAAAGAGATCAATGTTTATAGCGAAGAGATCAAACCTTTGACAAAAGAGCTCGACCGTTCTGCTTCTGAGCTCGAACAACGATTTTCTTAAAAATTATTAAACGTTTGCGCGTCATTTCGCCAAATGTGTTATATTGTACTTATTAGATTTTTACGAATAGGATGTGTTTAACATAATGAAAAAATGGTTAGTCGCCTGTGCTGGTGTCTTGATGACATTGAGCTTATCAGCTTGTTCAAGTAAAACTGTGGCCACTACTTCGGGTGGTAAGATCACTGAAAGTCAATACTACGATAGTATGAAAAAGACCTCTTCTGGGAAACAGATCTTACAACAAATGATCTTAGACAAGATCTTAGAAGGTAAATATGGTGATAAAGTTACCGATAAGATGGTCAACAAAGAATATAACAAATACAAGAAACAATACGGTTCTTCTTTCTCAGCTGTCCTTTCACAAAACGGCTTGACAGCTTCAGCTTTCAAGAAGAGCATTCGTTCTAACTTGTTATTACGTCAAGCAGTGATCGCTAATACAAAGATCACTGATGCGCAACTTAAGAAGCAATGGAAATCTTATGAACCAACGATCACGGTTGCTCAGATCCTCGTTTCAAATGAAGACGAAGCTAAATCGATCATCGAAGATCTCAACAAAGATGGTTCCTGGAAGAATTTCAAGAAGTTAGCTAAAGAAAAATCGATCGATGACTCAACGAAAAACGATGGCGGTAAGCTACCATCATTCAACAACACAGATACTTCACTTGACAGTACATTCAAAAAAGCAGCATTTGCTTTGAAACAAGGTGAATACACTAAAGAACCTGTCAAGACAAGCTATGGCTACCACATTATTTACAGCGTCAAGAACCCTGGTAAAGGTAAGATGTCTGACCATACACAAGAATTAAAAGATCAGATCATCGATGAAAAACTAAACGACTCTGCAACACTTCAAGCTGTTATCTCAAAAGAATTCAAAGAAGGTAACGTTTCGATCAAAGATAGTGACTTGAAAGATATTCTAGCTGATTACCTTTCAACAAGTAGTGTGACGACTTCAAGTTCTTCAAGCAAGAAGAGTAGCTCTTCTTCTAAGAAAGAAAGCTCTTCTTCTGAAGCTTCCTCTTCTGAGAGTTCTTCAGAAAGTTCAGCTGCTGATAGCAGTAGTGCCGAAAGTAGCAGTGCTGAATAAGCAACACGCTTACTAAACCAATAAACTAAAGACCGATCAAGTTGGATCCCTAACTTGATCGGTCTTTTTAAGGTTCTTTATTTTAAGCCACAAGCTTCTTTAGCTAGTTGATCAGCACGTTCATTAAATCTTATACCTGTATGAGCGGCAACTTTATAAAACTTGAGCTTTGCTTGCGTTTCAGCTTTAAATTTCTGCACAAAGGCGACATAGCGTTTTGTTACTGGTGTCTTAGCTTGCCAAGAACCATCCGCCCAACTAGCGATCCCCTGATAATCATGACAGATCACCACTTCAGTCATCCCTTTGGCTTGCGCATACTTAAGCGCATAGATCGTAGCCAATAACTCACCCCCGACATTTTGTAACTTGATCAAGTCTAGATGCCGATCGTCTCTGACTTTTTGTTCAAAAATGATCTGCTCATTTTTAACATGGATAAAAGCGCCTCCTACGACCTGTTGCTCTTTTGCAAAACTTCCATCTACAAAAATACTCTCTTTGGGAAGAGCTTGTTCTGTCTTTCCTAAAAGAAAAGCTTCTGCTTCTTCTTTGGTCACAAACCCCTTAAAAACAGGATTTGTGACTTGTTTTAACGCTTGTTGACACTCTGGCCAAGAAGTGTAGATCTGTCCGGTATTTTTAAGCGCATAAAAATTTTTCTTTGCCATTGTCTACCTCGTTATTTTTCACTAGGACGATAAAAATTGCGCCCATCCAGCCCAAAGATCCGCTCAGTAAATTCTCCTGGTGCTGTATGTTCTAAACTTTTGTCTAACATTTGTAAAGAAGCGTCTAAGTTATCTAACTGATGCAACACTTCAGCTTCGACCAAGTGCGGACGCACAGGTGAACCATATTCTAACAAACCATGATGTGAAATGATCATATGTCGTAATAAAAGCGCATCCTCACTTTCAGTTGCAAGTCCTAGACGTTCACAGGTCTTAACGATCTCTTCATCGATCAAAACGATATGCCCTAAAAGATTTCCCGCTAAAGTATAAGACGTAGCAACTGGACCTGAAAGTTCTAAAACTTTACCAATATCGTGCAAGATCGCTCCTGCATACAATAACGAAGTATCTAACTGCGGATATTGTGTACCTAACGCTTTGGCTAAACGTAAGATCGAAAGCGTATGAAAAGCTAGACCCCCAGCATATGCATGATGATTTGATTTAGCTGCAGGGAAGGTGAAAAATTCCTTTTGATATTCCTTTAATAAAGCACGCACGATCCGATTCCACGTAGGATTAGTGATCTCAAAGAGATAACGGTTCAATTCTGCTTCGATCTCAACTCTTTTTTCAGGTGCTTTTTGTACAAAAAGTGCGGGATCTTGAGGCTCACTTTCTTTAGCTAAGCGCAATTTAAAGATCTTGATCTGAGGATTATTTTGATAGAGTTCGCGCTTGCCTTTGAGATATACGACCTTTCCAGGCGTAAAAGTAGCGATCGCTTCTTTAGAAGCATCCCAAAATTTAGCACTGATCACACCGGACTGATCAGAAAAATTGAAAGCAATAAATTGTTTTCCATTTTTAGCGATCCGCGTCTCAGCCGATTTGATCAAAACAAAAAGTTCTATATTTTCATCATTTTTATAATCAAAGATTCTTTTATTCAATATTTCTACCTATCCGTTTCTTTCAAGGTTCTCGCTTATTAACTTTAACATATTTTAGCTAAGTAAGATACGCTTTTCCAAACGCTACATTTTTCTTTGCGAAAAAACGCTTGGGAACAGTCGCGATCGACTGCTCCCAAGCGCTCAAGCTCACTTATTAGTCTTTATATAATTCTTGAACTGGTTGGAAGATGATCTGGCTCACTTCATCCATCAACATACTCAAAGCTTGTTCTTTCAACATAAGTTGTTGTAAAGTTTCAAAGTCTTTAGCTTTAGCTCCTGCTTCTTGTAGCTTCTTGAAATCTTCTTCAGTGATCTCGCCTTTCATCTGCTTTTGTTGCATCTCTTCTTGCAAAGTTTGCAATTCTTTGAAGCAACTATAAGCAGCTTCATCAGCTTTTAAAGCATCATAAGCAGCTTTGAGCTCTGTGTATTGTTGGGTTTCTTTTAACTCGCTTCCCATTTGGTTAGCCGTATCATAAATGTTTACCATAGATCTTCTATCCTTGCTATATCAAATATGGCTCAAGATAAAGTACTTTATCCTGCTAAAAAGAAATATAGCCTTCCTTTCATGTTTATTTGCTACTCTTAGTTTCAAAAAATAACTTAAGCAGCTCTAAAAGATAGTCATCATCCTGATCCTTAGTACCTAGTCCATATTTTATCTTTTTTGTAGATACTATCGATCAACTATCTTTTTACTTTTCAATTACTATTATACATCACTTTATATTTTTGATTAATTCAAAAGCCTCTCAATTTCCAAATAAGTTATTCCAAACATCGCGTCCTTTTTGCAACCACGAATCAGCTGTATCGCGCCAATCAGAAGTTTCATTTTCGGCTTGTTGACCTGCTTTTTTCAGTTTATCCCACCAACTTTCAGTATTGTTTGTTTCATCTTCTTTAGCTAGCGTTGAAGCAGCAGCAACATCAAATTTTGTTTGTTTTGTATATGGCAAGATATTTTCCATCTCTGTTTTGAATAACAAAGCTCCTCCACGTGAACCAGCATCTTCGATCGAATTTTTATTTGAATCAAAACCGACCCAAGTTGCTAGTACGATATCTGGTGTATATCCAACATACCAATGATCAGTGTCCGCACTATTAGGATCAATACCATTTCCTTGAGTCGAACCTGTCTTTCCAGCGATCGTATATCCTGCTGGTTTAGCATTGCTTCCTGTCCCGATCGTATAAACGTCGATCATCATGCTCGTCATTTCTTTAGCATTTTTTGCAGATAAAACTTGATGTGAATCAACATCACCATTATCAACGATCGTCTTACCAGAAGCATCTACGATCTTGCGAATAAAATGCGGATCATAACGGACTCCATCATTGGCAAAAGCCGTATATGCACTAGCGATCTGATATGGAGAGACCCCTTTCTTTAGTCCCCCTAAAGCTAAACTTAAATTCTCGTCTGACTCATCAAGTTTGATCCCAAATTTTTCAACTGAATCAAAGCCTGTTTTAACACCGATCTTGTTCAGTAACCAGACCGCAGACGTATTTTTACTTTCAGCTAAGGCTTTATACATTGGAAGTTCTCCAGTATAAACGTTGTTCCAATTATGTGGTGTATACTTATTAGTTCCATAACTTTTGAGTTTGTCAGGTAGTTCTGTATCATAATGATACCCTTTGGCCAATGCAGGTGCATAAACAGCTAACGGTTTGATCGTTGACCCAGGTGAACGAACTAACTGTGTTCCACGATTATACCCCCGAAAAACATGAGTCCCACTGCGTCCTCCAACAACAGCTGCTACCCCGCCGGTCTTAGGGTCGATCGCAACCGATGCTCCTTGAGCTTTAGCCCCACTGGCGGCATCTGCTGGAAAAAGATAGTCATTTGCAAAATCTTCTTGCAGGCTGGCTTGGTAGTTTTGATCTAATGTTGTGTAGATCTTGTATCCGCGGTTCATGATGTCCGATTCACTTAAGCCATACGTATTGATCGCTTCCGAGATCACAGCATCAAAATAATAGGGATATTTATAACCAGAATTATAAACATACGTATCATTTGTGATCATCGCTTGTGCTTGATATTGTTTAGCTTGTTCTTCAGTCAGTTTATTATTAGCAACCATCAGACTCAAAACAACATCCCGTCTTTTTTTAGAAGCTTCAGGGTGATCAAGAGGATTAAAAGCATTAGGACTTGTCAGCATTCCAGCCAGCGTGGCTGCTTGCGGAACAGTCAATTGACTTGCACTTGTCCCAAAATACTTTTTGGCCGCATCTTCAACACCCCAGACACCATTCCCAAAATAAGCATGATTCAAATACATCGTTAAGATCTCTTTTTTGCTATACGTATTTTCGACTTGCATTGCGATAAAGATCTCTTTAGCCTTACGCGAGAACGTCTGCTCTTGCGATAAAAAAGCATTTTTGACTAATTGTTGCGTTAAAGTACTGCCCCCACCACTGATCGCTTGGCTACCAGTCAGTTTATTTTTGACATAAGACACACCTGCTCGGGCGATACCTTTGACAGAAAAACCGTATTCTTTATAAAAATTACGATCCTCAGTTGACAAAACAGCATCTACGACATTTGGTGAAATATTATCAAGTGAGGTCCAAGTCCCTTTTTGCGAATACAGATACCCTGCTTTTTGATCATTTTTATCATAGATCTCAGTTGCTTGTTCTAATGCGCTTTTCAAACCTTTAACATTTGACGTCTTTGCAATAAAAGTCAAATAGATACTCATACATAAAAAAAGCGATAAAACTAAGACGATCGCCCAGCGGATCAATTGATATCTCTTACACTTAGCCCAAAACCAGCACCAAAAACGTTGGCTGTAATAGGCTATTTTTTGCCAGGCTTTTTCTAAAAATCCATTCATAATAAAACTTTCCTTTTTAGCATTGTCACTCTCTCATCTTACCATATCAGATAAGGTTATCACATAATGCCTTCTAATCTTAAGCAAATATCTAAAAACGAGCACCTAAAGGCACTCGTTTTAGCTTATGTAAGCTCATCATGTGCAAGATGCTCGTTAAATAAAGTATTGATCTTCACTGCACTTTCACGTGTCGGACTAATGACGACTACAGTATCAAAGCCGGCCACGGTCCCAGCAATATCCTCTAACGCTAGGTCATCTAAGATCGCTGCTAAAACGTTCGCACTCCGTGGCGTCGTATGGATCACATTCATAAATTCGACCAAAATGACTGCTGTGACCGAATCATAGATCGCTTTATTCAATTTATCTTGTTCAGAACTATTGTGAGCTTTAAAGATCATATAACGCAAATTACCTTGCGCATCTTGTTGTTTAACGATCTGCATCTCACGAATATCACGTGAGATCGTGGCCTGCGTAGCACTGATCCCAAGCTCTTTTAGTGCTGCCATCAGCTCTTCTTGATTAGCGAGCGGTCGTTGATTTATCAACTGCTCGATCTTTGCTTGTCGTAGTTCTTTTTTCAAAAGATCACCTCAAACATTAGTACACATCTTGATACATATCATTTTAACAAAAAAAACTTAACAATCATAGGTCAACTACTGCTATATAAAATGTAAGTAAACATGAACAAATAATTATGTTTGAGAAAGAAATATAGCTTTTCCTTTCCTAATTTTATTTACTACCGTCAACGCTAATTCCTATATCCTAACTAAAGGGTAATGATATTGACTAGCTCTAATAGCTTTAGGGTATAGCCCCCCTTCATATTTTTAATCTATTAAAGTCAAAAGATTTTTTACTGCATTTTCACCTCTATCCATAACTAGACCACATCCATAACAAATATATTTGTTTTATTCTATGTTTTTCATTACCATTGAGACCAACTTTATCTTCGCCAGTCTTAATAAAGCCACACTTAGAACAACGTTGCGTGCTTGGATAATATTTATCAGCTAAAACTACTTTTTTACATACCAGTTACACTTATAAGTTAATGCTTGTCTAAAGTAGCCAAATAATGAACGTTGAAGTCCTTTAGCGGCAATATGTGTCATTTGCATTTTCTTGACATCTAGATCTTCGATTACGATCTGATCGTAATTAATAACTAACTTGGTGGTAAATTTTGGATAATGTCATGTTCACTTTGAGATGATCACGTTATACTTTGGTTCTCTTCTTAACGTAATTACTCGTCTATGTGGTTTAGATGTCCGACATTGACGTCAACGGCTGAGTTCTTACCTGTCTGGATCTTCTTTTTTATCTCGATCCCCAAAGGCAAACTCGCCCAGTATTTACTATTTTCACGATGAATTGAAATAACTTTTAATTCATCTTCTAAGTTCTTAGCGTCTTTTAATCTAATATCATACTAAGTTTTGCTCCTGCTCAAAAGTCCCTAAAATAAAACCCCTCAAATTGCTCCAAAACAAAATTCTTATCTAATAGCATTTTATAGCGCCCTGTTAAAGCTAAATTTTCGGCTACTAACTGTGTCAAGACCTCTGTTACAGATGAACGTGAAGTTCGCGCAAAAGAAGCTAAGATCCCCCGTGTCAACTTATGAGGCAAACAGATCCAACCGTTATGTTGATCTTGGCCATAAAAAAGAGCCAAATAACAAAGCGAGGCGAGCACTCGATTTTTAGCAAATAATTGATAACAATAGAGTTCAAAGATAAGCATTCGTTCCAGTTGAGCTTTGAGCTCTAAAAACAAAAACATCTCAAAAGAGCGCGAACGTTCCCGCAAAAGCATCACGATCTTACTTGGGATCTTTACTAAAGTAACTTCCCCATCAAAGGCTACTAACTCTAAATTGAGCTTTTCTTGCGACGAAAAAGAGTCCAGCGATAAAAAACATTGACCTTGTTTATAAAATTGAAGATAGTCCACTTCCTCTGCATCTCGCGCAAAAGTGCGACAAGCTACTAACCCACTGACCATAAAATAAAGTGAGTCACTTGGGCGTGCACTTAACTCGATGATCTCATTATAAGTAAAAAGTTGTACATGGCATGTTTCAGCCAAAAGCTTTTGTTCAGTTTCGTCTAATTGCAGAAAAGATCCTAAAATATTAGTAAGTACGATCTGCTTTTGTTCATAATTATAATTATACATTGATTCACCTTCCAATGCTGAAACTGGTTTTTTAAATTTTACCACGATAATTTACTTTATGAATTTACGTTTTACTAAATTATTTACCACGTTTTTTTCATTTTAGAGATTTTTCTATCACCAATCACTAAATAGTTCCCTAGCTTCCGCTGATTTTACCAGATCTTTTTAGAACATCTGATCAAAATCACTTTACAAGTTTTAGTTATCATTATTATCAAGTTATACTAAAAAAACTCACCCCCAAAGGAGTGAGTCTTCTTAGTATAACTTGATAACTGACTATCACTTCAAAATCAGCGATCTATAAGTCAGATACGTTATAATACTGTTTGGAAAAGACACGATAAATATTATCGGACTAAACCCAAAAATTCAGATTAAAGTGCGTTTGATGCACCATGGTAAACAATACCGCGACGAGAGTCAACAGTTACAACTTCACCATCAGTGATCAATTCTGTTGCGTTAGTAGCACCAACAACAACTGGGAGACCCATAGAGATACCAACAACAGCAGCATGTGATGTCAAACCACCGTTTTCAACGATCAAAGCAGATGCTTTTTCGATAGCTGGTAAGTAGTCTTTGTCAGTTGTCTTTGTTACAAGAACAGCACCTTCAACAGCTTTTTCGTTTGCTTCTGCAGCAGATGTTGCTACAACAGCTTTACCGATAACTGTTTCGTCACCAACGCCTTGACCTTCAACTAACTTAGAACCGATCAATTGGATCTTCATAACGTTTGTTGTACCTTTTTCACCAACAGGAACACCAGCAGTGATCAAGATCAAGTCGCCTTCTTTAGCAAAGCCAGCTTCTTTAGCTTTTTCTGTTGCTAAGTTGAACATTTCATCAGTTGAGCTTGGTGTTTCAGCCACAACTGGGAAGACGCCCCAGTTTACAGACAAGCCACGACGTGTACGTTCGTCAAATGTCACAGCCAAGATGTCTGCATCTGGACGGTATTTGGAGATCATACGTGCTGTATGACCAGATTTTGTAGCTGCTACGATCGTCTTGATGTTCAAGTTATCAGCAGCTTCAGCAACAGCGCGACCAATAGCTTCTGTCACGTCTGTCTTATCAAATTCATTCAATGCAAATGATTTGTGTTGACGCAATGCATTTTCAGCTTTAACGTCGATACGTGCCATTGTTGCAACAGCTTCAACTGGGTAATCACCGTTTGCAGATTCACCAGAAAGCATTGTTGCATCTGTACCGTCAAACACAGCGTTAGCAACGTCAGAAGCTTCGGCACGTGTAGGACGTGGGTTTTCTTGCATAGAATCAAGCATTTGTGTAGCTGTGATAACAGCTTTACCAGCAGCGTTACACTTCTTGATCAATGATTTTTGTACCAAAGGCACGTTTTCTGCTGGGATCTCAACACCCATGTCACCACGAGCGATCATCAAACCATCAGAAACTTTTAAGATCTCGTCAAAGTTATCGATACCTTCTTGAGATTCGATCTTAGGGAAGATTTGAACATGTTCCATGTTCTTTTCTTCTAAAAGTTCACGAATATCTAAAACGTCTTGAGGTTTACGTACGAATGATGCAGCGATGAAGTTGATCTCGTTGTCTAAACCAAAGCGGATATCATCAGCATCTTTTTCTGTGATACCAGGTAAGTTGATGGAAACGCCAGGAGCGTTAACACCTTTACGTGAACCAAGTGTACCTTCGTTGATAACTGTACATACTAATTCGCGGTTTGCTTCGTCTTTCTTTTCGATCTTCATGTCGATCAAACCATCATCGAATAAAACATGACCACCTTCATGTACGTCATCGTACAAGTCTGGGTAAGTAACAGCGATCTTTTCTTTTGTACCTTCAAGTGATGCGTCCATTGAGATACGAACTTCATCACCGATGTTGAAGTGTAACTTACCACCTTGTTGAACTGTTGTACGGATCTCAGCCCCTTTTGTATCAAGCATGATACCTACCATCTTGCCTGTTACTTTTTCAGCTTCGCGCACAAGGTTCATACGGCCTAAATGTTCTTCATGGTCACCATGAGAGAAGTTGAAACGGAAAACATTAGCACCCGCTTCGATCAATTTGCAAATTGTATCTAGATCTGAACTAGCTGGTCCAAGTGTACTTACGATCTTGGTCTTTTTCATGAGTTGATTCTCTCCTTTGAAATCTTTCGATGCTTTATAGCATTTATCAAATATTAGTAACACAGTTTCAAACTGTCTCTACCGGATGATCAAGTCCGCCAGAGCGCCTTTTTTAGTTACCAGTCAAAAAGCATTTGGATGATAAATTAGAAGCTCAAACGTTCGTTTAAGTCTAGCAAGGACACGTCTGTCACATGCTTGTGGTTTTCTAAAGTATCGATAATGTCTGTTGCAACAAGTTGGTTATCGTGGATGCCAATAGCAAGGCCACCTTTGCCTTCAAGCAACAAACGAACAGCATAATCGCCAAAACGACTAGCTAAGACACGGTCTTTAGCAGTTGGTACACCACCACGTTGGACGTGTCCTAAAGTGATCGCACGACTATCAAAATCACCATGTTTATCAAGTTCTTCTTTGAAGTCTTGCGCTGACATAACTCCTTCAGCTAACACGATCAAGCCATGATCTTTGCCATGTTCGCGGTTCTTTGTCAACTTATCAGCGATCGCTTTGATGTCATATTCGCGTTCTGGTACGACAATAGCATCTGCTCCGGCTGCGATCCCAGACCACAATGCGATGTCACCAGCACCACGACCCATGACTTCAACAACAAAGACACGTTGGTGTGATGTTGCTGTATCATTGATACGGTCAAGTGCTTCTGTAGCAACGTTAACAGCTGTATCAAAACCGATCGTAAAATCTGTTCCTGGAATATCGTTATCGATCGTTCCTGGGACACCGATCGAGTTAAAACCATGCCTTGTAAGTTTCAAAGCACCATGATATGAACCGTCGCCACCGATCACAACTAAAGCATCGATCCCAAACTTCTTAAGTTGTTCGATACCTTTTAGTTGTGTTTCTTCTTCTGCAAATTCTGGGAAACGTGCAGAGTAAAGAATTGTACCGCCACGATCAATGATACCGTCCAATTGTGCAGATTCCATCTTGAAGATATTACCTTCAACCAGACCCTTGTAGCCATAGTTGATACCATAGGCTTCAAGACCGGCGTTCATGGCAGAACGAGCAATCGCACGTACAGCAGCGTTCATCCCGGAGGCATCGCCACCGCTTGTTAAAATACCAATGCGTTTCATTTCTTCACCTCAAGTAATAATTCTGTAGTACTACATTCTCCAAATGTAATCTTATCACTTTTATGAGCGCTTGTCTTGTAAAAAATTGTTTTTCTGTAATAAATTAAAAGCGCATTTTCACAAATTTTCATTACTTTAAGACAACGTTTTTGCTACCTAATAAGGTTGTTAGCGCTTCTTTTGTTTCTGGAGTGTTATTTAGCCACATATTTTCTTTTAAAATTATTTTTTTCTTCTCATTTGTTTCGATCAAGATCACTGGAACATTCCCTTGATTTTTTTGTATCAAAGTTTGTAATTGTTTTCGTTTTTCCAGTGTTGCTGTCGCATCCAAACGTAGATAATAGCATTGCTTTGAAAATGAAGTCGCTAAAGCAAGCTTAGTCACGATAATATTTTTTTGGTCATTACGCATCTCGACTTTGCCTTCAACTAATACACATTCATCTACTTGTAATAATTCTGAAAAACGCCGATATTCTTCTGGAAAAACGACTAATTCACCTTCGGCACTCTGGTCGCCAACTTTGACAAACGCCATCTGTTCTCCTTTTTTAGTTCGGATCACACGTACTTTATCGATATATACGAGAACTTTCATGCGTGTTCCTGGTACGATCGCATTTAAAAGTTTAGCTTGCTTTCGTTTGGCTAACCAAGCATATTTTTCGACTGGATGCTTTGAAAGATATGTGCCTAAATAGTATGCTTCTTTTGCCAACAACTCTTTTTCAGAAATCTCTGGGATCTCAGCTTGTTCTTTAGGGGCAAGTTTTTCAAATAAAGTTTGATTATCTCCACTTAGTGCGATATTGCTCAAAAGTAGCGGTACTTGTGCGATCAACTTTGCGCGATCTTTTGTTAAACTATCTAAAGCTCCAGCATAGATCAAAGCTTTTAACTGCTCTTCTTTTAAAAATTTTTTATCGATCCGCTTGATCAGATCGACTAAAGAAGTATAGGGACCATTTGCCTGGCGTTCGTTGAGGATAGCTTTGAGCAGATCACTACGTACCGTCTTGATCGAAGCTAGACCAA
The DNA here is from genome assembly GCF_029889745.1 of Ligilactobacillus faecis. Lineage (NCBI taxonomy): Bacteria > Bacillati > Bacillota > Bacilli > Lactobacillales > Lactobacillaceae > Ligilactobacillus > Ligilactobacillus faecis. The sequence continues at coordinate 2,177,764 of NZ_CP123639.1, forward strand.
ATATCAACGCCTGTTCTTTGAGCGAAAAATATAAAACACTTTGATTGATATCTGGACCTTTTAGTGTCAGCCCGTACTGTTTGATCTCCCCTAGATATTCACGTAACTTAGCCTCATTTCCGATCACAGAATTCAATAAAGCCGCAAAAAAAGCTGCTGGATAATGACTTTTTAAATACGCTAATTCAAAGGCCATCTTGGAATAAGCGACCGCATGTGAGCGGTTGAAACCATAATTTCCAAACCTTTTCATGTAATCATAGACTCGCTTGGCTTTTTCTTTAGCATAGCCTTGTTGCTTAGCGCCAGCAATAAACGCAGTCTGCAATTGGTCGATCTTCGTCTGATCTTTTTTACTGATCGCACGTCGCAACAGATCGGCTTGTCCAAGCGAAAAGCCCCCCATCTCGGAAGCAACCTGCATGACTTGCTCTTGATAGACCATAATACCATAAGTTGACTCTAGGATCGGACGCAAGCTTGGTTCAGGATAGATAACTGGCTTTTTTCCGTGCTTTCTTGCAATAAACTCATCGATATTTCCGATCGGTCCTGGACGATAGAGAGCATTGACGGCCGCTACATCTTCAAAAGAGGTCGGTTTTAGGCGACGTAAGACATTTTGGATCCCATTTGATTCAAATTGAAAGATCCCGTTTGTTTGGCCTAACTGAAATAAACGAAGAGTCCTAGGATCGTCCAAAGATATCTTACGAAGATCTAGACGTTCTCCATAACCAGTTTTGACGAACCGCAGTGCATTATCTAAGATCGTTAGATTGCGCAAACCTAAAAAATCGATCTTTAATAGACCAACTTCTTCGACTTGTTCCTTTGCAAACTGTGAAAGTAAGATCTGATCTCCACCAAGTTGAACTGGAACTGATTCACTCAACGGACGATCACTCAGTAAGATCCCAGCCGCATGGGTCGAATAGTGACGTTTCAAGCCTTCCAATTTAAGTGCCGTTTTAAAAAGACGTTCATTTCTTGGACTATCTGCGATCAAATTTTTCACTTTTTGAGATTCTTGATAAGCTTCACGTAAAGTAAGCTTGTATCGATGTGGTAAAGCTTGCGACCATTCGTCTAATTCAAAACTCGTCAGTCCCATCACTCGCCCTACATCTCGGATCGCCTGACGTGCACCTAATGTTCCAAAAGTAATGATCTGCGCCATATGCGTATGCCCATATTTTTGATGAACATATCGGATCAGGCTCTCTCTTTTAGTATCTGGAATATCTAGATCGATGTCAGGCATCTGAGCTCGCTTAGGATTTAAAAATCTTTCAAACAATAAGCCATACTTTAAAGGATCCACATCTGTGATCTTTAAAACATAAGCAACTAACGAACCAGCGGCTGAACCACGTCCTGGACCGATCCGGATCTTTTTTTCATGCGCAAAATTAGTTACATCCCAAACGATCAAAAAATAGTCTGCAAAACCTAATTGTTCGATCAAAGTTAGTTCTTTTTTTAGTCTCTTTTCATAAGTTGCTCTAGTCGAAACTTGTTCGATTCGTAGACGTTCATTTAGACCTTCTTGACATAATTTTTGTAAATAACTCACTGCACTCAATCCATTTGGAGTCTCAAAATGAGGCAATTTTGTTTTCGAAAATTCCAAATGTAGCTGGCTTTCAGCTAACAATTTTTCCGCATTTGAAAAAGCATCTTGTAGACCAGCGTTTTGATATTCGATCTGATACTGACTAGGCTCTTTTAAATAGTGGCGCCCGATCTGAGCTTTCAAAGAACTTTCAAAAGAGAGCTTTTCCCCCGAAGCGATCGCGCGTAAAACTTTAACTTCAAAATATTCATCTGCAGTCAAATAATGGACGACACTTGTAGCAAGTAAGGGGGTTTGTGAGAGCTTAGAAAGCATCGTCAGGGCCAACTGTTCTTTTTTAGCTAACGTCGGTTCGATCCCTAAATAGACGCTATTGGGATCAGCATATTCTTTTAGATGCTTCAAGATCTCAGTAGCATTATCATAATACTTGGCTAGCAAACTCTCTGTTGGGGGCGCAATGATATTTAGATCTGTCAAATAAGGGCTTATCTGGTCTAAAAATTCACTAAAAGCTAGTTCGCTATCTTTAAAACGTGTTAATTTCAACGAAGAGATCTGTAAAAGATTGCGGTAACCTTGTTCATTTTTAGCTAACAAGACTAAAGAAGAACTCGCTTCCACTTCAAGTGTGATCCCCACAACAGGCTTGATATGATATTTTTGACATGCATGATAAAAATCTAAGACTCCATACATTACATTGAGATCACTTAAAACTAAAGTCTGATACCCAAGATCAGCAGCTCTTTTGACATAGGTCTCGATCCGCAGATCACTTTTCAAAAGACTATTTTCACTCAAAACTTGGAGCGGGCTAAACATTTTTATCACTTCCTTTGCAAAGTTTCGCTTTATTAATAATAATTATACTATGCCTTAAGATCTTAGCAATGATTTACTAAAGCGACATTTAGTCCTATTTATTTGTGCAAATCACCCATAAATGTGCTACACTACTTAATGTGAATGCGAGGTGTTAGCAATGGCAAAACAACTTACGATCCTCTTTTGGGGGTTTATTTATGGTGAAGTTATCGGTTATATCCTTTCAGCACTTTCAGGAAGTACATTTGAACCACTCTCAAGTGGCTTGATCGCCATGGTTGCTGGTTGGATCGCAGTCAACTGTTTGACTCCTTTCATCAAAAGCCCTACAAAGACTAGTGATAGCAAATAATTTTTCAACTGTACGACAAATTCGTACAGTTTTTTCTTAGATGTAAAAAAGATCATTCTACTCTCGAATGATCTTTTTTACATCTATTTTTGGATAAGATCCTTTGTCTCAAAAGCGACTTGATCACCAGCAAGTTTTAATAAGACCTCAGAATGAGGCATGATCTGCCCAGCGATCAAAGCTTTAGCAAGTGGAGTCTCGATCTTTTCTGTGATGAAACGCTGTAATGGACGCGCACCATAAGCTGGATCGTAACCATTTTTTGCGATCCACGCCTTCAATTCATCACTTAAAACTAATTTGATCTCTTGATCAGCTAAACGTTTCGTCAAACGTTCGATAAATTTTGTCACGATCTCAGTCACGGCTAAAAGATCCAACGGTGTGAACATGATGATATCATCGATCCGATTTAAAAACTCAGGTTTAAAGTGTGCTTGAGCGATCTTTAAAACTTGCTCTTTAGTTTTATCTGAGATCTGACCATCAGTTGAGGCATCATTTAAAAGCAATTCTGAACCTAAATTAGAAGTCAAGATCAAGATCGTATTTCTAAAATCAACTGTCCGCCCTTGACCATCTGTCAAACGTCCGTCATCTAAAACTTGTAGTAACAAATTGAAAACATCGGGATGCGCTTTTTCGATCTCATCAAATAACACGATCGTATAAGGATCTCGGCGCACAGCCTCTGTCAATTGGCCGCCTTCTTCATAGCCGATGTACCCAGGTGCTGCTCCTACTAGCCGTGAGATCGAAGCTTTTTCCATATATTCAGACATGTCGATCCGCACCATATGCTTTTCTGAATCAAAGAGATCTTCAGCTAACGCTTTAGCTAATTCCGTTTTCCCGACCCCAGTTGGTCCTAAAAACATAAAAGAGCCTAACGGTTTAGATGGATCTTGTAGACCGGCGCGCGAACGTAAGACAGCATCTGAAACAGCTTTGACTGCTTCGTCTTGTCCGATCACACGTTGGTGTAACTTTTCATCAAGGTGTAACAGTTTTTCTCTTTCACCTTGAACGATCTTGTTGACTGGGATCCCTGTCAAACGACTGACAACTGAAGCGATCTCATCGTCAGTAACTGATTCTTCAACTAAGAGATGCGCAGGCTTTTTCTCATTTTCAAGTGTGGCTAGCTCTTGTTCGAGTTTTGGGATCACTCCATACTGTAACTTAGCTGCTTTTTCAAGTTCATAGTCACTCTCAGCTGTTTGCAATTCTTGCTTAGCGTGATCAAGCTCAGCCTTTTTATCACTAACTTTTTGAATACTTTCGCGTTCACTTTCCCACCGCATCTTTAATTGATTTGCTTGCTCTCTTAAATCAGCTAACTCGCTTTGCATCTCTGCTAATCTTTTTTTAGAGGCTGAGTCGCTTTCCTTTTTCAAAGCAGCTTCTTCAACTTCTTTACGCATCAATTCACGCGTGACTTGATCAAGTTCAGTTGGCATCGAATTCATCTCAACTCTGATCTCAGCACAAGCTTCATCGACTAGATCGATCGCTTTATCTGGCAAATAGCGATCAGTGATGTAACGGTCAGATAATGTTGCTGCTGCGACTAACGCATTATCATGGATCCGTACTCCGTGGTGTGTTTCATACCGTTCTTTTAAACCACGCAAGATCGAGATCGTCTCAGTGACACTTGGCTCTTTAACTAAAACTTTTTGAAAACGCCGTTCAAGTGCTTTGTCTTTTTCTAAATATTCACGATATTCATCTAACGTCGTCGCCCCGATCAAGTGCAATTCTCCTCGGGCAAGCATTGGTTTCAAGAGATTCCCCGCATCCATACTTCCCTCGGTTTTACCTGCACCAACGATATTATGGATCTCATCGATAAATAAGATGATCTGACCTTCACTTTTAGCGACTTCTTTTAAAACAGCTTTCAATCGTTCTTCAAATTCACCACGATACTTAGCACCTGCGATCAAAGCTCCCATATCAAGTGAAAAGATCGTCTTATCTTTCAAATTATCTGGAACATCGCGTGAAACGATCCGTTGCGCCAAGCCTTCAATGATCGCCGTCTTGCCGACCCCAGGTTCTCCAAGCAACACAGGATTATTTTTGGTTTTGCGTGATAAGATCCGGATTACATCGCGGATCTCATCATCGCGTCCGATGATCGGATCTTGCTTACCTTTTTTGACTTGTTTGACTAGATCGATCCCGTATTTTTCTAAAGCCTTATATTGCTCTTCTTGATTTTTAGAAGTTACTTTCTCACCATTGCGCAATTGAACAACAACTTCTTCTAACTTTTTAGCAGTGATCTTGTGTTCTGTTAAAAATTTGACTAATGGATCATAAGTTTGCTTCATCAAAGCTAAAACAAGAGTATCTAAGGCAATATATTCGTCAGCAAACTGTTTTTTGATCTCATCTGCATCCCGTAAAAGTTGTAACAACTTTTGGCTAAAAGTTTGACCATAGCTCACATTACCAGTCAAAACAGGTTGCTCAGCTAAAATTTGATCGATCTTTTGCTCAAATCCATTTAGATCAATGCCAGCCCTTTTATAAATATCAGCGACTAGTTCACCTGGTTGCACTAAAAATTTAAATAGGTGGCTCACATCGATCGCTTGATTTTTACGGGTGATCGCGATCTGTTGTGCTTGTCCTAAAGCATCTTGGACTGCTGTCGTAAAATTATTTTCATCATTCATCGTCTTCTTTGCCTGCTATATAAAATGTGAATAAACATACTTATTTATAATAAATGAGCACATTTTTAGAAAGAAATATAGCTTTTCCTTTCTTGATCTTATTTACCATTATTGCTATCAAAAGGCCCTACTTTTGACGGCAAATATATTCGCCTCACATTTGATCTTTCTTACGAATCTTGATCATATCTCAGTATCTTTGGGCCAACAAGCGAGCACTCAGCCACAGATCACCGAACTGCCAGTGAAATGATCTCTAAGATCACTGCTACAGCTTGTTCCATAACTTGTGTCGAAACATATTCATAGCGCGCGTGCATATTTTCGCCTCCAGCAAAAATATTTGGCGTTGGCAGACCTTTAAATGAGATCGTTGAACCATCAGTACCACCCCGAACTGGATAAATGACTGGAGTGATCCCTAAATTCTGCATTGCTTGCTTAGCAAGTTCAACTACTGTCATATCTTTTTCGATCACGTCACGCATATTATAATATTGATCTTTTAGCTCTAATTTGATCCGCTCTGTCCCTAGTGCTTGATTGATTTGCGCGACATTTTCTTGCATCAAACGTTTCCGTTGTTCAAATTTTGCGTGATCATGATCTCGAATGATATAGCTTGAACTAGCATGATCAACTGTCCCGCTCAATTCTTCTAAATGAAAGAATCCTTCGCGCCCAGATGTTTTTTCAGGAACTTCGTCTTTAGGCAACATTTCATGAAGATCGATCGCCAGTTGTAACGCATTGACCATGATCCCTTTAGCGGTAGCTGGGTGCACATTTTTCCCGATAAATTCAAGTTTAGCTTGCGCAGCGTTGAAAGTCTCATATTCAAGTTCACCAAGCGGTCCTCCGTCAACAGTATAAGCGATCTCAGCTCCAAAATCGTCTACGTCAAATTTGAGTGCCCCTGTTCCGATCTCTTCATCTGGCCCGATCCCGATCATTACATCGCCATGTTCGATCTCAGGATGAGCAAGTAAATATTCCACTGCAGTGATCACCTCAGCTACTCCTGCTTTATCATCGGCCCCAAGTAATGTCGTTCCATCAGTTGTGATCAGATCATGACCAGCATACTTTTTCAAACTTGGAAATTCAGCAGGTGACAATACATACTCACCCGCAGCATCTAACTTGATCTCGCTACGCCCATCATATGCTTTGACGATCTGAGGTGAAACATTTGTTGCATTAAAATTAGCTGTATCCATATGGGCTAAAAAACCGATTTTTTTAGCTTTCTTACCTGCTGGCAGATTACTTGGCAAAACAGCTAAAACATAGCCATTATTAGGATCGATCCGCACATTTGCTAGTCCAAGCTCACTTAGTTCTTTAGCTAGCTCCTTAGCAAATTCAACTTGACTTTTAGTTGACGGGATCGTCGTTGAAGTCGCGTCTGAACGTGTTTCTTTTTTCACATATTTTAAAAAACGTGGTACTAGATTTTCATACTTGCTCATTTAAACTCACCCTTCTTTTTAAATATATTCAAATGGATCAGTCGTTAATCGTGAAGCGATCACTTCGATCCCCCAGTTATTTTCTGCTTGCCACTTAGTGAACAATGTTTGTAAATGTGGTTTACAGATCGCTTCAAAGTGATGTCCAGGATCGATCACCGCTAAGCCAGTCTCATACATGTCATGTGCGGTATGATAAGAAACATCACCTGTCACATATACATCGGCCCCTTTTTTTAGCGCAAATGGATAAAATTTAGCTCCTGAGCCTCCTAAAACGGCAACTCTTTGAACTAATTTAGTTTGATCTTTAGCAACTAAGCGCAAGCCTTTTAAATTTAAACGTTCTTTACAAAAAGCAACGTAATCCATCAAAGGCATCGGTTTGGGTAGCATTCCGATCCGCCCCATCCCTGTCTTTTGACCTAAGCCTTCAACTTGATAAAGATCAAAAGCGATCTCTTCATAAGGATGGTTAGCTCGCATCGCTCGTAAAACATTATCCTTTATCTCACCTGGAAAAACGACTTCGATCTTTTCTTCTTTGACTTCTGTAAATTCACCGACTGTGCCAATATAAGGCGTAGCTCCAGCTTCTGGTAAAAAACGTCCTGTACCAGTTAATGAGTAGGAACAACCTGCATAGTCACCTAAATACCCTGCCCCAGCTTTAGCTAAAGCTTGACGCATTGCTTTAGCTGCTTCAAGTGGGGTAAAAACAGCTAATTTATACCAAGTCTGTTCTCGTGTTGGCAATAAACTAGTAGTTTGACTGAGCCCTAGTGCTTTAGCTAACCAATCATTCATGCCTCCATTAGCGTTATCTAAATTCGTATGCGCTGCATAAACTGTGATCCCGTGTTTGATCAATTCAGCATACATCGCATTTTGCGGGTCAGCTAGATCAAAACTTTTGATCGGAATAAACAGCGCTGGATGATGCGCAAAGATAAAATCGACTTGGTTTGCGATCGCTTCAGTAACGACTTCAGGGCGAACATCTAAGGTGACCATCATCTTAGTGACTTCTTGTTCTAAACTACCTAGTTGCAACCCGATCGGATCGTTTTTTTCAGCGATCTCTTTGGGCGCAAACTTTTCAAATCTTTGGACGATCTCTTTAACTTTTACCATTCAAAACACCTTCGATCTGCTCGATTTTGGCTTCAAGTGCCTGTTTCTTTGCGACTGGAACATCTTTAGCTTTTGTCAACTGCGCTAAGACGGTTTCACTTTTAGCGATCTCTTTTTGCCATTTTTTAACAAAAGCATTTGCACGTTCATTCAACAAATATGGTCCAAAAATAGCCTCTTTATCTGTTAAAACTGGCTTTGTAGCAGTATACTTTGCAGCTATGATCTCATAAATATGTCCATCTTCTTCCATGATCATCTCATTTACAAGCGTATAACCATTAGTGTCGAGCCAATTTCTGACATTTTTTTCGCCCACATTTGGTTGCAAGATCAAAAAAGGATGTTCGACTAATTTATCTTTACCTTTTTCCAATATATCGCAGATCAAAGTGCCTCCCATCCCACAGATCGTGATCGTATCGATCTGGTCACTAGCTTCGATCGCAGCTAGACCATCAGCTAAACGAACAGCGATCTGTTCATTTAAGCCTTGCGCTCTGACGACTTGCTGAGCGTTTTGGAATGGTCCTTTGACAACTTCACCTGCAACTGCAAATTCGATCTGTCCTTTTAAAGCTAAATAGGCCGGTAAATACGCATGATCTGAGCCAATATCAGCTAATCGTGCTCCTTTAGGAACTAATTTTGCTACATTCAATAAACGCTTTGATAAATGATGTGCGTCCAAATCAAACCACCTCAACTAAAATTCTCTAACTATATTCAATTATCTATTATCGGCTCTAAGATAGCAAGGTCAAATGCTGACTTGCCGATCCGAAGCGCGTTCAGCGGTCTTTTAGGTATATAAAAAAGCTTTGGCCTGTACCAAAGCTTTTAAGTTTATTCTAAGAAATCTTTTAATTGTTTAGAACGCGATGGATGGCGCAGTTTGCGCAAAGCTTTAGCTTCGATCTGACGGATCCTTTCACGTGTAACACCAAAGACTTTACCTACTTCTTCTAAAGTCCGTGTGCGTCCATCATCAAGTCCAAAGCGTAAACGTAAAACATTTTCTTCGCGATCAGTCAACGTATCTAAGACACTTTCGATCTGTTCTTTTAAAAGTTCATAGGCTGCATGCTCGGCTGGGCTAGTCGCATCTTGGTCTTCGATAAAATCACCTAAATGTGAATCATCTTCTTCACCGATCGGTGTTTCTAATGAAACTGGTTCTTGTGCGATCTTTAAGATCTCACGCACTTTTTCAGTCGGCATGTTCATCTCAGCACCGATCTCTTCTGGGATCGGCTCACGTCCTAAGTCTTGCAACATTTGACGTTGGATCCGGATCAATTTATTGATCGTTTCGACCATATGAACTGGGATCCGGATCGTCCGCGCTTGATCAGCGATCGCACGGGTGATCGCTTGCCTGATCCACCATGTCGCATAAGTTGAGAATTTGAAACCTTTCCGATAATCAAATTTCTCGACGGCCTTCATCAGACCCATATTTCCTTCTTGGATCAGATCAAGAAATGACATGCCTCGACCAACATAACGTTTCGCGATCGAAACAACTAAGCGTAAGTTAGCCTCAGCCAAACGTTGCTTAGCTTCTTCATCGCCCTCTTCGATCCGTAAAGCAAGAGCCACTTCTTCGTCAGCTGTCAATAGGTTCACCCGACCGATCTCTTTTAGATACATCCGTACAGGATCGTTGATCTTGACCCCAGAAGGAGCAGAGAGATCACTTTTAGAAAGTTCTTTTTCTTCGCTACTTGCTTTTTTCAAACTTAAAGCACTTGGGTCACCATTTTCATCAACAACGGAGATCCCAGCATCTTCAACACGTGCGATCAAAGCATCCATTTGATCAGCATCGAGATGAAATGGAGTCGCCATCTTATCAGTCAATTCATCATATCTGATCTCTTTTTTTGCCTTATATTCTTGTAATAATTCCCGTAAAGCTTTACGATATGCTATTTCGTCAAGGTTTGTATTTTTCTTCTCTTCTGCCAAAATAGAGGCCTCCCTTAAATGATTGACTTCTCCGTCTGCTTTTTTTGTAATAACTCGATCAATTTTGCAGTTTGCGTAACGATCGTTTGACTATCATTGATCCGTTTCGCTTGTGCGATCTTTTCTTTAACGGCTTCGATCTGAACTTCAAGCGGTGAACGCTTCATAATAAAAGCTAAACAATCATCGATCTCTTGCTCATTTGCCTCGCCATATTCAGTCAGCTCAAGCGCGATCACGATCTGTCGTAAATGTTCTTCTTTTAGATAATCTAAAAAACTGGCACTTTCATAAGTTGCATAATGTTCAAAATAACCCTCTGCCAGTAAAAAGATCGTCTCATATTCTTCGTGAATAAAAGAAAAATCAGCAAGTGCTCTGACCCGTAAATAAACATTTTGTTCATGTAAACTTCGGTACAATAATAAACGCTCTGCTTGTTCAACTGGTGAATACCGCGTCTTTTCGTGACTTTTTTTTGTTGTATAGGCTATTTTTTCTGAATGCTTATAGTTTACTTGCTCTTTGACTTGCTCAGCTTGAAAACGTGTCAGCAAAACTTGGAGCTGACTTTCAAGATTGACACGCTCGATCCCAAATTCTTTTGCTAAACGACCTAACGTTAGATCGCGTAAGAGTGGATCTGTAACTTGGGCTACTTTTTCTAAGATCGCAGTGATATATTCTAATTGATCGTGTTCATTTTCAAGATTTTTATTTTGTTTGTAGTATTCTAAGTAGAATTCTAATTCAGTTTGGCGATTTTGCATAACAAAATCCGCAAAACTTGCTTCACCATATTTTTTTACATATTCATCAGGGTCGAGCTTTTCTGGAAGTAAGACAACGCCTAATTCAAATTTATGCAAAGGACTGATCAACTCAAGCGCACGTTTAGCTGCCGCTTTTCCAGGTGCATCACCATCATAGCAAACATAAAGTTTTGTCGCAGTTTGCTCTAATAAGTAGATCTGTTCAGTCGTTAGACTCGTTCCCATCGAGGCAACGCTATTTTTGATCCCTGCTCGCCAAGCAGCTAAAACATCCATAAAACCTTCAAATAAAAAAACTTCACCTGTATGCCGAATAGTTTTTTTAGCTTTATCAAAATTGAAAAGAATTTTACGCTTGTTAAAAAGCGGTCCTTCAGGTGAATTGAGGTATTTGGGGACCTTTTTATCAGCCGTTAAAGCTCGGCCTGAAAAAGCGATGACCTGCCCCATTTGATCACGGATCGGAAACATGATCCGATCATTGAAACGTTCTTTTAATGTCTCATCTTTGCGCTCGCTAAAAAGTCCTGAACGCCGTAATAATTGATAATCATCTATTTTCTTTTCATGAAAAAAGGCTTGTAAAAGTTCATCATTTGGCGCATATCCTAGCTGAAACTCATTGATGATCTCATCGGATAAACCTCTTGCATGTAAATATTCTAGCGCAGATTCACCCAATTTAGTATTAACTAAAATATGATGGTAAAGCTGACTCACTTGGGCATAGAGTTGCTTTAATCGCCCGTTCTCCGAATGAGCTGATTCGTTTGCTTTCGGCAAATATGCTTGGTCAAGTTCGATACTTGCAAGTTCAGCCGTTCGAGAGACAGCTTCCGGAAAAGTGAGGTCTTCGATCTCCATCAAGAATTTAAAAACATTTCCACCACGCCCACATGAAAAGCAATGAAAAAACTGTTTTTGTTCATTAACCGAAAATGAACCTGTCTTTTCAGTGTGGAAGGGACAAAGGCCAAACCAGTTGTTTCCTGAACGATGTAACTGTACGTACTGGCCAACTATATCTAAAATATTGACACTTGACCGAACTTGATCGATCACTTCCGTTGGAATCCTACGTTGACTCACAGTCTCACCCACCCATCTTTGTGCCTGATTGAGAAGAGCCGCACATGACGTACGACTCTTCCAACTGTTTTTACACTCATTAACGATTTTATAATAAATAGAACTTGATTGCAAGACTTGTGTTAAATTTTAAATATATCAGATCTAAGTACCTTTGACAAGTTTTTTCCACATTCTACTTAGAAAAAAGAGTTGCACTGTTAGGCAACTCTTTTAAAGATCTATTTGATATTCAAGTTGTCTAGCTCACCAAAGACAGCTGTCAGATCAGCGATCTTAGCTAATTCACGAAGACGGTTTGCTCTGATCTTTTCGTCCTCAGCCATGACCATGATCTTTTCAAAATATTGACTGATCGGTCCACGTAAGGTCTGCAAAGCCATGAATTTTTCTTCAAGGTCTGCTGTCGCAAATTCTTTTGCAACCGTTTCAACAGCTTGATGTAGCTGTTGTTCAGCTTCGTCTTCAAACAAGGCTGGATCAACTTCACCTTTTTGCTCTTTATCCATTTTTGCTGCTAAACGCCCTACCCTAGTCAAAGCCTCGATCGTTTCTTTGAAAGTTTCATCTTCAATATGATCGGCCAATGTTTGCGCAGCTTTTCTTTCAGCTACAAAAGGATTTTCCTTATTTGCGATAACTGTTTCCAAAATGTCACGCCGAACTTCATCGTTCAACAACTGATGAACTCGATCGATCATAAAGTCACGCAATGGTGTTTCATTTTTGACTGGTGCGATATTTTTATAAAGATCAGGGCGTTTTTCAAACGCATACTCAATCGCCGCGCGCAATAATGGCGCCGATAGCGCCCAATCTTTTGCAAAAGCGATCCGCACTATCCCTAGTGCTTGGCGTCGAAGTGCATACGGATCATTGGAGCCACTTGGCAACATTCCTGCACTAAAGAAAGCTTGGATGCTATCTAGTTTGTCTGCAACTGATAAAACAGCGCCTACATCAGTCTTTGGTAATTTTCCTTCAGCACTGATCGGCATATATTCTTCACGCATCGCAGTAGCAACAGCATCATTTTCACCTTGCAAGCGCGCATAGATCTCACCCATTACACCTTGAAGTTCGGCAAATTCACCGACCATCCCTGTTACGAGGTCAAATTTATAGATCTGACTAGCACGTTTTAAATCTGCCAACTCTGTTTCACTTAAGCCTAACTTTTCACCAAGAAATTCTGCGATCAAACTAACACGTTCCATCTTTTCGTAGATCGTGCCGATCTTATCATGAAACATAACTTTCTTCAAACGCTCAACATAGTCAGCGATCGTTTGTTTTTGATCTTCTGCATAGAAGAACTCAGCATCTTCTAGGCGAGCAGTCAAGACTTTCTCATTTCCAGCGATCACATTTTCTAAATATTCTTGGTCACCATTGCGGACAGAAACAAAGTTTGGTAAGAGCTTACCATCTTTGTCAGTAACGTAAAAGAAACGTTGATGATCTTTCATCGAAGTGATCAAAACTTCATCTGGGATCGCTAAATATTTAGCTGCAAATGAACCTGCAAAGACCGTTGGATATTCAACTAAATTATTTACTTCCTCTAATAGATCAGGATCAACTTTGATATCCCAATCATTTGCTTTAGCTAATGCTTCGATCTGTGAAACGATCAGTGCTTCACGCTTTTTAGCATCAGCAATGACCTCTTGACTTTCTAAGCTAGCTGGGTATTCGTCTGCATGTGCTAATGTTACTGTTTCACCTAAGAAACGGTGTCCTTTTGTCGTTCGCCCAGTTTCAACGTCCAAAACGTTAAAGGAGATGACTTCATCATCAAGTAAAGCAACGAGCCACTTGATCGGACGCACATACTCAAAGTCATTATCCGCCCAACGCATCATCGTTGGAAATTTAAGATCCATCACGACAGCTTTTAAGTCAGCTAAAACTTCCTTAGCTAGACGGCCAGGAATAAATTTCTTAACATATGCATATTCGACTCCTTTTAATTCCTTAAAAAAGATGTCATCTGGCGTACAGCCTTGACCACGCGAAAATCCTTGCGCAGCTTTGGACCAATTGCCTTCTGCATCAAGCGCGATCTTTTTAGCTGGACCTTTAGCTTCCTCTTCGATATCGGCTTGTTTGTCTGCAAGACCGAACACTTTGATCGCTAATCTTCTTGGAGTCGAATAAGCTTTGATCTCTTCAAAACTCAAACGTTCAGCTTCTAAAAAGTTTTTGACTTTTTGAACTAGTTGTTGACTGCTAGGTGTCACAACATGCGCAGGGATCTCCTCAAGTCCGATCTCTAATAAAAATGTATGTGCCATTATTTTTCCTCCTCTAGCAGTTTTTGACGTAATTTTTCATCTTTCAACAATGGATAGCCTAATTTTTTACGTTCGGCCACAAATGCACGTGCTACTGAACGTGCCATGTTACGGATCCGTGAAAGATAGCCAGCACGTTCTGTCACTGAAACAGCCCCGCGAGCATCTAATAAATTAAATGTATGGCTGCATTTTAAAATATAATCATACGCTGGATGGACAAGTCCTTTTTCGATCTGTTTTTTAGCTTCTGCTTCATACGTATCAAAGAGCGTAAGTAACATTTCTTGATCACTTTCCTCAAAGGAATATTTAGAATGTTCGTACTCAGGTTCTTTGAAAATATCGCCATATTTTACACCATCAGCCCATTCAAGTTCAAAAACTGAATTAACATCTTGGATATACGAAGAAAGGCGCTCAAGTCCATAAGTTACTTCAACTGCAACCGGTTTGACTTCAAGGCCACCAACTTGTTGGAAATACGTGAACTGGGTGATCTCCATTCCATCGAGCCAAACTTCCCAGCCAACACCAGCACACCCCATCGAAGGGTTTTCCCAGTTATCTTCAACAAAGCGAATATCATGTTCTAGCGGATCGATCCCTAAAGCACGTAAACTATCTAAATAAAGTTCTTGGATATTTTCTGGCGAAGGTTTCATGATCACTTGGAATTGATGATGCTGGTATAAGCGGTTGGGATTTTCGCCATAACGACCATCAGCAGGACGTCTGGAAGGTTCAACATAAGCTACATTCCATGGTTCAGGCCCGATCGCCCGTAGAAATGTATATGGGCTCATCGTTCCGGCCCCTTTTTCTGTGTCATATGCTTGCATCAACATACAACCTTGACGTGCCCAAAATTGTTGTAACGTCAAAATGATATCTTGCATCGCTAATTTATCTGCCATAAACTCGACCTTCTACTGATTGTGTGTAAATAGAAATATCAGTAGTTTCCTTTCTTAATTTTAAATCTCAAAAGCTTAGTTCAAAACAACAACTAGCACACAACTTCTAACTAGCTTTGAACTTTTTTGCAAAAATAAGCCAAAGAAGAGAAAAAACGCCCCTATGTAGCGCCTTTGGCTACATAGGGACGATCTTTCGCTGATCGCGGTTCCACCCTACTTCTAGTTAGACTAGCAACTTAATTCGTTTAGACTCCGAAAGTGCCAACTACATCTCTAGCAACTATCTGCTCTCACCATACCAGACTCGCTACAGTCACCTTTGAGACAGCCCTCTTTCATCAACATCTACTCTATCAATAATCTTAGGATAGTTGACCCTCAAAAATTTGTCAAGGTTTATTTTTTCCAAGGTCCCAATCAGCCATTTGATCTAAAAATTTTTTAGCCGGAACATAGATCCCTACTTGACTTTGATAGATCTCATCAAGTGTTTTACGTAACATCGTTTTTGTTTCGGGTCTGACTTTGATCGAGCTCAACTTACTCAAATCAACGACTGAAAACAAACGCAAGTAGTAGATTGTCCTTTGATCTAAATGTAAACGGTGCGGATCCAAATGAAAATGTTTTTGGCATAAGAGTCCACCATAGTTTTCTGAATAATCAAAGGGTCCATCTGAACGTTGGCAGACCACACAATCTTCTAAATGTGGACGCACTCCAAATTCTGTCATCAGTTGGATCTCGATGATATTAGTGATGATCGCAGGATCAAAGTGCGCATCGATCAATTCTAAAGCTTGTCGCAATTTTAAAAACCACCCACCAAAAACGAGCTGTCTTTCACTAAGAGCTTTTTGGGCTAAGCTCAGTAGATACGCTGCATAAGCATTCAATTCGATATCTTGCGTGAGGGCTAAGTATTGCTGTATCTCACGTGTCGCAGTGATAAAAGAGAGCCCAGCGTCATTGATCGTGCCCAAATAGGTCCCATGAGTAAATGGTAAGATCGCAGCCCCTAATTTAAAACCTCGTTTTCTGACACCACGGACAAAAAAAGTTTTGAAGCCATATTTATCTGTTAAGATCTGGACCAACATGTCACGCTCGCGGTAATCACGCCGTGAAACAACGATCCCATAAAATTCTGCGCCTTGCTTAACTACCATGCTTTTTCCTTTCACTAAAAAAGGGTCAGATCATTATGACCTTAGACCCTTCATCACTCAATTATCTACTTAATAATCATCTTGACGATAACCAAACGCTTTGAGGTCAACTTGACGATCTTTCCAATTTGGTTGGACCTTGACCCAAAGTTCTAAAAAGACTTTATCACCTAGCATAAACTCGATCTCTTTGCGCGCTCGCGTACCGATCTCTTTTAGCATTTTACCACCTTTACCAATGATGATCCCTTTTTGACTAGCACGTTCAACAACGATCGTTGCTTGGATCAAAACTTTTTCATCATCTTCACGTTTGATCCGATCAACAACAACAGCGACTGAATGTGGGATCTCTTCGCGTGTTAGTTGTAAGACTTTTTCGCGGATCAATTCTCCAATGATAAAACGTTCAGGGTGATCAGTCACTTGATCTTCTGGATAGTATTGTGGCCCTTCTGGCAGATCTTTGACTAGATCTTGGACAAGTTCGGCACAGTTATTTCCATTTAACGCTGAGATCGGAAAAACTTCTTTATAGTCGAGCGTCTCACGATAATCATCCATAACTTCTAAAAGATGATCAGGGTGGATCTTATCGATCTTATTGATCACTAAATAGATCGGTTTTTTGACTTTTTTCAAGCGTTCGATGATAAAGTCATCACCCCGTCCACGCTTTTGTTCGGCATTGACCATAAAAAGCACTGCATCAACTTCATTTAAAGTCGAAAGTGCAGATTGGACCATGAAATCACCTAAACGACTATGTGGTTTATGGATCCCTGGAGTATCGATGAAGACGATCTGAGCTTCATCTGTTGTATAGATACCTTGGATCTTATTTCTTGTCGTTTGTGCTTTATCGCTCATGATCGCGATCTTTTGACCAACAACATTATTTAAAAATGTTGATTTACCAACATTAGGACGTCCAACGATCGCTACGAAACCTGAATGAAAATTTTCCTTCAAAATAATTACCTCTCTTACAAACAAATCAACTAAATAAATGCCATATTTTTGGCAAAAAGATCAGTGAAGCTACGATAAGCGAAAAGATAGCTGCTAATAAAACAGCCGCAGCCGCCATGTCTTTAGCCTTTTTTGCTAAGGGGTGGCGCTTATAGTTCGTTGCTAGATCGACAACATTTTCGATCGCCGAATTCCAAACTTCACTTGAAATAACTAAGAAAACACACAAAGCTAACCACAGCCACTCACCGATCGAAACATGTAACAAAAAACCCATAACTACGACCAAAGTTATGGCACTTACATGAAACCGCAGATTTCTTTCTTCCCGATAAGCAGTTTTCAAACCGACGAGAGCAAAATACAGCGACTGAAAAAAATGTCGATTCTTCCAACCATTTACTGGTTGGCGTCTTTTATCTCTTAAGCCCATACGCATCTAAGATCTCACGTTGCAGACCAAACATCTCCTGTTCATCTTCTGCTTTCATGTGGTCGTAGCCGTTGAGATGTAAAAAACCATGAACAACTAAAAAACCTAACTCACGTTCTTTTGAATGCCCTAAATACTCAGCTTGTTCAGCAACTTTGTCTAAAGAGACCATGATATCACCGATATTTTTAGGTAATTCAAATTCTGGATCATCTGGCATGATGATCGGGAGTTCTTCAGGATCTTCTTCTTCGATCGCAAAACTGATCACATCTGTCGGTTTATCAACGCCACGATATTTTTTATTGATCTGATGGATCTCTTCATCATCCATCAAAGTGACCGACATTTCTGTATTTTCAGGCAGATCAATGTAAGCACCAGCATAATTTAAAATATCTTTGATCAATTCAAGCCATGCCTCAGGCGCTTGCTTAGTATTGTCGTAAACTTCCAAATCCATCGTTATTCCTCATTTTCTGTTTGTTTATTTTGTGCATCATAGGCTTTGATGATCTCAGAAACGACCGGATGTCGAACTACATCAGCTGCATCAAAATTGACAAAACCGATCTGGGGTAACCCTTTTAAGATCTTCTCTGCATCGACAAGCCCACTTTGTTGATGTCCACGTGGCAGATCGATCTGCGAACGGTCACCGTTTACGACCATCTTCGAACCAAAGCCAAGCCGCGTCAAGAACATTTTCATTTGTGCCCTAGTCGTATTTTGAGCTTCATCTAAGATCACAAATGCATTATCTAATGTTCTTCCACGCATATAAGCTAGTGGTGCGATCTCGATCACACCTCGTTCGATCAAACGTTCAACATGTTCAGCCCCTAAGATCGAATTTAACGCATCATAGATCGGACGTAAATAAGGGTCGACTTTTTCTTTGAGATCACCAGGCAAAAAACCTAGTGATTCACCCGCTTCAACTGCTGGGCGAGTCAAGATCAAGCGCTCGACTTCTCGGCGTTTTAAAGCAGCCACCGCCATCACGACAGCTAAATAAGTTTTCCCCGTTCCGGCTGGTCCGATCCCAAAAACTAGATCTTTATGTTTGATCTCTTGCACATATTGTCTTTGTCCATAATTTTTGACGCGGATCACACGTCCCCGACGATCTTTTAGTAGTTCTTCTGTATAAAGATCTTTGAAATATTCTAACGTTCCTCGTTCAGCCATCTTTAAGGCTGAAACGATATCTGGTCCGCTGATCGTGATATTTTTACGTAAAAGTGCGGTCAATTCTTGTAAGATCGCATAAGCATCATTAACATTTTCTGCTTGTCCTGTGATCTTGATCACACCACCAAAAGGCTTCAATACAACGTCTAGACCTTCTTCCAGTAATTTAAGATGGCTATCATTGATCCCTGCAAGTGAGATCTGTAACTGTGAATCATTTACGATATATTCTTTTTCGATCAACTTTTCTTCGTTCAACCGCCTATTTATCGCTATTTAAAATGTGAGCGTCCCTAACTATCTCTCAAGGAACGCGAAAGTTAGATAGCTTTCCTTTCTCGATTTTTCTCATATAATGGATAATAAATAGTAGTACCTAGCGAAGCATTTACTTGTGACTAAAATCACACATTAACATATGGACTACTCTGAACTTTGATATTTATTTCACATCTAAACTTTCCTTTAAATATCAAAAACAGTCATAGTCAACGACCTAACTTCTAAATACTAGGTACCTAGCTTCGTATCCGCTTTGATATACCCCAATTATACTTGTAATCAATAGGATAAGCAAATATCGCAAGGAAACGACAAAAAAGCCGAGATCAAGATCTCGACTTTTTTGTTTACTTGTTAAGCAATGACATTACAGTAGAGTTGACGAGTTTACCGTCAGCTTTACCTTTTAATTTTGGCATCACTGCCCCCATTACCTTACCGAAGTCAGCTTTTGATGTCGCTTTGACCTGTTCGATCGTTTCTTCAACTACGGTCTTTACTTCATCAGCACTGAGTTGTTTTGGCAAATAGCTTTCAACAACCTTGATTTCTTCTTCGAGTTTTTGGACAGCTTCGCTACGTCCGGCAGCTTTGAATTCTTCTAAAGAATCCTTCCGTTGCTTCAACTCACGAGATAACACGCTGATCTCTTCATCAGAGGTCAGGTCATGTCCAACGTTGATCTGCTCATTAGTAACTGCAGCTTTAAGCATTCGAACAGTGCCTAAACGGTCTTTGTCCTTAGCTTTCATCGCAGCTACCATGTCTTTTTGTAATGAATCTAACAAACTCATCACATTTGCCTCCTCTAGAAACTAGAAACGACGCTTATTTTTGCGCTTTCTTGCTGCTTCGGATTTTTTCTTACGTTTTACACTTGGCTTCTCGTAGAATTCACGTTTCCGATATTCTTGCAAAGTACCTGTTTTTGAAACGGAACGTTTGAAGCGACGAAGAGCGTCATCAAGAGATTCGTTTTTACGAACGACTGTCTTTGACATGGTTGTTTCCCTCCCTCCGAGCTTAAATGTAACCGTCTTAATTGTAGTACAACAAACTTCAACAGTTCCTTTCTATTATAAACTAAATTTAAAGATCTCGTCAACAAACTTTATCAACTTTCACACAATTCTTTAAGTAGACATAAAGTACTCTGTATCGTTTGTCTCAGAAACAAGATCTGTAATATAATTGACTCAGAAATAGCTTTCATTTTCCTACACCTATCTCGATCATGTGAAAAGTAAAATGTGCTCTGTGGTCGCAGCCGGAAAGCTAGAATATCTAGAAAGGAGTAGCTATATATTTTCATCAGCACATTTATATAGCGATCATCATCTATGTCAAATAAGGCCAATATTTATGCTATCTCAGATTCATTAGGGGAAACAAGTTATGCACTTGCTCAAGCAGCCGCCGTCCAATTCCCACAAACCGATTTTAAGATCCAACGTTTTCCATTGATCAAGACAGTCTCGATCTTGACTGGGATCTTAAATCGTGCTAAGCGTGAAGATGCTACGATCTTTCATACTTTTGTCGATCCCGAGTTATCAAATTTTGCGAATAATTTTTGTAAAGATAACGGACTGATCGTGATCGATGCTTTGAGCCAAGCTCTGACTGAGCTTTCGCAAAAAACAGGGCAAAAACCACTGCAAAAAGCCGGGATCAATCACAATACTGACAAAGAATATTTCAATCGGATCGAAGCTTTAGAATTCGCTGTCACATACGACGATGGTAAAGACCCAGCCGGCTTCTTAAAAGCTGACCTAGTTTTATTAGGGATCTCGCGTACTTCTAAGACGCCACTTTCGCTTTTCCTAGCTAACCGCGGTTACAAAGTCGCTAATTTACCACTCGTTCCTAAAGCTCAGATCCCACAAGAGATCTATAAAGTCGATCCAAATAAGATCTTTGGACTAACAAATGATCCTGAGATCTTGAACGGTATCAGACGTGAACGCATGATCTCTTACGGACTTGATCCAGATACACACTACTCAAATATCGATAACATCGAAAGCGAGTTACGCTTTGCCAATGAACTTTATA
Source organism: Ligilactobacillus faecis (assembly GCF_029889745.1). Classification (NCBI taxonomy): domain Bacteria; kingdom Bacillati; phylum Bacillota; class Bacilli; order Lactobacillales; family Lactobacillaceae; genus Ligilactobacillus; species Ligilactobacillus faecis. The sequence goes on from NZ_CP123639.1 coordinate 2,198,971, forward strand.
AAAAACTAGGTTGTCCAGTGATCAACGTTGCACACAAATCGATCGAAGAAACAGCAACGATCATCACCGAAAGTTTAGACAATAACGCCAAAAAATAATATCACTAAAAAGTAGCCCTCTCAAGTTGATCTGAGACCCGTCAAGTGAACAACTAAATAATTAAAATTCTAGGCAGCCTGATTCCGGTATTCTTCTGGAGTCAGGCTGTTTAGTTTTATTTGGTAACGTTGGGTATTGTAGAACTTGATATAGTTTTCGATCATTTCTACAAGTTCTCCATATGTTTCACATTTTAGCCAATAATAACATTCTGTCTTGAAATGACTCCAAAAACTTTCCATTGGTGCGTTATCGATACATTTCCCCACTCGAGACATACTTCTTGTAACACCATGCCTTGAGGTCAACCGAAGATATTCCTTTGAAGTATATTGAAATCCACGATCACTGTGAAGAAGTAGATTAGCTTCATTTAAATGCGTGAATGCTTTTTCTAAAGTCTTCATGACAAGCCGATTATCATTTCTTTTACTAATTTCAAAACTTATGATAGATCCATCGTATAGATCTTTGATCGCACTTAAATAAGCTTTTTGTCCTAAGCCATATTCTAAATAAGTGACATCAGTCACCCACTTTTGATTAGGTCTAGTAGCGGAAAAATCACGACCTAAAGTATTTTCTTCGTAGTTTAAATGTTCTGAACGAGTACAACCTCGGCGTTTGCGACGAATTACTGAATATAAACCAAGGACTCTCATTAAGCGACGAATACGTTTGAAGTTATATTGTTTTTGATACTTTCGATTGATAAGAAGAGTCATTCTTCTAGAACCGTAAATTCCATTTAAAGCATGAAATTCTTTTTTTATGATCTCACTTAACCATTCATTTTCCAAAGTACATTGTGATTTTGGAGCAGTTAAATAACGATAATACCCTGAGCGCGATACATTTAAGATCGCACAAAGGATCCAGAGTTCAATTTGTGGAAACTCTTTAAGAACTTCCTGAATAGCTTTAAAACGCAGATTTTTAGGTATAAAGCTTATCTCCTCCTTTCGAGTTCGTCCAATTTTTTTAAAACGATATTTTCTGCTTCTAGATATTTATTACGTTCTTTCAAACGTAGGATCTCAAGCTTGAGACGCTCAGTTTCAGAAAGAGTCTTATAATCACGATCTTTAACTGTTTTACCACGATTATCGTATAATGCCTTTTCGCCATCTACTTCAAACTTTTTGACCCAATTATAGACTTGGGAATAAGAAACATTATATTTATCGATCGCTTTGTGATAATTCTTATTATTAGCAAGTGTATACTGAACTATTTCGAGCCGTTCCTTAAAAGTAGTTTTACGTCCATGTTTCATTCTATTACGACCTCCAATGGTAGCTTTAAAGCCTTTTCCATTAGTATACAAGTTGATCCATTTACGTAAAACCGAAACACTCGAAATATTGTATTTATCACAAATTTTCTTTGGTGAACGTCCATTTTCTAAATATTCTAGAACCGCAGTTGTTTTTAATTCAACTGAATATTCTTTCCAGGTTCTAGACTCTTTTAAGCCATCTAAACCGCCAGCTTTGTATTTTCTGATCCAATTATCAAATGTATTTTTAGAAATGGTATATTTCCGGCAGATAAAGTACTTACTATATTGTCCACTAAGATACTCGGAGACTGCCTGGTATCTTTCTTCAAGTGTATGTTTAGTAGTTCTTCTAGACATAAAAAATCCCCCTAGAGTGATCACAGAATCTTTATTATTTCCGTGTCCACTCTAGGGGAATCATATCAAAAGTCGCTTCATTGCTCAACTTAAGAGGGCTACTTTTTATTTTTAACTTAATTTCCCTTTAGTCGCATAAACTTTATCTAGCAGATCAGGATCAAATTCGCCTGCCCGTAACATAGCTAGCTCATAAGCATATGGTGCATAACGATCATTTTTATCTGGACCAACATACGGCGTTTCAAGGATCTTAGCGATCTCTTTGAATTCTTCTTTTTGCGCGACCCTTTCAAGGGCAGCAAAACCGATCGTCCCAAACCCTAGATTAGCATGCCGATCTTTATGACTTCCCCGCTCATTTTGGGAATCGTTCAAATGGATCACTTGCAATCTTTCTAAGCCAATGATCTTATCAAATTCAGCTAGCACACCATCAAAATCATTTTTGATATCATAACCAGCGTCATTTGTATGGCATGTATCAAAAGTTACCGAAACTTTATCGTCATGTTCGACTAATTCGATGATCTGTGCTAATTCTTCAAAACTACGCCCGACTTCAGTCCCCTTGCCAGCCATCGTTTCTAAAGCGATCTGGATCTTTTGGTCTGGTTTGATCACTTCATTTAAGCCCCGTGCGATATTTTTGATCCCTTCATCAGCACCTAGACCTACATGCGCTCCAGGATGAAGTGTCATTTGCGTTGCTCCTAAAGCTTCAGCACGTTCAACTTCTTCTCTTAAAAATTGGACGGCAAAATCAAAATTTCCTGGTTTTTTTGTATTAGCTAAATTGACGATATACGGTGCATGCACAACGATCTGACTTAAGCCATGCTCTGCCATATATTCTTTGCCAGCTGGGATATTTAACTCTGCGATCGCCTTTCTTCGCGTATTTTGGGGAGCGCCAGTATAGATCATAAATGTCGATGCTTGATAGCTTGCCGCCTCTTTAGCAGCACCAAGTAGCATCTCTTTACCTTTCATCCCTACATGTGAACCGATCAACATTTTCTCACCTCATATCAGATAATATAAAATAACTTAAACAACAGCGGATCAACGACCCGCAAATATAAATTGACTTTACTACGCGTTTTTAAGTACGGATTGTGTTTATAATTAGGAAAATCATGCCGTAAAGTTTGCTTGATCTGATCAAGAAGTTGACGGCGTAAAGCTTTATCCTTGATCTTTAAAACTTTACGTACTAAAACATTGCCTAATAAATTTCGGCTAAAACGATACTCCAATTCAGATCGATATTTTGCTAAACACCCTCGTTGCTCATAAAAAGACAAAATATCGGCATAGATCGTAAAGATCTCTTGAACTCGTGTCGTTTCTCGATACGAGATCGAATCTCCTCGCTGGATATAATGGACTTCACAGACTGGATCGAGCGCAACTTCTGTAATATCTGTCAAATAAGTCACTAACTTAAAGAAAAACTCTTGGTCTTCATATAAGAGGCCAACTGGAAATTTGACTTTTGTTGCTAAGAGCCAGTCACGTAAATAAAGTTTGTTCCAGGCTACAACGCGTCCTTTAACTAAATAATCTTTGAGTGAGGCATAACTTTTAATGATATCAGCTCGTTTCTTTGTCTCATATTCCCAAAAAAAATTACACTCAACGATCTTTTTTTGCCCGGCTTGACTTTTAGCGTACATTCGCGCTAACATTTCAGGTTCAACATAGTCATCTGAATCGATAAACAAAATATATTGTCCAGTAGCATAAGGTAAACCGTAATTTCTAGCGTCTGACAAACCACCATTTTCCTTTTCATAATATTGGATCAACGCTGGATATTTGTCAGCATATGTTTGACAGATCTCACCTGAAGCATCGGTGCTACCGTCATTAACTAAGATCACTTCATATTCTGTCAAAGTTTGTGCCACTAAACTTTCTAAGCAACGGGGTAAATAAGCTGAAACATTATAAACAGGTACAATGACACTGATCTTTTTCATTGTTCATCCCTACCTATCAATTTTTTAGCCCGCCTTTCAAGTGCCCAGTATGCCCGAAAACCTAAATTGATCTTCATTCCGAATTTTTTTCCAAAAGTTCGGTTGATCTTTCTGATCGTTTGGATATGTTTTAAATTCGTTTGACTTTGCCACAAAGCACTATAATGGTGAATGCTCAAAGTTTGTTCTGTGATCACGATCTCTCCTGTCAAAAAATCCATTGGTGCAAAATATTTTGTTGGATAAATAACGACATCATCTAACTTTTGTAACTCATTTTTACGTTCATACCCAAGCTTTTCTAATTCTTTTGTCGTATAAACTGGGACGGCAAGCATATTCAAACTACCATCTGGAGTGATAAAATCGACATCTAAGTACATATCGCGCAACTTTTTCAACAGTGGATGTTTAGCTCTTGCCCCAAAACCTAGCCCAGGAGCAACTTCTAGACCAGCCTCATTTTCTTCGATCGCAAAGAAAGCTTCATTATCTAAAACTGGATCTAGAGAACGAACTAATTCAACATCAGTATCTAAATAGATCCCCCCATACTCATAAACAACATCAAAACCTAAGTAATCAGAGACAAAACTCCATTTTCCTGCTTTGGCTGCTTGCGCCATATACGGGACTTTTGTCACATCGTAATTTTTTTCATTCCATTCAATGACTTCATAATCAGGACAAAGTCTTTTCCATCCTGCGATATAATCTTGATATTCTTTAGGGAGTGGTTTATCACCAAACCAACAATAATGGATCTTTTTTTCGATCATATCTTCACCTCGATTTGTTCACAGATCTTTTGCACGGCCGTTTTCAAATACTCTCCTTGCCGCATTTTTTGTGCGATCAATTGTGTATTGTGCCACATCTGTTCATATTCAGCTTGTTCTAATCCAGTTAAACGTTCATCTAATTCAGTCAGGTCGGCAACACACAGACCGACTTTATTTTGAGCGACAAAATCAGCCAAAGCAGCTTCTTGCCAAATGATCACTGGAAGACCCGAACTCAAGTAAAGTGATGCTTTATGCGGATCATTATATTTTAAATACTCACCATAGACACCATCGCACCGCTCTAAGCTCGTCCCGTCCCAGATCAAGCCAAGATCTTGCGTTAACTTTTTAGGTAATTCATCTGGTGCAAAAGAACCTTCATAGCTAAGTGCAGTCGGATAGTGATCTTTTGGATTAGGTCCAAATAAACTCATTTTATGCGTCAAGCTCAATTTTTGCAAAAAATCAGCCTTTTGAAGATTACCGGCGTAGCAAAGCGTCCTTTCAAAATGATGCTCTTTTGGCAACGCAACTGGATTTAAATAGTCAAAGATCTCAAGCGAAACTAAAGGTTTGGCTATTTTATGTTCTTTAAACCATTGCTTCATTTTTTCATTGTGCACGATCAAGCCATCACCTTGGGCTAAAAAATCGAGCTCAGTTTGTTGATAAAGACGATCAGCTCGCCGAGTTCTCAAGCTTTCGACATCATGGATCAAAAAAACGATCTTAGCCTTCGTATAACGGCGTAATGCTTTTAAGATCGCACGATCAGTCATTTGATCAAAAGTTGGATATTGAAAAATAACTAATTCAGGCTGGATCTTTTTGATCTTTTGCGGAATATCCCAGACTCTTTGTCTCAGACTGATCACTTTAGCTTTCCGAGCTCCTGAAAAATAAAAATTAAGACGTTTGAAACCTTGAGCAGCTAAAATGTCTTCAACGTCAACTTTAGCTTTAGGGCCAGCTTCATTTTGCCCCTTGTCATACATCGAGATAACATATTTTTCCATGTTATTTTCCTTTCCTTACGGCTTAGGCTCATAAAAATGTCCCATAATATGCACATTCTCAGCAATGCTAACAAATGCGTGTGGATCTGATTCCCGCATAGCTTTACGAAGTTCAGGTTGTTCATACCGCGAAATGACCGTAAACAAGATCGTTTTTTTATCGTGTTTATAAGCCCCTTCGACACCATGCACGATCGTGATCCCACGGCGCATATGATTTTGAATGCAATCGATCACACTTTTAGGTTTACTTGTTACGATCATAACTTGCATCTTCTGTTGTTTAGTATAGACCATATCCATGACGCGCGCATTGACGATGATCCCTAAAGCTGAATAAAAAGCATAAGGCCAACCGTAAACTGCACCAGCCGCTAAGACGATAAAAGCATTGAAAATGATATTGATCGTCCCCACACTTTTACCAGTATGCTTTCTGATCGTCAGCCCTAAAATATCTAAGCCCCCTGTCGAGATCCCATTTTTTAAAGCTAGCCCTGTCCCAAAACCATTGATCGCCGCGCCAAAGATCGCACAAATGATCGGATCAGTCGTCAACGGGAGCGGTTGGATCGCTTTGATCATCAATGAAGAACAAAAAACAGCAATGATCGTAAAGATCGTAAAGCGATGGCCGATCTGGAACCAAGCTAAAATAAATAATGGCACATTCAAAACAAAGATCAAAAGCGCAGTTGACAATGGTACTGGCCAATTAGCGCTTAAAGTAGTCAATAACTGAGCTAGTCCCGTTATTCCTGAAGAATAAATATGTCCTGGTTCCCAAAAAAAGTTCAATGCAACTGAAACTAAAACACCATACATAAAAGCAGTTGAGGCTTTAGCGATATAAATATGTCGCTTCCAGATCTTCTGTAGTTCATCCATAGATATGTAGTTCCTTCCTTAATTCAATGGCTTAAAAAGCACATCAAAACTTTGAGCGATTCTCTTACTTCTCTATACTAATATACCGCACTTTATCACTAGAACAAACTATTTTTCAAATGAAAAATAGCCTATTTATATGAAAAAAATTTCACATAAATAGACTATCGATCAATAAACTATTCCTTATTTTCAGGCACTTCTGTCTTCAAATATAATTCATCCAATTGTTTTGGTGCCACAACACTTGGTGCGTGTGTCAAAGGTTCAGAAGCTTTCGAGTTCTTTGGAAAGGCGATCACTTCCCGAATATTATCTTTACCTGCAAGTAACATCGCAAAACGATCTAAGCCAAGCGCTAATCCGCCATGTGGTGGGAAACCAAAATCAAGTGCATCCATGAACCACCCGAACTGTTCTTTAGCACTTTCTTCGGTAAATCCTAACGCTTTGAACATCTCTTCTTGTACTTTACGTTGGTGGATACGGATCGAGCCCCCGCCTAATTCATACCCATTCAAAACGATATCGTAACTTTGGGCATGGCATTTATGTGGATCGGTCGTCAATAACTCTAGGTCTTCTTCATTTGGCATCGTAAATGGATGGTGAGCTGCAATATAGCGTTCAAATTCTTCACTATATTCAAAGAGTGGCCAGTCAACGACCCAAACAAAGGCAAATTGCGAACGATCGATCAGATCTAATTCTTTAGCGATCGCAACCCGTAAATAACCTAAAGCATCAGCGACAACTTTACGTGTATCAGCAACAAATAAGATCAGATCACCAACTTTAGCGCCTGTTGCCTCTAAGATCTGTGCTTCACGTTCCTTTAAGAACTTGGCGATCGGTCCAGTCAGACCTTCTTCGCTGACTTTGAGCCAAGCAAGACCTTTAGCACCAAAGCGTTTGATGTATTCTTGTTTTTCATCGATATGCTTGCGTGAATACTTATCTGCTCCACCTGGTACTGTGATCGCTTTGACTTGACCACCATTTTCTAAAGTTGCATCAAAAACTTTAAACCCAGCGCCTTTAACGGCCGTAGCCATATCCGTCAATTCCATCCCAAAACGAATATCTGGTTTATCTGAACCAAAACGATCCATCGCTTCATCCCAAGTTATCTTTTGGATCGGAGTTTGCAATTCGATCCCTAAAGTTTCTTTCATGATCGCTTTTAATAGACCTTCTGTCATTTTTTGGATCTCTTCGGCTGTCATGAAAGACATTTCCATATCGATCTGCGTAAATTCTGGTTGGCGATCGCCCCGAAGATCTTCATCACGGAAACAACGTGCGATCTGGTAGTACCGGTCAAAGCCAGCCCCCATCAACAACTGTTTGAAGAGCTGTGGTGATTGTGGTAAAGCATAAAAATGTCCAGGGTAAACACGTGATGGCACTAAGTAGTCTCGCGCTCCTTCAGGTGTCGAACGTGTCAAATAAGGGGTTTCGATATCTAAGAAATCATTTTCATCTAAATAACGATGAACTGTTTGGGTGATTCGATTTCTGATCTTCAAAGCCCGTAACATTTCAGGTCTTCTGAGATCTAGATAACGATACTGCAATCGGAGATCATCTGAAGCATTGATGTCATCCGCAATATCAAATGGAGTCGTTTTAGCTTCATTCAAGACTTTGATCGTTTGCACTTCGATCTCAACTTTCCCAGTCTTCATATTAGGATTGGCATTAGCTCGTTTGACGACTTTTCCTGTGATCTCGATCACATATTCACTACGAATATTTTCCGCTACTTTAAGAGCTTCTTCACTAAATTCTTGACTAAAAACTAATTGCACGATCCCTTCACGGTCGCGAAGATCGACAAAGATCAAATTACCAAGGTCACGTCGCTTTTGGACCCAACCTTTTAAAGTTACTGTTTGGCCTAAATATTTTTCATCAACTAGACCTGCATATGTTGTCCGTTCCATAATATTCTTTATTCCCCTTTACTCAAAACTGTCGCAAAATCGCCATAGATCGCAGCTAGAGCAACACTGGTCTCTTCTCCTGTTGCCATATTTTTTAAATTGGCTTGTCTTGCTTCTAATTCAGTTTCTCCAAGCGTCAACGTATACCGCGCATTCAAGCGACTTGCCGTCTTAAATTGACCCTTTGGTTTTCGAGCGAGATAGTCTCTTTCCGCACTAAAACCTTGATGACGTAAAGCTTGTACTAATTTCAAAGCTTCAGCATTAACTTTTTCGCCGATCGAAACGATATAAACATCAAGTGGATCACTTAAGTCAAGCTGATCTGTTTCTGCTTCTAAAACTAAAAGTAAACGTTCGATCCCTAGCCCAAAACCGATCCCTGGCGTTTCTGGGCCTCCAAGTTGTTCGACTAAGCCATTATAACGACCACCTGCACAGACTGTCGTCCACTTACCACCAAAAGCCTTTGAATCACTCATTATTTCAAAGATCGTATGATTATAGTAATCTAGACCGCGAACCATATTAGGATCGACGACATATTCGATCCCTAAAGCATCAAGCAAACTTTTAACTGTTTCAAAATGCTCTTTAGCTGCTGGTGTTAAATGATCTAAGATCGATGGTGCATCTGCTACGATCTTTTGATCAGTTTGATCTTTACTATCTAAGACCCGAAGCGGATTTTTGTGCAGACGTTCTTTTGAATCAGCTGAAAGTTGGTCTTCATAGGGCTCTAAATAATCGATCAGAGCTTGCCGATAGTTTGTTCGAGATTCATTATCACCTAAAGTATTGAGTGCTAGTTTCAAACTCTTGAGCCCAAAATTTTGCAAAAGATCGATCGCCATTGCGATAACTTCAACATCTAATGTAGGACTATCGACGCCAAAAGCTTCGACTCCGATCTGATGAAATTCACGGAGACGCCCAGCTTGAGGACGTTCATACCGAAACATCGGCCCCATATAATATGTTTTGACAGGTTTTTGGAATTCTGGTCCATAAAGTTTGTTTTCAACAAAACTCCGAACGACCCCTGCTGTTCCCTCAGGTCGAAGTGTAATATGCCGGTCACCTTTATCATAGAAGTCATACATCTCTTTTGTGACGATATCTGACGTTTCACCTGAAGTTCTAGAAAAGACCTCAAAACTTTCAAAAATTGGCGTCCGCATTTCTTGATAGCGGTACTTTTTAAATAATTCGCGGGCTTTTTTTTCAACATATTGCCATTTAGCCGAATCTTCTGGCAAAATATCAAAAGTTCCCTTTGGACGTTGGTATTTCATAATCACACCATATAAAATGTAGTAGATCATTAATGATCTTGAAAGATATATATCCTTTCATTTGATTTCTCTGCTCGCTCCCCTACATTTTTAACTTTCTAGTCGCTGAGCTTTTCAGAAATCGGTCAAAAGAAAAACCCTTGCTGAATAAAATCCAACAAGGGCGCAAAAACGGCGCGGTACCACCTTTATTTTTTCTATGGATAACGCACCATTACGCGGCATGTTCTCACATACACCTCAAGAGTTGTCTTTTAGTCAGTTCCACTGGCGGATCTTGCAGCTAACTCCGCTCTCTAAGCAGTTTCCCTGACCTACTTTTCTCTTTAGACCGGTCTGATATTCTACTATTCAGAATAATATCAAACCAAGTTAAAGTCAAGCACATCTCAACGATTATTTTCTAAATGCTCTAAAAAGCCTAACGCTGTTTTATAATCAGGTTCATTAGTTTGTTCTTTGATCAGTTCTTGATATAAGATCTCTCCATTTTCAGCAACGACCCAAATACTCCGAGCATCGATCTTTTTGTCAGCAACATACAACCCTAACGCCTTTCCAAATTCAGCTTGTACATCGGAAAGAAGTTGCATTTTTTCAACACCTTCAGTCGCACACCAATTGGCTTGTTCAGCTAAAGTATTTGTCGAGATCGTGTAAAAATTGAATCCTTGATACTTGTCGACTTCTTGGTTGAAATGCTTAGTTGAAAGGCTACAAACTCTGGTATCGATATCTGGCACGACACTGATCAAACTTGGTTTAGTCAATAGCTCTTTAGTGGACAAAGTCTTATTGGGAGCTAAAACCTTAAACTCTGGCAAAAATTCACCTACTTTAGGTGGCATTTTCTCTGTTTGACTAGCAACTCCGTGAAATGTGATCTCCATTAGCTTTATCTGCTATCAAATGGTAGAGTTTAGCACTAAAGATCTGTGCTTTCTTCAGAAAGAAAGATAGCTTCTCCTTCGTTATTTTTAAAAGTGATGAATCTACTCTACTTTTTTCTTTCTGATCTGATATCATCTTTATCAAAACGCTATCTTTTTATAGCGCTTCTATCTATTACTCTACCACCAAATCAAAACAGACCGTAACTTTTTGCTTAACTACCAACTAGCTTTTTTGACCCCTGGGATCAAGCCTTGATGCGCAAGCTTGCGGAAATTCAAGCGTGACATTTTGAATTTGCGCATATATCCATGTGGGCGCCCGTCGATCTGATCACGATTATGGTAACGTGTTGGACTCGAATCCCGAGGCAATTTTGCTAAAGCCTCCCAATCCTTTGCTTGTCTTAATTCACGTCGTAAAACAGCATATTTTTCGATCATTTCAGCTTGTTTTTTAGCTTTTGCGATCTTTGATTTTTTAGCCATCACTTTCCTCCTGTTTAAATAGTAATAATTACCATTTAAACAATACAATTTCTATTTTATTTTGTCAATAGCTAAAATTTACGCAAGCTTTTGATAAAGATAAAAACTGAGCAAAGCACTAGCTAGTAAAAAAACATTCAAACAGCCAACTATATTGACTAAAGCTATTTTTTCACCTAGCGCTCCGATCAAAAAAGAAGCAGTTGTCAAAAGCGCCGAGATCATTAGATTGCTGACTGAAATGATCGTCGCTCGGACATTTGCATAAGCAAGTGCTTGGAGTTTATTTTCTAAAATAACGTTCCAGATCTCATAGACAACATTCACGCTCACCAAGCTCAATAAAATAATACTCAACTTCTGCTCTAAAAAGAGCGCAAACAACACTAAGCTAATACTTTGTAAGCTCCAAACTAAAAGATCTTCTTGAATGATCTTTGAAAGACGATAAGTAAAAAAGACTGCTATCGCGCCTAAAAAAGAAAGGATCCCAAAGATCGTAGAAACAAGACTGACATTTAGTTTGAGCGTTTCTAAGATCAACGGTCCATATTGATAACTGATCGTCACTGCAGTTGCTGAAAAACAGGTCGTCGCAAGTAAAGGAAGTGCCCTTTTTTCACGTAAAAAGAAAGTCCTTAACTCAGCCAATAAAAGTTTGAAAGTCTTACTATCCTCTTCAGTAGTTATTAAATTTTTAGTGTCGATCTGAGTACATAATAAAAATGCTATCGCTCGACCACTAAGCCCAAGGATAAAGAGCAGTGTCCAAGAGTACTGTGCGATCCAACCACCAGAAAAGTTTCCAAGCGCAGTCGCTAAAACGCCAACTGCAGTAAAAACACTAGCATATTTCAAATAATTTTGTTTTTCTTTAGATGAAAGACTTTCATATAATAATGAAATATCAGTTCCAGATATCAAAGCTAAACCTAAAGCAAACAATAAAAAACTTATATAAAGCAATATATGTATTTTAGGAACAAAATATGCTAGAAGATAAATAAAACAAAGAGTTTCCCCTAAAAGTAACGCTTTTTTATGCCCGATCCGATCTGAGATCAAACCTGAAGGAAGCTCAAAAATAACTTGACAGATCGTAAAAAAGCCTTCAAGTAAAGCGATCTGCGTGATCGTCCAGCCTTGACTTTTCAAATAGATCATCCACACAACAATTTCCAACATCAAATTAGAAAAACCATTATATAATAGTAATTTTCGCATAAAAACCCCCCTTTACTTGCTGAATTATAACATATCCGCCCATTAAATATTTAGTCACTGTGAGGATCTAAGTAGGAATTTTTCAACTCATCCTTTATGCTAAAGTATTACCCTTTTTTCACTACAACTTACTGTTTTTAACTATTTTTGATATAAAATAAAAGGGTATTCGTCAACTGATATGGATATTCCTACAAACACTTCCTACAAACACTTCCTACAATAGAATTGATCTGAGACCCGTCAAGTGAACAACTAAATAATTAAAATTCTAGGCAGCCTGATTCCGGTATTCTTCTGGAGTCAGGCTGTTTAGTTTTATTTGGTAACGTTGGGTATTGTAGAACTTGATATAGTTTTCGATCATTTCTACAAGTTCTCCATATGTTTCACATTTTAGCCAATAATAACATTCTGTCTTGAAATGACTCCAAAAACTTTCCATTGGTGCGTTATCGATACATTTCCCCACTCGAGACATACTTCTTGTAACACCATGCCTTGAGGTCAACCGAAGATATTCCTTTGAAGTATATTGAAATCCACGATCACTGTGAAGAAGTAGATTAGCTTCATTTAAATGCGTGAATGCTTTTTCTAAAGTCTTCATGACAAGCCGATTATCATTTCTTTTACTAATTTCAAAACTTATGATAGATCCATCGTATAGATCTTTGATCGCACTTAAATAAGCTTTTTGTCCTAAGCCATATTCTAAATAAGTGACATCAGTCACCCACTTTTGATTAGGTCTAGTAGCGGAAAAATCACGACCTAAAGTATTTTCTTCGTAGTTTAAATGTTCTGAACGAGTACAACCTCGGCGTTTGCGACGAATTACTGAATATAAACCAAGGACTCTCATTAAGCGACGAATACGTTTGAAGTTATATTGTTTTTGATACTTTCGATTGATAAGAAGAGTCATTCTTCTAGAACCGTAAATTCCATTTAAAGCATGAAATTCTTTTTTTATGATCTCACTTAACCATTCATTTTCCAAAGTACATTGTGATTTTGGAGCAGTTAAATAACGATAATACCCTGAGCGCGATACATTTAAGATCGCACAAAGGATCCAGAGTTCAATTTGTGGAAACTCTTTAAGAACTTCCTGAATAGCTTTAAAACGCAGATTTTTAGGTATAAAGCTTATCTCCTCCTTTCGAGTTCGTCCAATTTTTTTAAAACGATATTTTCTGCTTCTAGATATTTATTACGTTCTTTCAAACGTAGGATCTCAAGCTTGAGACGCTCAGTTTCAGAAAGAGTCTTATAATCACGATCTTTAACTGTTTTACCACGATTATCGTATAATGCCTTTTCGCCATCTACTTCAAACTTTTTGACCCAATTATAGACTTGGGAATAAGAAACATTATATTTATCGATCGCTTTGTGATAATTCTTATTATTAGCAAGTGTATACTGAACTATTTCGAGCCGTTCCTTAAAAGTAGTTTTACGTCCATGTTTCATTCTATTACGACCTCCAATGGTAGCTTTAAAGCCTTTTCCATTAGTATACAAGTTGATCCATTTACGTAAAACCGAAACACTCGAAATATTGTATTTATCACAAATTTTCTTTGGTGAACGTCCATTTTCTAAATATTCTAGAACCGCAGTTGTTTTTAATTCAACTGAATATTCTTTCCAGGTTCTAGACTCTTTTAAGCCATCTAAACCGCCAGCTTTGTATTTTCTGATCCAATTATCAAATGTATTTTTAGAAATGGTATATTTCCGGCAGATAAAGTACTTACTATATTGTCCACTAAGATACTCGGAGACTGCCTGGTATCTTTCTTCAAGTGTATGTTTAGTAGTTCTTCTAGACATAAAAAATCCCCCTAGAGTGATCACAGAATCTTTATTATTTCCGTGTCCACTCTAGGGGAATCATATCAAATTGTGGGGAGTGTTTTTTTACGCAAATATACAATCAATTCGTAAAAAGAAAAATTGTTGATTAGCAAAACCGTAACAACTTCGTTTTAAGAGTTTGATCTTTCGATTGATACCCTCCAAAGGACCATTGGAATATTTTGAAGTTACGCTATTTATTAGATAGCTGCGATTTTTACGGAAAGTACGAATAGTCGTATCCATCTCTGTATTGGTGCGCTCATAACTATCGAGAACCTCATTCAAAGTAGTAATGTCTTTATTCTTCAAAGCTAAGGTAATATCTTGGTAAGTCTGATAAACTATTTTGAATTCAGAAAATTTATTGATGATCAAGTCGATCGCATTCTGTTGAGTCATATATTCATTGATTCCCCTAAGATAGACAACATTTTTAGGGTCGATCTCATCAGATTTCTTATGGAATAAACGCCACTGTGATTTGAGAATCTTGTATTCTCGACTATGCTTATTGAGTGATCTAGTGAGAGCGATTCGACAACTGTCTAAAGCACGTCCGGCTAGCTGAACTATATGAAACCGATCAATAATAATCTTGGCATTCGGGAAAAGTCGGCGAATGAAGCGCTGGTATTGAGCGTTTAAATCAATGACGACTGATTCCACTTGATCACGTTCAAACTTTGAGTAACGATTTTCAAAATAATTGATAATGGTAGAAGATAGTCTATCTGGGAGTTTAACAACTAACTTATGAGTTTGTGCATCACAACAGATAAAAGAAGTTGTATTTTTAATCGAACGAAATTCATCAAAACAAAGATTCTTGGGCAAAACAGGTACTCGATATTGAGGTTTGATCCGTTCGACAATAGTTCTTCGAACACTACTAGCAGAGCAATGACAGATGCGAGCGATAAGTTCACCGTTCAAACCTTCCCTAGCTAATAACATGATCTGATTTTTTAGTTTACGAGAAAGAGTTTGATTAGGCTTAGTCAATTCAGAGGTCGCACCGAAAGTTGTGCGACAATTTTTACATTGATAGCGTTGTTTATGAAGGATCATTTCATAACGTATACCGTTTAAACTTGGTAAACGTACGTGAGCTTTAGCGAAACCATTTTTATTAACAGTGGCAAAGCCACAATTTCGACAACGGCTGATAGGATAAGATAGTACAGCTTTGATCAAAACTAATTTCTCTGTGCCATTATTTAAATTATCGATAACATCAATAACTTTGAGATTAGGGTCTTTAATATTTAGAAGTTTTAGTATACAATCGTTATGGGACATTTAAATTCTCTCCTTTACGTGGTTTGTGGTGAATTCATTGTATAACGAGAGGGCATTAAATGTCCTTTTTTTGCGCAAAAAAACTGGTATGGAATTTTTCATCCATACCAGAAAGTGTATACCCAAATAAAAGAGGCAAAACGTTGATATAACAGCGTTTTGCCTCTTCTTAACTAGTATTAACTTCATTTAAAATGATTCGGGTGAGATTCGAACTCACGACCTACGGTTTAGAAGACCGTTGCTCTATCCAACTGAGCTACCGAACCATCGCAACGAAATTAATTATACCTTTTAAACTATTCTACTGTCAATAATTAGTCTAGAAAAAATTAAGAAATTATCGATAAAGCTTATTCATTTTTTAAGCCCTTGAATAAGCGATCTAAAAAGCCGCCTTCTTCTGTGACTTCATCACCAGACGCTTCAGCAAAAGCCTTCAAAGCGAGTTTTTGTTGCTTATTCAAATTCCTTGGGACTTGAACTTTGACTGTGACCCTTTCATCACCGTTTCCAGCTCCATGCAAACGTGGTGCACCTTTGCCACGTAAGCGGAAAGTTGTACCAGTTTGCGTTCCTGCTGGGATCTTTAATTTGACATCCCCATGAACAGTCTTCACTTGGATCTCATCCCCTAAAGTTGCTTGCACAAAACTGATCGGTTGTTCAAGATAGATCTCAGAGCCGTCACGCTTGAAGATGTCACTTGGAGCTACATTAAAGACGATAAAGAGATCGCCATATGGACCTCCGTTTACTCCAGCTTCACCTTGCCCTTGTAAACGCATTTGGTTACCATCTTCAACACCAGCTGGGACTTTGACTTCCACAACATGTTTTTTCCGCACATGTCCTGAACCATGACACGTTGTACATTTATCTTTGATCTCTTTTCCGGTCCCACCACAAACTTCACATTCTTGTTGAGTCATGATCCGACCAAGCGGTGTTTGCCGTTCAACTTGGACAAACCCCCGCCCACCACAGTGCGAACACGTAACTGGAGATGTTCCAGGTTTAGCACCTGAACCACCACACGTATCACATTCTTCTTCGCGAGTATATTCGATCTCAGTCGTTTTTCCAAAGATCGCTTCTTCAAAAGTCAAGTTCATTTCATACTGAAGATCACGCCCTTGACGAGGAGCATTGCGTGTCCGACCACCGCCTGCTCCACCACCAAAAAATGAGCTAAAGATGTCTTCGAAGCCACCGCCAAAGCCACCATCAAAACCACCAAAACCTTGGCCTGCTCCGCCACCAAAACCTTGAGCACCAGTTGAACCAAATTGGTCATATTGTGCTTTCTTTTGAGGATCACCTAAGATCTCATAAGCATCATTGACTTCTTTAAAACGTTCTTCTGCTCCTGGTTCATGGTTTAGATCTGGGTGATATTTCTTAGAAAGCTTGCGATAAGCCTTCTTTATCTCATCAGCAGATGCGTCTTTGGAGACACCCAATACGTCATAAGGATTTTTTTGTTCTGCCATTTTATTTATGCTATACCAAATGTGGTAAATACGTCGAGTATTCTAGAAAAATATAGCTTTTCCTTTCATGATTTTATTTACCAACTTACTCCACCTAAAGATCCGCTTTCTGTGCCACATTTTTCTTCCTAAACAGTAATTGCTTGATCATTTTGGGTAAAGTTTTATTGAGCATATTATGTTTTAATTATACAAAATTAATCAAAGCTTATCTATGCTCGAATGATAAACTTAGGTAAAAAAGAAAAGTCAAAGTCCCCACGGGCCTTTGACTTTTCTTTGTGCCATTTAGTGATTATTTATCGTCTGGATCGACTTCTTTGAAATCACCATCAACAGTGTTATCATCATTAGCATTTGCGTCTGATGCATCAGCTGTCTGTGCTTGGCCTTGAGCTTCTTGTGCCTGTTGGTAAAGTTTTACAGACATATCTTGAATGATCTTTGTTAGATCATCTTTTTTAGCTTTCATTTCTTCGATGTTGTTTTCTTCTTGCGCTTTCTTCAATGCATCGCGTGCATCAGTTGCTTTTTGAACTTCATCATCAGAAACTTTACCTTTGATCTCTTCTAAAGTCTTATCTGTTTGGAAGAGCAATTGGTCGACTTCATTACGAAGATCAACTTCTTCTTTTCGTTTCTTATCTGCTTCTTCGTTTTCTTTAGCTTCTTTGACCATTCGTTCGATCTCTTCGTCAGAAAGACCAGATGAACTCTTGATCGTGATCTTTTGTTCTTTATTTGTTCCAAGATCTTTAGCAGAAACATTTACGATACCATTCTTATCGATATCAAATGTAACTTGGATCTGAGGAACACCACGTGGAGCTGCTGGAATATCTGTCAATTGGAAACGACCTAATGTCTTGTTATCAGCTGCCATTGGACGTTCACCTTGTAAAACATGGATATCAACAGCAGGTTGGTTATCAGCAGCAGTTGAGAAGACTTGTGATTTAGAGGTTGGGATCGTTGTGTTACGATCGATCAACTTCGTAAATACGCCACCCATCGTCTCAATACCTAATGATAATGGAGTAACGTCAAGTAAAACGACATCTTTTACATCACCAGTGATGACCCCACCTTGGATCGCAGCCCCTAAAGCAACAGCTTCATCAGGGTTGACAGATTCGTTTGGTGTATGTCCAGTTTCAGCTTTAACAGCTTCCTTAACTGCTGGGATACGTGTTGACCCACCAACTAAAATAACTTCATCGATATCAGCATTTGTTAACCCTGCATCTTTTAAAGCGTTACGAACGGGGATCTTTGTTCGTTCGATCAGATCATGTGTCAATTCATTGAATTTAGCACGTGTCAATGTTGTTTCCAAATGCAACGGTCCAGCTTCACCTGCTGTGATAAATGGAAGTGAGATCTGTGCTGAAGTTACCCCAGAAAGATCTTTTTTAGCTTTTTCAGCAGCATCTTTTAGACGTTGCATTGCCATCTTATCGTTTGAAAGATCGATTCCATGTTCTTTTTTGAATTCATCAACTAACCATTCAATGATCTTGTTATCAAAGTCATCCCCACCAAGATGTGTGTCTCCGTTTGTCGAAAGCACTTGGAAAACACCATCACCTAATTCAAGGATCGAAACGTCAAATGTACCACCACCAAGGTCAAAGACTAAAACTTTTTCGTCTTTATCTTGCTTATCTAAGCCATAAGCTAAAGCAGCAGCTGTTGGTTCGTTGACGATCCGTTCAACCTTCAAACCAGCGATCTTACCAGCATCTTTTGTTGCTTGACGTTGGGAGTCATTGAAGTAAGCTGGAACTGTGATAACAGCTTGGGTCACTTCTTCACCAAGATAATTTTCAGCATATTCTTTGATATATTGTAAGATCATAGCTGAGATCTCTTGTGGTGTATATTCTTTACCGTCAACATCTACTGTATAACCAGCTTCACCCATGTGACGCTTGATCGAACTGATCGTGTTTGGATTTGTGATCGCTTGACGTTTAGCAACTTCACCTACTTGTGTTTCGCCATTTTTAAAGGAAACAACAGATGGTGTTGTCCGGTTACCTTCTGGATTTGTGATGATCTTTGCTTCTTTACCTTCAAGAACAGCAACTGCAGAGTTTGTTGTTCCAAGGTCAATACCAATAATTTTTGACATTAAACTTCCATCCTTTTAAAAATTTATTGTGCTACTACGACCATTGCTGGACGCAAAACGCGATCCTTTAGCATATAGCCTTCTTGTAAAACTTGAACGATCGTTTCAGGTTCTTGTCCTTCTGTGACCTCAACTGTTTTAACAGCTTGGTGTTTAGTTGGATCAAATGTCTCACCTAAAGAAGCGATCTTAACGATATCATTACTTGTTAGAGCTTTTTCAAGGTCACGGGCGACGATCTCGATCCCTTGCTTTAATTGCTTAGAGCCTGCATCGTCGACCTCTGTTTCAAGTGCACGATTCAAATTATCGATAACCGGCAAAATATCACGTGCTAAAGCTTGACCTTCATATTTTAACAGTTGCTCTTGTTCTTTTTTGAAGCGTTTAGTCATATTGGCCATTTCCGCTTCAGAACGATAATATCGATCTTCTAATTCATCATACTTCTTTTGTAATGCTTCTAATTTTTCATCAAGCGTTGGCTCTTCTTCATCAACTGCTGAAGTTGCTTTTGTTTCTTCACTTACAACAGTTTCCTTTGTTTCAGCTTCTTTTTCAGCTTCGTCAGCCATAGCTTTCTTGATATCTTCTGTCACGCCAACACCCCTTTTCTTAATAATTTAAAATCTTTGATAATAATCAGTGATCCGCCTAGTCAATTCATCTCGAAAAACACTAACTAGTCCGATCATTTTAGAATACGGCATATTTGTCGGTCCTAAAAGGGCGATCATCCCTTGACCATTATTACCATCATCAAATGTCGCCGAGATCAAACTATAATTTTGTAAAAGTTTACTTGGTAGTTCATCACCTAGCTTGACCGAGATCCCGCTCTTAGCTGGTGTTACTAAACTGCCGATCTTTGTCTGATCAACTAACGAATAAAGTGACTTTATCTGCTCAAGTGAGGCTCCCTTAGAAAAATCCAACATATTCATCTTCCCACCAATATAGACTTGCTCTTTCAAAGCCTTATCTAAAATACTACCAAAGACTTCGACAAATCCAGCTGGTTGATGCAAATATCGGCTCAGTAAAGGCAAACAATCATTCAGCCTGACAAGCACTTGACTTAAAGGAACACCTGCGATCTTATCATCTAAAAGACGCATCGCCACTTCAAGTTCATCGCTACTGATCCCAGCCGGCATCGTAAACGTCTGGCTTTCGACTGTTCCGTCACTAGTCACTAAGATCCCCATCACTTGTTGATTACCAAGGGGTACGATCCTCAGCCCTTCAACTCTGATATCTTTAGCTTTTGGCTTTAACGAGATCGCAGTATAACTTGTCAGATCAGAGAGGATCTGGGCTGACGTCGCCACGATCTCATCGACCTTTTGAAATTCGTTACCAAAAGAGCTTCGGATATTTTTTAGAGATGTTCGGTCAAGCTGACTAGGTTGGACGATATTATCAACATAATAGCGATAACCCTTCAATGAAGGGATCCGTCCTGAACTTGAATGTTCTTTAGCGATATAGTCTTGTTGTTCTAAGACCGCCATCTCATTGCGAATGGTCGCTGAACTCACATGGACAGGTAATCGTTGCTGTAAAGTCTTCGATCCGATCGGCTGACCTGATTCAGTGTAATTACGGATAACAGCCTCTAAGATCAATAATTGCCTCTCAGTCAACAATACTATCACCTCTTTTAGCACTTAACACTTCTGAGTGCTAAGTCAATTATTAATATACACAACTCTTAGCAATCTGTCAAGCAGAGTGCTAATTTTTGCGACGGAATATTTTTTCAACATTAGCCTTATCTTTTTCAAGTTGGGCGACTAGCTCTGCTACCCCTGAAAACTTGACCATTTCACGTATCATTTCTTCCCAAAAGACAGTCACTTTCTTACCATAGACCATTTGTGAAAAATCAAAAAGATTGACCTCTAACGTTTTAGCAAGATCAGCACCAAAAGTCTCATTATATCCGATCGAAGCCATTCCCATGTATTCTTTAGGAGTATCAGCTAATTTGACTTTAACAGCATAAACTCCAACAGCTGGTAACTTTTTATTAGCTTTCGTTTCGATATTTAAAGTCGGAAAACCTAATTTTCTTCCACGCTCAAAACCATGTACGACAACACCCGTTGTCGTGTAAGGGTGACCTAATTGCCGTGTCACCAACGCTAAGTCACCTTGATCAAGTGCTTTTCTGATCGCAGTTGATCCGATCTTTGTTTCTTCTTGTAGCAGATCAACTGCGACCACCTCGAAACGCCCTTTAGCATGCAGTGGTAAAGTTTGCATATTGGCTTTTTCTTTAGGTCCATACGTATAATCTTGGCCAGCAACAACAGCTTTCGCATGTAAACCAACAATGTATTTATCAACAAAAGTTTGCGGACTTAAATAAGCCAGCTCCTCATCAAATTTAACAATATACGCTATGTCAGCTCCAAGTTCTTCAAAACAAGTTAACTTCTCATCTAAGGTCGTCAAATAGCGTAGGTCTTGGGCTCTTTTCTTTTGAAAGATCACACTTGGATGCTGATCAAAAGTCATCACAGCCAGTTTTACTCCTAATTGCTGCGCTTTTTTGGCAGCTGTTTTTATCACCGCTTGATGTCCCCGATGGACTCCGTCAAAAAAGCCCAAGGCTAACACGATCGGCTCTTGCGCGACCGTATTTGTCATATATGGTTCTGCTAGCTCAATAACTTTCATTTTTCCCTTACTTTCTTACTCTAGATCGATCATCTGTTCTGCTCTAAACAATTTCTTAGTTTTATCATAATAATACAACGCGCGCACTTTACCTGCATAGTTCAAAACTACTTTATTGGCTGTATTTATATTTTTTAAATATTTAGGGGCTAAAAAACCTCCATTTTTCACAAGCTGCCATTGTTTATCTGAAAGCTCATATTGTGGATAGCTCGCTAACGCAGTTTGGATCGGTGCAACATATTTTTCCAGGCCATCACTCTTAACTGCTGCTTCTAATTCACTTAAGGTGACACTTTCAGCCAATGTAAAACCACCACTCTTAAGGCGGGTAAGATCAGACATAACTGCTGGTACACCTAAGATCTTCCCTAAATCAAAAGCAAGTGTGCGAACGTACGTCCCTTTTCCACAACCAACTTCAAAAAAGAGAGTTTGTTGTTTTTTGAGTGGATCATAAATACTCGCTTTTACTTGTTTAAAATAATCGACTCTAATTTTTCTTTCCGGTCGTTTAACCGTCTCGTTGTTACGCGCATACTCATAAAGACGTTTACCGTTGACTTTGACAGCTGAATACATCGGTGGGACTTGGATGATCTCTCCAGTTAAGCGTTCCATCGCTTGCTTGATCTCTTCATCTGAAAATGGTTTTTCGATTTCTTTTGTAGTAACAACTTTTCCATCAAGGTCTTCTGTTTCAGTTGCAAAACCTAAAATGATCTGTCCCGTATAAACTTTTCCCGATTCCATCAAGTAGTTGACAACTTTTGTTCCTTTACCGATGCAGATCGGTAAAACACCATCAACATTAGGATCAAGTGTACCACTATGTCCGATCTTACGCGTTCGGAAAAGTTTACGACATTTGACTACTGCATCGTGACTTGTCATACCACGATCTTTATTTAAAGGTAAGATCCCATCCATTGTTATAACTGCTATCCAATGTGGAGCTACCCTTGTAGCTTAGAAAAAAGATAGCTTTTCCTTTCTAAAAAATTGCTATTACCCAGACCACACTTTTCTATCTGGATCTCGATACAAAAAAAGAAGCTAGTTAGACCAGCTTCTTTTTCTCAAACTAAGTTAACGATCATTTTCTTGCTGGTGTAGCTTATTTAAAAGCTCATCAATGTGATCACCATAACGAACAGAGCTATCACGCTCAAATTTGATCTCAGGTGTCACATAGATCCGAAGTCGTTGACCTAATTCACGTCTGATCAAACCTGTTGCTTTATCAAGCCCGATCTGAGTCTTTTCTGCATCAGAAGCGAGATTTGAGAGCGTACTGTAATAGATCGTGGCATGCTGTAGATCACCTGTAACTTCGACACCCGTGATCGTTACCCCTTGAACTCGTGGATCACGAACACGCTTTGCTAAAATATCGTTGACTTCTTTTTGGATCTCTTGTGATAAGCGACCCACTCGATAATGTTGTGCCATTGCCTTATCGCTATATAAAATGTGAGCAAGTGTAGTTAAAGTACATTTGAGAAAGAGATATAGCTTTACCTTTCTTAATTTTATTTACTACCATTTTTACATATCTTGATCAAGGTAGTAATAGCGACTAACTTAAATATTTTAGGGGATATTTAAGACACGCTTAAAAGCTCCCCCCAGGCCATGTTTACTTCACATTCTATCCTTCTAGTAAACATGATCTTTTTTTAGTCTTGTGGAACTTCTTCCATCACAAAGGCTTCAATACGGTCACCAACCTTGATGTCGTTGTATTTTTCGATCATCAAACCACATTCATAACCTTGTTTGACTTCTTTGACATCATCTTTGAAACGCTTCAAGGAAGCTAACTTACCTTCGTAGATAACGATCCCATCTCGGATCACACGCACACCACTATCACGTTTGATATAGCCATCTGTCACATAGCCACCACCGATCGTCCCAAGTTTAGAAACTTTGTATGTTTCGCGGATCTCAACTTCACCGATGACTTTTTCTTCAAAGACAGGTTCAAGCATCCCTTTCATCGCCGTTTCAACTTCATCGATCGCTTTGTAAATGACGTTGTGTAGACGAATATCAACTTGGTCACTTTCAGCTTGGATCTTAGCTTGTGGTGTTGGGCGTACGTTAAATCCGATAATGATCGCATTTGAAGCTTCAGCTAATGTTACGTCAGATTCATTGATCGCACCAACAGCTTGATGGATGATATTAACTCTGACTCCTTCAACATCGATCTTCTTAAAACTTTGGGCTAAAGCTTCAGCAGAACCTTGAACATCTGCTTTGATGATCAGATCAACTTCTTTTAGATCGCCTTCTTTCAACGTATCAAACAAGTTATCTAACGTTACATGAGTTGTTTGACTACGCTCTTTGATCAAGGCACGTTTAGCACGTTCTTCACCAGCTGCACGGGCAGTCTTTTCGTCATCAAAAGTAATGAAGCGATCACCTGAATCAGGAACATCATTTAACCCTGTGATCTCAACTGGTGTAGCTGGTGTGGCTTTCTTGATCGCGCGTCCTCTAGCATCAGTCATCGTCCGAACACGACCAAAAGTATTTCCGACAACGATCGGATCACCAACATGTAAAGTACCGTGTTGTACAAGCAAGGAAGCGACTGAGCCTTTACCTTTATCTAGACGAGCTTCAATAACTGAACCAGCTCCATGTTGTTTTGGATTAGCCTTTAACTCAAGCATTTCAGCTTCTAATAAGATCATATCGAGCAATTCTTCTAAGTTCTTATTAAATTTAGCTGAGATCTCAACAAAAATCGTATCGCCCCCCCAACTTTCAGGGATCAATTCGTATTCTGTCAATTGTTCCATAACATGATTTGGGTTAGCGCCTGGTTTATCGATCTTATTGACTGCTACAATGATCGGTACGTTAGCTGCCTTAGCATGGTTGATCGCTTCGATCGTTTGTGGCATCACACCATCATCTGCCGCAACGACTAAAACGGTGATATCTGTAATATCAGCTCCACGCGCCCGCATGTTCGTAAAGGCCGCGTGTCCTGGTGTATCTAAGAAAGTGATCGTTTTACCTGCATGTCTTACTTGGTAAGCCCCGATATGTTGTGTGATCCCACCTGCTTCACCAGCAGTAACATTTGTGTGACGCAATTTGTCCAATAAGGTCGTCTTCCCATGGTCAACGTGACCCATGATCGTTACGACTGGTGGCCGCGAAGCAAGATGTTTTGTATTATTTTGCTCTTCTTCAAAGAATTTATCGATATCAGCCACATCGACTTCAACTTTTTCTTCGGCTTTGATCCCGTAATCAGCTGCTAAGATCTCGATCGTATCTTTATCAAGTGATTGGTTTTGGTTGACCATCACACCCATCATAAAGAGTTTTTTAATGATCTCAGCTGGTTCACGGTGGATCTTCTTAGCAATATCAGCAACATTCATCCCAACTGTATAAACAAGAACTTCTGGTAATGGCTTGTTCTTTCTTTGAGGAACAGCAGGTTTATTATTTTTTTGGTTGAATTTATTGCGCTTATTTTTTTTATTCTTTTTGTTGAACTTATGGTTGTTGTTGCCCCCAAAACGATTATTCCCAAAGCGATTATTTTTTTGGTTATTGTTTTGGCCATTGCCATGAGCTTTAGTATCACGATTTCTTGTATTGTTATTATTTTCCATTCGACTACCTGAATGCCTTTCGTTGTTTCTTTGAGCAAAAGACTGAGGTCGCTTGTTTTTTTGAGTTTTATTTTCATTCTCAGCCTTTGAAGCATGATCATTTTTTGGTCGTTTCACTTCAACTTTAGGAGTCTCTTTTTTTACTTTTTCAGGCATATTTTTAGGTTTACTAAACGAAGCTTTGACTTTAGCCTCTGCTTCTGCATCTAAAGACGACATATGGTTACCTACTTTGTATCCATTTTGTTTAGCGACTTCGATCACTTCTTTATTGCTAACGTTTAGTTCCTTCGCCAGTTCATAGATCCTTTTTTTACTCATGACTTCACTCTCCTTATTTTCAAGAATACCCATCCTACTCGATCCTTGACCGAATAAGCATTAGCACTCTTCGCTCAAGAAAAAAGAAGTTGGCGTATCTTTTTTCCAAAACCAGGATCGGTGATCGCGATCAAAGATCTTTTCGCTCCGATCGCCCCACTTAGCTCCTGCTTTGTAAATTCTGTTGTCAATGCTACCCCGTAGCTTTTACACTTGTCTGTAAATTTCTTTTGGGTACTTTTTCCGCAATCATTTGCCATAAAAACGATCTGAGCTTTATTAGCTCGGATCGCACTTAAAACTAGCTCTTGGCCAGTGATCAATTTGTTGGCGCGTCTAGCCAACCCTAGCATATTCAGAACTTGCTTTTCTTTATTTTTATTTTCCATTGCCAAATAACTCAGCTCGGGCAACTTGATGATCAACGTAAGCTACAAGTTCATCATAGAAACTTGGTTCGATCGTCAGCCCAAAAACTTTATCAAATGTTTTTTCTGTACGAGCTTTTTTTGCAGTCTCAACATCTAAATGAATGTATGCACCTCGGCCTGCTTTCTTCCCAGTTGGATCGATGCTAACTTCATTTTCTTTGTTTTTCACGACCCGAACAAGCTCTTTTTTTGGTTTCATTTCACCTGTTACGATGTCTTTTCGCATCGGTATCTTACGCTGTGCCATGCTCCTAGCCCCCTTATTTACTCTGCTGATGTTTCATCTACTTCTTCTGCAAATGTTTCAGTTTCTTCCAAAACCTCAGTTTCGTTTTCTAAGGCTTCCATATCAGATTCTGACTTGATATCGATCTTGT
The DNA here is from genome assembly GCF_029889745.1 of Ligilactobacillus faecis. NCBI lineage: Bacteria > Bacillati > Bacillota > Bacilli > Lactobacillales > Lactobacillaceae > Ligilactobacillus > Ligilactobacillus faecis. Next base: position 2,225,483 of record NZ_CP123639.1, read on the forward strand.
AACCAGTCAAGTGAGCAGCTAAACGTGCATTTTGACCGCGCTTTCCAATTGCAAGTGATAATTGATCGTCTGGAACAACAACTGTACAAACACGTTCATTTTCAGGATCAAAAATGACATCTAAAATATTAGCTGGGTTCAAGGCGTTTGAGATATACTTAGCAGGATCTTCATCCCATTCAATGATATCCATTTTTTCACCGTTCAATTCATTAACGATCGCTTGCACACGTTCACCACGTGGACCAACACATGTTCCGATCGGATCCACTCCTTCTTCAGCTGAAAAGACAGCTACTTTAGCACGATCGCCAGCCTCACGTGCGATCGATTTGATCTCGACTGTACCATCAAAGATCTCAGGCACTTCATTTTCAAAAAGACGCTTCAAAAGGTCTGGGTGCGAGCGACTTACATAAACTTGTGGTCCGCGATTCTTTTTCTTCTTTTTGCCCTCTTTATTTTCAGCTTCAGCTTCATTATTGTTAGCTGATGGGTCAACTACTTTATAAATATAAACTTTGATCCGATCATGTGATTTATAAACTTCACCTGGAACTTGATCTTTTTTAGATAAAACAGCTTCAACGTTTCCAAGATTGACGTAAATATAACGACTATCGTGACGCTCAACTTCACCTGTCACGATCTCATTTTCATATTTACTATATTGATCATAGATCATTTGGCGTTCTTCTTCACGAACACGTTGCATGATCACTTGTTTAGCTGTTTGGGCTGCGATCCGTCCAAAATCACGTGGTGTCACTTCAAAACGAATCGTATCACCAACTTCGTAAGCCTTGTTGATCGCCAAAGCATCTTCAAGGCTCACTTCTAGACGAGAGTCAAAAACGTTGTTGACGACTTCTTTGACTGAGTAAACTTTGATATCGCCTTTGCGCTTATCAAATTCAACTTCAACATTTTGCGCCTTATCATAGTTACGCTTATAAGCTGAGACCAATGCTTGTTCTAAGGCATCGATCACGACTTCTTTTTTGATTCCTTTTTCAGTTTCAAGTGCATTCAACGCATTAAGTAATTCCTTACTCATCTTTTGCTTCTCCTTAAGTAATAAATAATTCTTAAAATTTGATCGCTAAGCGTGCTTTAGCGATCTGCTTTCTTGGGATCGTAATATTTTTTTGACGCGTCTTATCCATGTACTCCAAGGTCAACTCGTCTTTTGTCAACGCTGTTAACGTCCCTTCATAGACTTTTTTGCCTTCAAGTGGTTGATATAAGGAAACATGAATGTAAGAGTTTAATGCTCTTTCATAGTCTTTTTCCTTTTTCAACGGGCGTTCTGCCCCTGGTGAAGAAACTTCCAAATAGTATGCTTGTGGGATCGGATCTGGATCACATTCATCTAATTTTTCACTTAGTTTATCACTCACAAGTGCACACTCTTCGATGTTTATCCCGCCGTCTTTGTCAATAAAGACACGTAAATACCAGCTTTTCCCTTCTTTGACAAATTCGATATCCACTAATTCAAAATGATATTCATCTAAGATCGGTGTGACGAGATCAGTTACTGTTTCTACAACACTCACGCATTTGCCCCCTCTAAAAAATAACTTGCAACTTCATTGTAACGCATTTTTCATTCCAATAAAAAGAGTGAGCATCTCTGCTCACTCTTACGAGTTATCAAAATACACTGTAATTATACTATAAGCTAAAAGATTATTCAAGTTTAGCCTAAAATCACTTCATGCATATAACTCATAATATTTTTCTTCGATCTGCTCAGATGTAAATCCGGCTTCGACTAGGCCATATTTGATAAAAATATGCCATGCATGTACCAATGGTTCACTTTTACGCTCAAAATAACTTTTATTCACTTGTTGTTGTAAGATCAAATATAAAACGTTGAGTGAACGAGTTTGCCACTTAGTTGAAAATTGAACTATTTGTTGTTCATCGAGCAATAACAAATAAAGCCATTTAGTTTCATTTGCGATCGCCAAAAAATCCTTTAATACGATGCAGTAGCGTTTGAGTCGTTCTTCTTTTGGACTCCTAAAAAAAGTGGCTAGATTTAACTCTAATTCTGCATAAAGGCTAGCCTTCTTTTCATTTAGCGGATCTTTTAATGGCAACAATGGTAGTGTTTTATCTCGTCGAGCTAGTTCAGCTAATTTTGTGATATCCATTACTTTCATCCCTTAAAAAAACGTTCATCTGATCTGATCGCTAAGCTATCTAGATTATTTAGATACCAATCACGAATAAATTCATAGCGGTACAAGATATCAAACCAAGAAATTTTATGTTCAGCGTCATGAACTTGCAAGACCCACTGTGAGCTAAGCGTGTCTGGATCTTTTTTTTCAAAAAGAGCAAGCGAGAGATCTTTTTTTAGCTCTAACAAAGCTTGACCTTGCTCACCGTTGAGTAACATATGACCAGCTTGAGCACTTATAATAAACAATTTATCTAAGGCATTTCGTGGCTCTTCAGTTGAAGCGATCGGGTAAACTGCACTGTTAGAAACATCAAGTAAATTGAAATCGACATCAAACCCATAATCTTCTTTGAAATAACGTCCGATCGCAACTAAGTATTGCTCAAAGCGTTTGACCGTTTTATAATCAAATTTCTCGCTATAATCAACAACCAGCAATTTAGTCAAAGCTTGACTATTGAAACGGATCAGTTGCCGTTTAAAGTTGATGTAAAATAGCTTGAGTCCTGTATTTTTATCGATATAATAAGCCCCTTCGCGCATATTATCATCGATCTTAAAAATAAAGTACCCTTCCATATCGATCCCTGGAAATTCATGGTAAAGTTCATTTCGATGATCGCTTGACTGTAAAATAACTTGCTCATTTTCATGCAACTGCAATAAACGATTCAAAAAAATCAAATAATAGTCAGCTCGACTATATTGTTGTGGGAAGACTAAATAAGCTGTATCTAAGCGATAATCAGTCAAAGTCATGATCGCATCTAATAAAGCTTCTTTATCCGTGGTATGGATCAGTTCGTCAATGACTTGGGTAAAATAGATCCCTCGTTCTAAACTTTCCTTTAATTGATCATTATAAGACATCAAGCGCCCAGTTGTACTCAATGAACCAGCATAGGTACTCTTATCTTGAGCTTTTTTTGTTTTTTGCGGATAAAATGTTTCCGTTGGCCTTAGATATTTTTTGCTCATTTGTCTTCACCTGCTCTTCTAGCGATCAGATCTGCAATATAATTACGGTATAATGAAGCATTATGCGCTTCGAAATTTTCGAAACTACCAAATTTAGCAATAATACTTTGCTTCTCATATCCCATCAAAGTATCCTCTTTAGAAAGAGCCAAAACTTTTTCTTCATTTTCCCTGATCTTTCGATATGCTTTACCAGCTTGTTCATCTAACTCCGTCAAATAAGTCAACTCTTCAACTAAACGTTGTTTTGATTCCTTTAACTTAGAAGTTTCCCATGGCATAACTTTTTCTTGAGCGATCTGTTTTAACTCTTGACGTAATTCATCTTTTCGAGCATCACGTTCATCTTGTTGATCGATCAGTTCTTGCCAATCATCAGATTCGCGTGAGAGTTCTTCGATCGCATCGCTGTTCAAACGCTTATTTTGAGCTTCAAGTTCAAAAGCTTTAGCTAGCTTATGATATTCTGCTTCATTGAATTCAAATTTCACGTTTAAAACATCTAACGTTCCAAAAAGTCTTCTACCCCACCAATTTCCAAAATAAAATTGGAAATATCCTAACGAAACTTCTTCGAAATAAAAAAACGGATACATTTCACGCAAATAATCGACTAAGTTTTCACTTAAATACGCACTTAGTTTAGGGTAAATATCAACGATCAATTTTTCATTTGCTAAGTCTAACTCAGCCTCTTTATCTTGTAAGATCTCACGTGCATACCTTTTGGCATCGATCAATTGATATACTTGACGATCATCTTGTTTTTTGACCGCTTCTTCGAGCGTATTTAAATACGTAACTTTAGCTAGGATCGCCTGAGTTAGATTTTCAGTTGCTTCTTTGTGGTCTAGCGAACTAAGTTGGTTTGAATTGGCCATAAAAATCTCCTCTATTTCTTAGTGCTCAAAATACTTTTGAGCAAGATGTTCATAGCTCTATTGTGACAAAAAAACTTAAAATTATCAATTATTATCTTAGTTTCACTTGGATAGTGGCCAATGTTCTTCTAAAAGGTCTACCAACTGTTCACGTTCTCGTAAATAACTCCCTTTGACTTTCTCTGCATAGGTGACCGTCAGTTCTTGAGGCGTTTTGCGCATGATCTGCTTACAAATAAATTCATGGTAGGCTCGATACGGATCTTTGTTCCTGCGAAAAAACTGTTGTTGTTTCTTACTCAATCTTTTGAAATAGTCAAAACGAACTCCATCACTTAAAAGCAAAAGCTTATTTTCAGCAAATGATAGCTCTAACTTAGGATGGTTAGGATAAATAAAACTCTTTTGTTTAAAAAAACATAAATAGTAAGTTTCAAAACTTTGATAGATCATAAAATATTCATGTTTTTTTGCCTCTTGTTTTGAGATCAGATCGTATTTTAATAAAAAATCAACTTTACCACTACAGATCCCTCTAAGCATCCAATGCGAAAAATGGCGCTTTTGATAAAAAATCTGTTGTAATAGTAAGAGTGTCTGTTCAAGAGTGTGTTTGAACAAAGGTTCCTCTGTGTTTTTAGCTCGAATATAATATTTAGTTGCTAAACAATTATAGCCATACTCAAAAGGAACATCAAAATAATCATCGATGTATTCTCCGATCACATTATGGCTAAGCTGTAAATACCGTCTCACGATCGCAAGTGGTGCTTGCGGTAAAACGATCTGCCGTTCTTTTGTTAATAATTCCATAAAAAAACCTCACTTTCTGCTTATACTATATAGATACGCAAAAAGTGAAGTCATTTCTTATTGTTTTATATATTGTCGTTTATTTTCTTTTACACCTGCTAAAACAAACTGCGCTGGGTCACTTGTAATATCCAATTCACGATCGCTTTCATGCTTTAAATTACTTTCAAAAATTTTTTCATATTCTAAAACATCGACTTCTTTTCTATGAGCTAATAATTTAGTATGATCTCCTAATGCTTCTTTAAATTTTGGTTGTAAGATTCCTGAATAAAATTCGGCTTGTGCTCCTGAGCCATAACTAAATAATCCTAGTCGATCACCTGGGCAAAGTGAAGTACTATTTTCTAAAAGTGATAGTAAACTCAAATATAAAGAACCCGTATAAAGATTTCCCGTCACTTTACTGTATTGCTTACTTGCCTCAAATTCCGCCAAGAGCTGAGCTTGCTTAGTTGGATCAAGTGAAGCGATCGCTACACGCAAAGCCTTCAATCCTTGTTTGGTATACGGTAAATGGAATAAGAGAGCTTTAAAATCATTAGCAGTCAACCCCGTTTTTTGCTGATAGCGGGCAAAGACTTTTGCAAAAAAGTCTAGATAGATACCAGCTGAGTATTTTCCATCGACTAATGCTTCCGTTGCTGCTAACGGACGCCAAAAGTCCATGATATCATCAGCATAATAAACACTATCATCTTGTAAAGCTAAGATCTGTGGATCGTTTGCGACTAACATCGCAACTGCCCCACCGCCTTGCGTTGGCTCACCAGCAGTTTTCAACCCATAGCGTGCAATATCTGCCCCGATCACTAAGGCCTTTTTATCTGGATGAAGTGCAATATGCCCTTTCGCCAGCTGAAGACCAGCTGTGGCTGCATAGCAAGCTTGTTTTAGTTCAAGGACTCGGATATCTTTTCGCAGTCCCAATAGTCGACTGACATAAGCAGCCACTGATTTAGAATTATCAACACCTGATTCAGTGGCTACGATCACAAGATCGATCTTTTCCATATCTTCTTTAGTTATGATCGAAGCTGCTGCATTAGCTGCTAAAGTCACTGCATCTTGTGTTGGCGGGATCACTGCCATTTTTTCTTGTCCGATCCCGATCAAATATTTATTAGGGTCAACCTCCCGCGCTTTTGCTAATTTTGCCATCTCAACATACAAATGTGAAGTATAAAAACCTAACTTATCAATCCCGATATTCATTATTTTTTTAGATCAAACAAGCTGACCTTCGCTATAGTAAGCACAAATACAAATTTATATATTTTGGAAGACTATAGCATTTCCTTTCTCTATTACTCACTATTATCAAGAAGAGTCGTTGCGAGCTCCTTTATGCTTAAACTTCCTAGTATTTATGACAATAGCTTTCCTGTACGCTAAAATTATACCACATGATCTGAGAGCTCAAAACTGACCGCTTTCCAAAAACGTAGTATACTAAAAACAGATATGAAATTAGAGGTGATCAACGTGGCTGCTATTAGTTTAGAAGTTTACGGTATCGTGCAAGGAGTAGGTTTTCGCTATACTACTAAAATGTTAGCTGACCAGATCGGGATCGTTGGTAAAGTCGAAAACCGCAATGACGGATCTGTCTATATCGAAGCTCAAGGTGATTCAGAAAAGTTATCTGCCTTCATCGATGGCATCAAAGCTTCACCTACTCCAGCTGGTAGAGTCGACCGTGTTATTTTGAATTCGATCCCAGAAACAAACTATACACGTTTTAATGTCACTTACCTTTGATACGATGGGACTGTCTTCGTTATTTTGATCATGAACGTAGTAGACACCACCAACTATATGATCTTTTTACTTGATCAAGACATCGATATTGCAGTCTAGATAGAGCTTACATCAGCATAAGTTCTATCTATTTTTTTGTGTCTTTTTCGCTCGAGCTATCATTGAAAAAAGAGTACTTTTACAGTATAGTAATAAGCGATACCGCAATTCATTGAAAGGAATTTTATCAATTATGAAAAATAAAAAACTGTTTGCAGTTTTGTCGACGCTCTTAGTCACAACTTTATTTTTAAGTGGCTGTGTCCAAAGAACTGCTTCTGGTAAACCATACGGTTGGGTCTACGATAATATGGCTGTCCCAACACAACATGTTTTAGTTTGGCTTTCTCAGATCTTTGGAAATAGCCTTGGTTGGGCGATCATCGTGATCACTTTTATCGTACGGATGATCTTGATGCCAGTTATGATCAAACAATCCAAAAATGCTACGATCCAACAAGAAAAGATCGCACACATCAGACCTTTGATGGAGGATATCACTAAACGCCAAAAAGAAGCAAGTAGTGAAGAAGAGCGCATGGCGATCAGCCAAGAAATGATGCAACTTTATCGCGATAACAACATTTCAATGACTGGTGGGATCGGTTGTTTACCTCTTCTGATCCAAATGCCGATCTTTGCTGCGTTATATGCTGCGATCCAATACTCACCTGAGTTATCACGTTCATACTTTTATGGGATCAACCTTGGGCAAAGAAGCTTTATCTTAGTCATTTTATCTTTTCTCGTCTATGCTCTTCAAGGTTGGTTATCGACTCTTAGTGTACCAGAAGCCCAACGTGCACAAATGCAACAGATGATGATCATCAGTCCTTTGATGATCACATTTATGACTTACATCTCACCAGCTGGTCTAGGGCTATACTTCTTTGTTGGTGGGATCTTTGCTTGTTTGCAAACTTTGATCATCAACTACATGCGCCCACGGATCAGAGAAGAAGTCATCGCCGAAATGAAGAAAAATCCCCCTAAAAAAACGACCTCGACTACTAAAACAGCGATCGAAACCAGTTCAAAAATTGACCATACACCTAAAAAATCGACTATTAAAAAACGAAATGCTGGTAAGCAACGTTCAAAACATAAATAGTAAGAAAGCCTTGGGATGAAGTGGACCCAAGGCTTTTTTATATTAGTCGTATCTTTTTATAAAAAAAGAGTCACTATTTAGCGACTCTTTCTTATATAGTTTGCGTTGGATCTTTTCCAGTTCGTTTATTAGTACTGTCAACTATCGGTAAGGAGATCTTAAAAAGTGATCCTTGTCCAACAGCACTTTCAACGATCAATTTACCTCGATAGCCTTCGATCAAGCGACGAGCGATCGAAAGTCCAAGACCGTTACCACCTTTATCGCGACTTCGCGCTTTATCCACACGATAGAAACGATCAAAGATCCGTTCGATATTTTCTTGTGAGATCCCTTCGCCAAAATCTTGGATCACGATATCAACATCATGGATATTTTTTGAGAGCGTCATATGCACTTCCTTGCGATCACGAGAATATTTGACTGCATTATCCATCAAAATGATCAAAACTTGCTCTAAGTGATTACGATAGATCTGAACATTGACTGGTCCTTTTAGATCATCGTCTAAAACAAAAGTAAAATCTGGATGGATCATCTGAAAATTATTGAAAACTTGAAGCCCAACTTCTTGAGCATCAGTGATCTCTTTGCCAAATTGGATCTCAACTTGTTCTGCTCGTGATAGATCGAGCATTTCTTGAACTAAACTCTTCATCCGTGTGATCTCCTGCATTGAAGCATCGATCGATTCTGCTAAAACTTTAGGATCATCTTTACCCCAACGTTGCAGCAAAGAAAGATGGCCTTGGATGATCGCTACGGGCGTCCTTAGTTCATGCGAAACATCTTCAACAAACTGTTGTTGCTGTTCAACATAACGTTGCATCCGGTCGAGCATTTTATTAAATAAACGCCCTAATTCGGAAAGCTCATCTTTATGCTTGAACTCGGGAACACGCACATGAGCTAAAGCATCACTCTCATCATCACCATTGATCTTTCCGATCGTATCATTGATCAGATCGATCGGACGTAAAAGCCAAGAAGATAGTCCATAACTCAATAGTGCGATCCCGATCGCAGCGATCAAACAAAAGACTAAAAAGATCAAGACTAATTTTCGCCTTGTCTGATCATAATTGATCAGATCATTTGTGATCTGGACATAACCGATCGTTTTATGAGTCCTTTCAGAAATGATCCGGCTCCCCATTACTAAAACAGTAACGCCACCAACTTTACGGATCGTACTATTATCCAGTTGCTTTTGATCAAAATCAACTGGTACTTCACGTGAAGCAAAAACTCGTTGATTGGAAAGATCATAAACACTAACACTGATATTTTCACGCGTCAGTGTTGTATAAAATGAACTTGAATATAAAGTTTTTAGATCTTTTAGATTATGATCGTTGCGAACTTTCAAACTCAGTGAATGTTCTGCTGCTTCTTTAGTCAACTCATCTCTATTAGTGGCTAAACTATCAAGAGCAGTCGTCAATGCAGCTTGCGCGTATTGGCGCTCTTGATTCATCAATAAACTTGAAAGACTTTGAAACAGCAAAGCTGAAAAGACCGCAAAGATAAGTAAAACGCCGATCCCAGTTCCTACCGACCATTTTAACTTGAGCGAAAAAAAGCGTCTTTCTTTCTCTGGGGACTTTAATTTATCACGGTTACACTTAAATATGCACATTAGGAGCGCATGACATAGCCGGTACCACGCACAGTTTGGATATAGCTATCTTCACCTGGGCGATCGATCTTATTACGTAAATAACGAATGTACACATCAACAACATTCGTTTCGATCTGTGACTCATAGCCCCAAACTTCTTTTAACAACACATCACGAGCTAAAACAACATTGACATTTTCCATCAAAGTCAAAAGCAGTTCATATTCACGTTTTGTTAATTCGATGATCTCATCTCCTCGACGGACAACACGATTTTCTTTTTCGATCACAAGATCACGGTAACTAACTGTTGTTTGTTTTGATGAATTATATTCACTTTCAAGATCTACTCGGCGCAATACAGCACGTAAGCGTGCAAGTAATTCCTCGATCGCAAATGGTTTGATCACATAATCATCGGCCCCATGATCAAGTCCTGAAACACGATCGATCACAGAATCACGAGCTGTCATCATAATGATCGGCGTATTTTTAACTTGGCGTACACGGCGGCAAACTTCAAGCCCATTTAGATCTGGTAGCATCAGATCTAACAAGATCGCATCCCAATCTTCACTAAGTGCTGCTTCGAGTCCTGTTCGACCACTTTCACATACAAACGTTTCATAACCCTCATGCTTTAGTTCCAGCTCTACAAAGTGAGACAAATTTACCTCGTCTTCGATGATAAGTATCTTACTCATTTTGACACACTCCTATTTATTGTTGTTGTTAAATTTTTATTATTTACTTTAATGATAACATATCTAATTTTAACATTGACACTATCAATAAGTACATACGTAATTTAAATTAAGAAAAAAACATTATAGCATATATATCATTTTCTTGCCACTTTGCCTATCAGATAGGGTACTCAAGATCTTATTTTAAAATAATATATCAATAATTTTAATTATATTTGATGAAATTTATTTTTATAAACAAAAATAGCCTCAAGCTGAAGTGAACCCTGTAAGTTGGACACTTTAGTTTAGGCAATTTTTCCTAAGGCAAGATTCCGATATTCAATCGGCGTCTTGCCTTTTAATTTGTGCCTTATTCGATATTGGTTGTAATATACGATCCACTCCTTCATTGCTTTGATCAATTCTTGTTTGGTCTGATAATGATGATCATAATACAATTCAGTTTTCATGGTATGAAAGAAGCTCTCCATTGATGCATTGTCTAAACAAGTTGCCCGTCGTGACATGCTTTGGAAAATATGGTGCTTCTTTAGTGTCTGGCGCCATATATTTGTTTGATATTGGATGCCTTGGTCACTATGAACAGTCATGCGGTAGTCAAGCGTGGGCCGCTTATTAATTAGCTCGATCAATGGTTTCATCACAAAATCAGTAGTCGGGTGATCGCTAATATTATAACTAACGATTTCACCAGTACACAGGTCTTTAATTGGCGAAAGATAAACCTTTTCATCCTGGCTCATATTACCATAGCGATATTCACTCACATCAGTTACCATTTTCTGATAAGGACGATCAGTGTTAAAACGTCGATTTAACCGATTCATGGCCTTCTTACCTTGAGGGCCGATCGATGAATCGTATTTACGGGTTTGACGATTATACATTAGTGACAACAGCCCATTTTCACGCATCAGACGGCTAACTCGTTTATGATTAGCTTTGATTCCACGGCGGTGTAGCTCATCTGTCACTGGTCGATATCCATAGCCAGGATTATGTTGTTTGATGTTCTTAATGACTTGAAGTAATTCTTGATTATCTTTATTTTCATGACGATGTGCTTGGTAATAGAACGTACTCCGCTTGATGGTGGTGTATGGTAAGATCTCCGTTAAGCTAAATCCGAATTCGTGCCTTAGTTCTTTGATGATTTGATATTCTTCTTTGACTGTCCGCGACGTTGAACTAAGGCTTCGAGTTTTTTTAGATATTCGTTCTCCACTTTCAAAGCCCGATTCTCAGCCTTTAAGCGCTCTAATTCTGATAATTGTTTCCTAGCTTGTTGATTATGGTTGGTAGTCATGTGGTTTGCCCGTCCTCTTCTAGTAAACAAGGCCTCAATACCACGTTCATTAAGCTTTCTCTGCCAATTAGCGATTGTCCCGGGATTACTAATATCAAATTGGAGTGCTGTTTGTGGATACGAGGCTTTGTGTTGTTTTCTCCAGTTTAAGACTTTCAGCTTAAAATTACCATCATAATCAAATTTTGGTGAACGAATTTCTAAGCCTTGAATCCCATATTTTCGATAACGAGCAACCCATGTCTGTACAGACATTTTCCTTTTAATACCTAATCTTCGAGCAATAGTCGCTGAACCAATTCCAGCTAAATACATTTGAACAGCTTTAAGTTTAACTTCAAAACTAAATTTAGTCATAGCAAAACCCCCTAAGTTAGATTCTTTTGTCCAACTTAGGGGGTTCACTTCAAAGCTTTACCTGAGGCTATTTTTTTACTCTATTACAAATCAAAGGTAGGCATCTTACTCTTCGTCATACCACTCATAGTGATAAGAACCTTCACGGTCAACACGCTCATATGTGTGAGCCCCAAAGTAGTCACGTTGAGCTTGGATCAAGCTTGCTGGTAACACAGCTGAACGATACTGATCATAGTAGGTGATCGCACTTGTAAAGCCAGGACATGGAACACCTGCTTGGATCGCCAATGCTGCAACTTCACGGACAGCCGCTTGATATTTAGCAGTTACATCTGTGAAATATGGATCAAGTAGTAAGTTCTTTAATTCTGGTTCTTTATCAAAAGCATCAGTGATCTTTTGTAAGAATTGAGCACGAATGATGCATCCTTCACGCCAGATCTTAGCTAATGAACCGTATTCTAGATCCCAACCATATTTTTCAGAGGCAAAACGCATTTGCTCAAATCCTTGTGCATAACTAACGATCTTGCTAAAGTAAAGAGCTTGACGGATCTTTTCGATCACTTCAGCCTTATTGAGCTTAGAAGCATCAAACTGAGCTGGTTTAGCTAAAACTTTACTTGCAGCTACCCGTTCATCTTTCAAAGCAGAGATATAACGAGCATAAACCGATTCTGTGATCAAAGATTGTGGGACTCCTAATTCTAAGGCACTTTCCGAACTCCATTTACCAGTACCTTTATTACCAGCACGATCTAAAATGACATCTACAACAGGTTTACCAGTTGAAAGATCATCTTTTCTCGTCAAGATATCGGCAGTGATATCGATCAAATAACTATCTAATTCGCCTTTCTTCCAATCTTGGAAAATATCGGCAATTTCTTCAACTGAAAGACCTAAGAGATTGCGCAAAAGATCATAGCTTTCAGCGATCAATTCCATATCTCCATATTCGATCCCGTTGTGGACCATTTTAACATAATGACCTGCACCATTTGGTCCGATATAAGTTACACACGGTTCACCATCAGTAGCTTTAGCTGCGATTTGTTCAAGGATCGGAGCTACAAGATCATAAGCTTCTTTTTGGCCACCTGGCATCAAAGAAGGTCCTTCCAAAGCACCTTTTTCACCACCAGAAACACCCATACCGATAAAGTTGATATCAGAATCATCAAGTTGTGCGTTGCGTCGCATCGTATCTTCAAAGAAAGTATTCCCACCATCGATCAAAACATCACCCTTATCAAGGTAAGGCAACAAACTCTTGATCGTTGCATCTGTTGGTGCTCCAGCTTTGACCATCAAAATGATCCGCCGCGGTTTTTCTAACGAGTTTACGAAGTCTTCGATCGTATAACTTGGAACTAATTTTTTATCTGGATGATCTGAAACGACTTGTTCAGTCTTAGAACCTGTTCGGTTATAGATCGCTACCGTGTAACCTCGACTTTCGATGTTAAGTGCTAAATTTTTGCCCATTACGGCCATACCAACTACACCGATCTGTGCTTTATCCATCAATTGACCCTCCTAAAATAATTATCGCGTTTAATTTTACCAAAAGTTAGCAAAAAATTAAAGCTATGCCTTTGTAACGATCTCAGGTTCTTTTTTTCCTAAGACCGTATCTTTGGTGATCACGACTTTTTCAATATCTTTATTGCTTGGAACTTCAAACATAATGTCGCGCATCGTTGCTTCGATGATCGAACGAAGTCCACGTGCCCCAGTATTGCGTGCGATCGCTAGATGTGCAACTTCACGTAAAGCGTCTTCTTTAAATTCCAATTTGACACCGTCAAATTCAAGTAACTTACCATACTGCTTGACTAAAGCATTCTTTGGTTCAGTCAAGATCCGCACAAGGTCATCTTCGGTCAATTTTTCAAGTGCTGTCAAGATCGGTAAACGTCCAATGAATTCAGGGATCAAGCCAAATTTAAGCAGATCTTCTGGAATGATCTGTTGCATCAAACTCTTCGATTCATCATAATTTTGGTTGCTATCTACTCCAAAACCGATCGTCTTATCACCAAGACGATTCTTAACGATATTTTCGATCCCATCAAAAGCTCCACCCACAATAAATAAAATATTTGTTGTATCGATCTGGATGAATTCTTGTTGCGGATGCTTCCTTCCGCCTTGCGGAGGAACATTAGCGATCGTTCCTTCTAAGATCTTGAGTAGCGATTGTTGGACCCCTTCACCAGAAACATCACGTGTGATCGAAACGTTCTCACTTTTTTTAGCGATCTTATCGATCTCATCGATATACACGATCCCACGTTGTGCTCGTTCAACGTCATAATCAGCATTTTGTAAAAGTTTTAACAAGATATTCTCGACATCTTCACCAACATAACCTGCTTCAGTCAAGGTCGTTGCATCAGCGATCGTAAATGGGACATTTAAGATCTTCGCTAAGCTTTGAGCTAAGAAAGTCTTACCTGAACCAGTTGGACCAACAAGACAGATATTACTCTTTTGAAGTTCAGTGTCATCCGTCTTCTCATCCAAAGCTGCACTGATCCGTTTATAGTGGTTATAAACTGCGACTGCTAGTGTTTTCTTAGCTTGCTCTTGTCCGATCACATATTGGTTTAAAATATCAACGATCTCTTTTGGTGTTGGAACATCATTGAATTCACTTTGCACAACTGCCTTATTTTCTTCGTTGATGATCGTCTGGGCCAACTCAACACATTCATTGCAAATGTAAACACCTGGACCAGAGATCATACTTTTGACTTGCCGTTCAGATTTGCCACAAAAAGAGCATACTGCCGGTTCGTTTTGGTCTGTATTTTCGTACATTCTGAATCACCTTTATTTTACTGATTACCTATATTCTATCAAACATTACATGTAAACACTACATAGTTGTATTTTATTTGTAGATAAACTTAGGGATCGTAACGGATAAAAGCGCTACGATCCCTAATAAATTCTATTTATCAGTAAGCCACTAAGCTTAGACTTGCTTTGCAGAATCTGTCATTTCTTTAACGACTTTTCTGATAGCAATATCATGGTTCAACATGTCATCTGAAAGTGCTGAACGTACAGCATTTTCTTCCATACCGTATTGTGCAGCTAAATTCTTGATCTCTTCATTGATCTCTTCTTCTGAAGCTTTGATATCTTCTTTAGCTACGATAGCTTCAAGGACAAGATTTGTCTTAACGCGCTTTGCAGCTCCGTCTTCAAATTGCTTGTGTAAGTCTTCTTCAGAAGATCCTGTGATCTTGTAGTACATATCTGCACTGATCCCTTGTTGTTGGAGACCAGCTAAATATTGATCCATTTGACGATGAACGTCTTCTTCGATCATTGCTCCTGGGATCTCACCGATCTCAGCATTTTCAACTGCCTTATCGATAACTTCATCTTGAATAGCTTCTTTAGCAGCATTTTGTTTTTGTGTTTCAAGACGTTCGCGTGTCTTAGCTTTCAATTCAACTAAAGTATCGACTTCTTCGTCAACATCCTTAGCAAATTCATCGTCAAGTTCTGGTAATTCTTTTGTTTTGACTTCATGGATCGTTGTTTCAAAGACAGCATCTTTACCCTTAAGATCTTCTGCATGGTATTCTTCTGGGAAAGTTACTTTGACTTCAACTGTTTCACCTGCTTTGTGACCAACTAATTGGTCTTCAAAGCCTGGGATAAATGTGTTTGAACCAAGTTCAAGTGAGTAGTTTTCACCTTTACCACCATCAAAAGCAACACCGTCAACTTTACCTTCAAAGTCGATCACAACTGTATCACCATTTTCAGCTGGTTGATCTTCTTTTAAAACTAACTCTGCTTGTTGTTCTTGAAGTTTTTTGATCTCTGCGTCAACTTCTTCATCTGTAACTTCTGTTGATTGTGCTTTCACTTCAAGATCTTTGTATTGACCAAGTTTAACTTCTGGTTCAACAGTCACTTTGGCTGTTAAGACCCATGTAGAATCTTTTTCCATTGATTCAACATTGATCTCTGGTTGAGCAACTGGCTTGATATTTGTTTCAGAAACAGCGTTTGCGTATGCTTCTGGTAAAACTGCATTCAATGCATCTTGATAAAGTGATTCTTCACCAAACATTTTGTTGAAGATCTGACGAGGAACTTTACCTTTACGGAAGCCAGGAACATTTAACGTCTTTTTAACACGGTTAAATGCTGTGTCTAAACCTTCCTTGATTTTTGCAGGTTCGATTTCAAAGGTCAACTTACCGTTGTTTGTACCTTCTTCTTTTTCCCATTTTACAGACATTATTTTCCCTCCGAGTAAAATAGTTTCTACAATTTACTGAGTAATTGCATACTAAATAATTTTAACGTAGAACATCCTAAATGTAAATGTTTTATCAAATTAAAAAGGTGTTTTTCAACAAAAAAGACTTGAAGGCGGACCTCCAAGTCTTTCTTTCGAAACGATAAAGCAAAAATCAAGCAAAGCTGATCATTTAAATACCGTTTCAACAATAACATATTAGTCGTCGATTTCAGAAACGACACCAGCACCAACTGTACGGCCACCTTCACGAACTGTGAACTTAAGACCTTTTTCGATAGCAACTGGAGCGATCAATTCAACAGAGAATGTTACGTTATCGCCAGGCATAACCATTTCTACACCTTCAGGCAATTCGATAACACCTGTAACGTCTGTTGTGTGGAAATAGAATTGTGGACGGTAGTTTGAGAAGAATGGTGTATGACGGCCACCTTCTTCTTTTGTCAAGACGTAAACTTCACCCTTGAATTTCTTGTGTGTTTGGATAGAACCTGGTTTTGCAAGAACTTGACCACGTTCGATTTGTGTACGGTCAACACCACGAAGCAATGCACCGATGTTATCGCCGGCTTCACCTTCGTCAAGTGTCTTACGGAACATTTCAACACCTGTGACAGTTGTCTTAAGAATATCGTCTTTCAAACCAACGATTTCAACTTCGTCACCAACTTTAACAACACCACGGTCGATACGACCAGAAGCAACTGTACCACGACCTGTGATCGTAAATACGTCTTCAACTGGCATCAAGAATGGCTTGTCTGTTGGACGTTCTGGTGTTGGGATGTATTCGTCAACTGTATCCATTAATTCAAGGATCTTCTTCTTAGCATCTTCATCATCTTCCAATGCTTTAAGAGCAGAACCACGGATAACAGGAATGTCATCACCAGGGAAGTCGTATTCGCTCAATAAGTCACGAACTTCCATTTCAACTAAGTCTAACAATTCTTCATCGTCAACTAAGTCGCACTTGTTCAAGAATACAACGATGTATTCAACACCAACTTGGCGAGCAAGCAAGATGTGTTCACGAGTTTGTGGCATAGGACCATCTGTTGCAGCAACAACTAAGATAGCACCGTCCATTTGAGCAGCACCAGTGATCATGTTTTTAACGTAGTCGGCGTGTCCTGGAGCATCGATGTGAGCATAGTGACGGCCTTCTGTTTCGTATTCAACGTGTGCTGTGTTGATTGTGATACCACGTTCACGTTCTTCTGGAGCAGCATCGATAGAAGCGTAATCTTCAGCTTTAGCTAAACCTTTTTCAGATAAAACCTTTGTGATAGCTGCTGTTAAAGTTGTCTTCCCATGGTCAACGTGTCCAATTGTACCGATGTTTACATGGGGTTTTGTTCTTTCGTAATGTTCTTTTGCCATTAATAGAACCTCCTGTAATTTTCAAAGAAAATCTGCAGATCCTGCCGATAATCCTTTAATTTTTATTATACTACTTTCAGTAAAGAATGCCAAGCAAATTATCAACTGGGTCCTTCCTAAACTGAAAACCTTGAATTATTATATAGCCCTGATTGATTTTTGTAAATACTAAAATTTATTTTTTTAAAAAAATCTTTATAGCGCTTAAATTTCCCAAGCTTGTAAACTTTTCTCAAGTTCAGCAGCAAATTCTTTTTCCTTTTCATCCTCATCTGGGCGATCCATTAAAACGCGATAAAGCTTTTCTGGTTCTGGAAAAGGTCGTGTCAATTGCGGATATAATAATTGGAGTTTTAATGTCATTTCTGCTAAAGCAGCCTCTTTAAGATCAGGGGTGATCGCACTATCTGTAGCTAATAGTTGGGTCAATCGTTGATACATCAAATAATCATTAAGTTCTTTCAGTGCGGCTGGTATAAACGAACGCACTTCTTTAGTAAATGACAGATACTCTACTTCACGTTCACTACCTAGATAACGCAACTCATCTAAGATCGCTGAGCGCAATAAAACATGTACATCTGGATCAAGGAGCGGTCCTTGAGAAATTTCCTCAAATTCTTTGATCGTCAACGATTTAGTTTTTTCAAAGACCTCTCTTTGCCCAATAACATCATTTGCACCTAAATACTTAAACTGCTTTTTGAGTGTTTCGATTTCTTCTTGTGATCTAACTTCTGCTAAAGTTTTTTCAAACTGAACCTGAAGCCGTTTTGTTTGTGGCTCAGAAAAAAAGGCCTGAACGAGCTCTAATGTCATTTCGATCTTTCTGATCTGTCCTGCCAAGACCATCACTTTAACATACTCTAAAAATTTAGCCTCATCTTTTAAGTAATCCGTCACATAATCGTCAGCTATTTGAGCTGCATTATCATATCGTTCAGCTTTTTCTAATGTCTCAAATAATAAATAGTTCACTTTAAAAGTTTTCTTAGCTTGATAAGCAGCCATAAAACAATTGATAGCCTCGTCTAGATCACCTTTTTCAAGTGCTGCTAAACCTGCTTGATAAGTATTTTCTTGCATTATTCAAAACCCCTTAACTATGATAAATAGGACTGCAGTTCCCTACAGCCCCATTTTTTTATTTATGCGCCTCATCTGAATTCTTTTTGCGCTTTTTATTATTATGGTTATGATACTGATTGATCTCCATGATCACAGGTAAGATCACTGGATGACGCTTTGTTTGTTCATATAAGAAGTGATTCAACTGTTCACGGACATCTTGTTTTAGATGACTCCAATCAAATTCTTTATTATCAAGATTATCTTGGACTGTTTTTTTGATGATCTCAGCACTTTCAGCGATCAAATCACGACTTGTTTTGACATAAACGAATCCTCGCGAGGTGATCTTTGGTTTGTCAATGATCTTCTTTTTCTTTCGGTCGATCGTAACTACTGCGATAAAGATCCCATCTTCTGATAAGATCTTCCGATCGCGCAAGACGATATTTCCGATATCGCCAACTCCGATCCCATCGATCATTGTATTACCAACTTCGACCGAAGATGCAACTAGCATCTTATCATGGGTATATTCGACCACATCTCCTTTATCAAGAAGAATAATATTTTCGGCCGAGATCCCAACTTCTTTTGCACTGCGCGCATTAGCCGCTAAGAGGCGATACTCTCCTTGAACAGGGATCACATAGCGTGGTTTTAAAAGATTCATCATCAACTGAAGATCATTTTTGCTTGCATGTCCTGAAGAATTTAATTCATCTGAGATCGATTTGACATCTGCGCCAGAGCGATAGATCATATCGCGCGTTTTAGCAACATTTGTTTCCATCGCATGCGATGGTGTCGTTGTGATAAAGACTAGATCGCCTTCATGTAAAGAGACAAAACGATGGCGCTTCAAAGCCATTTTTTGAAGTGACTTCAAGGGTTCACCTGAGCGTCCGGCTTCTAAGACAACGATCTGATCATCAGCATAGCGATCGATATCTTTGATCGGGATCAAAATATCATCACTTGGCAAATGAAGTTTGTTTAACTTCATCGCTGTACGTACGATCTTTTCAACATCGTGTCCTGTTAAGGCAACTTTACGATCATTAGCATAAGCCGCATTCAAAACTTGTTGAACACGTGCAATATTAGACGCAACGCAGGCAACGATGATCCGGCCATTTCGATATTCAAAAGTCTCACTGATAAAATCATAGATCTCTCGTTCATTAACAGTCTCATTAGGATTTTCAGCATTTGCCGAATCGCTCAATAATGCTAAAACACCTTCATTTCCTAATTCAGCCAAACGAGCTAGATCTGTTTGATATTGCACTGTTGCTGTTTGATCAAACTTAAAATCACCAGTATAGACGATCGTTCCTTCATCAGTCTTTAATGCGACCCCTAAACTTTCTGGGATCGAGTGAGTCGTTTTGAAAAATGAAACTGTTGCACTCGGAAAATCGATCTCGGTTTTCTCATCAATAACATGAAAATCTTTGAATTTCTTAGCAACTTCTTCATTTTCACAAGCGATCTTAGCTAATGCGATCGTTAATTCAGAACCAAAAACTGGTACATCAAATTCACTTACAAAATAAGGTAAAGCCCCGATCGCATCGGCGTGACCGTGTGTCAAAAAGACCCCCACGATCCGGCGTGCGTTTTGACGTAAATATTCAAAATTAGGGATCACGATATCGATACCTAGCAACTCATTTTCTGGGTACTTCAAACCACAATCTAAAATATAGATATCTTCATCCACTTCGACGGCGTACATATTTTTAGCATTTTCACGTACACCACCAAGTGAAATGATTTTTATCTCACTCATATTTTCACCTCGGTTTTAAAATTTTTATCTGATAATATCTTTAAATCGACGCAATAAACACTCTCACCTAAGAAAGGATCATACCTTTGCGTCAAATAATTCCTTATCCTGATGTATATAAATAGCTAAGGGACTATAAAAATATCCTATCGTCATTAGATCCAGGTCCAAAAGACCTATCAACATAAAATTATATCACAAAACCGTACAGACTTGAACTACTCTCACTTAGCTAAGTTCCTAGCCCGCACACACAAAAATATGTAAAAAAAAGCAACGAGACTAGATCTCGTTGCTAAAAAAACTATTAACGACGCAAGCCTAAGCTCTTGATCAATTCACGGTAACGTTGAACATCTTTGTTACGTAAGTATGCTAACAAGTTACGACGGTGACCGATCTTCTTCATCAAACCACGTTGTGAAGCAAAGTCTTTTTTATGGTTACGAACATGTTCGTTAAGTTCGTTGATATCTGCCGTCAAAACAGCGATTTGCACTTCAGCAGAACCTGTATCGCCTTCATGACGTGCATATTTTTTCATGATCTCGTTTTTCTTTTCGTTTGAAATAGCCATTATTGTATTTCCACCTTTCAAAAAATGCTGCCCAAAGACCGAGTAAGTCGTCGGTGTCGTCGCCAAACTAAGTCTTGGGTCTGGTACATCCGTACTCTATATAATCTACTAAATTTTAAATAAAAAAGCAAGTTAAAAATTCTGTGTCAAGGAAAATTTCTTGACATCATTTTTATTTTTTTATTGCATTGTTCAAAGCGCTCTTGTATAATGGGGTATGTTGAAAAATTAGATGATACCGTTACGGATCATGCAGGTGGAGGTGACTATTATGCCAATTATCAAATCCGCAATCGAACGTGTTAAAACAAACGAAAAAGCTAATGCTCGTAATTCTGCTGAATTGAGCAAGATGCGTACAGCAATCAAAAAATTTGAAAAAGCTAAAACTGCTGGTGCTGACAACGTTGAAACACTTTACCGTGAAGCTGTTTCTGCTGTTGATCGTGCACACTCAAAAGGCTTGATCAAAGCTAACAAAGCTGCTCGTGATAAGTCACGCATGGCCGCACGCTTAGCTAAGTAATAAAAAGAGGTAGGCAAAAACCTACCTCTTTTTTATGCTCTTTTTTGTGTAAAATTCAACATGAAAAGTTGAAATAACAATTCCGGATCTTGCGAAGAGCCTTTGAGCCGTTCTTCAATATGGATCAAACCCAAATAAGCATCTTTTAGATCTTCACGTTTGAAAAAGCGCGTCTTTTGTAAAGCTAACTTGACTCGATACGGGTGGACCTTTAATGTGCTCGCGATATTCCCTTGTGCATAGCCATGGCGTTTCAACACTTCAACTTGCAAAAGGAGCCGAAATTGCCCCTCCAAGATCGCATTGATCTTTAGCGGCTCTTCTTTTTGTTGTAACAGATCATGATATAATTCAAGCGCCTTAGCTGTCTTTCTTCTTAAAACTAAGTCAACTAGATCAAAGACATTTTGTTCTAAAGAACGCGAGACCATTAAAGTCACAAGCTGCTCTGTGATCTTCTTTTCTTCTTTAGCAGCCAATAACAATTTTGGTAACTCACTTGCGACCATCGTCAAATTAGCATCTGTTCTTTGTAGCAAGATCTCTAAAGCTGTCGGCTCGATCGTATAACCTTTAGCTTTTAGGTCGTCTAAGATCGTTTTGCGAACTGCAGCTTCATTTAGCGGACTGTTATCAACTACGACTGCCTTTTGCTTTAATTGCTTGACTGCTTTTTTTCTCTCATCTAATTTAGCGTATGGTGCTAAAATAACTAGCGTTGTCGTTGGCTCTGGGTCATCCAAATAAGCGCTCAATTCATTTGTATCATGCTCGATCTTTACTTTCTTGTTTTCACCTGTTAGAAAATAAGGCCGCGTGATAAAAACTAAACGTTTATCACCAAAAAAAGGCACCGACATTGCATCGGCGATCGCATTGGCCAATGACACATCTTCCATATCATAGATCCCTACATTAAATTCACGTTCTTCTTCTGGAAAGTTAGCTAATAATTTTTGTTTGATCTTTTCAGCATTGACTTGTTCTTCACCTAAAATTAGATAAACTGGGGCCAATTGATCATTTTCAATATCCTTTAAGACCTTATCTACTGTTATCATTTTAATCAACGTAGCGCTACGGCTACTTGTCCCTTCTTTCTACATTAAATACGTTACTGGCTTATTTGTTTGAAATACCACACTTTGACTTGACCAGCCTCTTTTTTTAATTTGATCATCCCATCACGAGCAGTTAAAAGATATGGAATCTTTTGGTGCGCCAAAGTCTTTAACGTCAACGGATCTGGGTGACCATAGCGATTATTTCGTCCAGCGGATATGACCGCAAGCTGTGGCTTGATCTTTTGGACAAATGTGGGATCGCTAGCCGTCTTACTGCCATGATGACCTGTTTTTAAAATGTCGACATGCAAATTGGGATATTTTGCTAAAACTTTTAGCTCATTTGTGCGATCAAGATCTCCAGTAAACAGACATTGCATATCCCCAAAAGCTAACCATAGTACGAGCGAATCTGCATTTGTTCCCTGACCTGCTCGAAAAGGATGAAGTAATTTTAAATCAGGATCATTAAAACTATTCTTATCTGTTACAGGTAAAACATCTTGCTGACGATTAGCCGAGTGAGCTAAGCGTCGCTTAAAACTCGGGAGCTTTTCCATCCCAGCAGGCACAATGATTTTTTTGATCTTTATTACTTTGCTTAAACTTGGAAAATTTCCAACATGGTCTGCATCTTGATGCGTTAAGTAGAGTCGGTCGATCTGCGCGATCCCCTTACTTAGTAAATAATTGGCCACGATCGTTTCGCCACTTGTCACTTCATGGCGCTTTTTTTGCCAGTCTTTTTGTTTAAAATGGACTTTTCCACCTGTATCGATCAATACAACTTCATTTTTAGCAAGTCGATCGATCAAAGTACAGTCTCCTTGACCAACATCAAAGTAAACCACTTCATCTGTAAGTGGAAAATGGATCACCAAAAAACACAAGAGATATGTTCCTGCTAACAGCCAATAGTAGCGCATTTTTTTACGACTTATCTGGATATAAAAAAGCGCGCCGAGCCAAAAAACCACAAGCCAGAGAGGTGGTTTTCCAAAAACAACTGTTCCTGGGATCTTTGCTAAAAAGCTAAAAAAATCGGAGAACAACTGCAAAACTAAAGCTAGATCTCGACTAAAGAGTGGCACAAAGACACCTACAAGAGTCAAAGGTAATAATAAATATTCAAACAAAGGTGTGACTAAAAAAGCATAAAAAGCTGTCCAGACATTCCATTGATAAGTCGTATATAAAACAAGTGGCAAACTAAATAAATTCAATTTGACATTCAATTTAAAATTTGATCTTGATTTTTCAAATAACAACACTAACGTCAATAAATAGCTTAAACTTGCACCTAGATCGGTCAATAACAAAGGTGACCAAAAAAGCTCACCTAATAAAACTAGCCCCCAGATCGTTAAGCTATCAAACTTTTTGCCTAACACATCTACCTAAAATAAGTATCCAATTCATCAAAACGGCTCTTACTAAGCTAAAAGATCCACCTCCTAAAAAGCCATAAAATGGTAAACAAAATAATAACATGAGATCTCTGCTTCTTTCAGAGCAAATTCTTTTCGTTACCACTCTAAAAAAGGTGATCAAGTAAAAGACGTGCATCCCCGATAAACTAAATAAATATAATATCCCTGTCTGTTTTAAAGCCTCCAACGTCTCTAAAAAGCTCACTTCGTGGATCCCTAAAAATAATGCTTCGCCGTATTCAGCTAATGGTTTAGGTAAAGTTTTGAGATGCAGCACCATTTCTTGGCGAAGTTGATGCACCCAGATCAAAAAATATTGTTTTAACGGTAATGAGACTTGGACTTTCTGCCACTCAGACACTTTAAAGCGAGTAAATATTTTGCGAGCATAGTAGTGAGAACGTTGATCGAATTGATTTTCATTTGTCGGACTTTCAAATTTTGATTCTATCCCCTTACTTCGCCAAACTATCGCCTGTTGAGCATTTAAAAATGCACGTTTTTCTTGATAAGAATGCAAATAGGTCGTTACTAATAGCTTTTTTCCACTTTGAAGGTCAAATGCTTCCGTTTGAAAACTTGCACCATCGATCTTAACTTTATCAGGATAGATCAAAAGATAATGGATCGCTTTAGTTGCTAGTGGTTCTTTGATAATTTGACCAAAAAGAAGCATTCGCCCATAAAAAATCATCATTAAACCTACAACAACGGCACTCACTTTAAAACAACGACCAAAAAAGAGGCGTAAAGCTAACAAAAGCAAACAAATGATCCAAACTAAAGTTGGTTTGAAAACTAAAAAACTTAAACAACTGACTCCAACAACTGCTAACAAGATCGTTGCCCGAAAGATCGTCACTCACTTCCCTTTATCGATCAGTTCTTTGATAAATGTAGTTGCCATATACTTTTCGTCGATCTTAACTTGAGAAACAGTCACATCTTTTAGCTCTAAAAGTGAGACTGCATAAGGATCGTTATGATAGTTTCTTAAATAATGGATCTTTTTGATCCCTGCCTGCAATAGCATTTTCGTGCATTGTAAACAAGGAAAATCAGTCACATAGATCTCAGCATCTTCTGTTGGAATACCAAATTTAGCACACTGTAAGATCGCGTTCATCTCAGCATGGATCGTTCGCAAGCAATGCCCATCGACCATGTAACACCCATCATCGATACAATGTTTATCACCTGCAACTGAGCCGTTATATCCTCCAGCAATGATCCGTTGATCACGCACTAAGATCGCTCCAACTGCTAAACGATTACATGTACTCCTTAATGACAATAGGACCGCTTGTAACATGAAATATTGGTCCCACGGGATCCTCTTTTGGTTCATATCTTTACCTCAATTTACAAATTTAGTAACAGTATAACAAATGTCCTGTTGGCTGACTACACCTTCAAACGGCTACTTAAAACTTGATACAACTTTTCACCGATCCCGGTGACATTCTTTAACTCAGCTAATTGTTTGAAACCTTGATGTTGTTTGCGATATAAAATGATCTGCTCTGCTTTCTTCTCACCGATCCCATCGATCTGCATCAGTTGCTGTTTATCGACTTGATTTAGATCAAATTTAGTTTGATCATCTTCACTTGTTGATGACTCTAGGGTGGTTGAGGCTGGCGCTTGTTTAGTAGGATCAGTTGTTTGTGCTGTTTGTTCTCCTTGTTTACTTACATAGATCACCATCTGATCGCTCAACTTTTTAGCAAAGTTTACTTGTGAACTATCAGCTTCAGCGTTGACTCCACCAGCTAACGCGATCGCATCTCCCACACGTTTAGATGCTAAGATCTTATATAAGCCAGGAACTTTGACAGCGCCTTTGACATCAACAAAAATATACTTTGCCTTCGTAGCAATACGATGATGTTCGATTTTGGTCGTTTGCGTCGGTCCAAGAAAGTTCTCTTTTGGCACTGGTTTATTCCACCATACAAAAGCGAGCCCACTGAGCACCACCATCAAAACACTTCCTAAACTCAACAAGAAAACCTTATGCTTCGTTATGAAATTTTGCCAAAGTTCATTTATCATGTCTTTTTTTCGATACATAAAATAGCTAGCTACTTTAGGAAAAGTTCTCTCCTTATCTCTTTTTTAAAGGTCACTGTTCATACCGTACACTTTTCCAACAGCTTTGTTTCCTTCACTATATACATACGAAAAAAAACTCTATTTTTCTTATTTATTTTTTTGGGCTAAAGCGAGCGCTACATTGGGAGGAACTAGCTCAGAAAAATCGCCCCCGAACTGCGCAACTTCTTTGACTAGTGTCGAAGATAAATGACTATACTTAGGATCAGTCATCAGTAAGATCGTTTCTAACTTAGGCGCTAAAGTTTTATTCATCTGAGCAATATTTCGCTCATATTCAAGATCGAGCGCATTTCTTACAGCACGAACGATAACTCCTGCATTTAATGCTTCAGCAACATTGACTGTTAGATCAGCATCTTTAACTTGCACAACAACATTTTTTAAGTTTTTCGTTGCTTCTTCAAGCATTACTAAGCGTTCCGTCGCGGTAAATAATGGCGTTTTACTTGTATTTGTCAAAATCACAACAAATACTTCATCAAAGAGTCTTGCTGCACGCGCAATGACATCTAAATGCCCATTTGTTACAGGATCAAAACTTCCTGGAAAGATCGCTCTCATCTGTTCTCCCTTCCTTGATACCGATAAAACGTCAGCTCCGTGATCCCATAATCAGCCTGCTTGATGAAAGTGAAATCAGGGAGTTCTTCTGGTAATTTAGCTTGCTGGTCAGTTTCACAAATAATTAAAGCATCAGCATTCAATAGTGCTAGATCACTCAATTTTTGCATCAATTCAATGATCTGTTGTTCTTTATAAGGAGGATCTAAAAAAATGTAATCAAAACTCCGCTTAGCTTTAGCTAATTTAAGCACCATCTTATTGGCGTCTCCTTTGAGTACTTCAAAACGCTCTGTTTCTTTTGTTACTGCGATATTTTCTTTGATCGTTTTGATCGCTTGATACTGTCGGTCGATCAAAGTCGCTTTTTTGGCGCCTCTTGAGACTGCTTCGATACTAAGACCACCAGATCCGGCAAAGAGATCTAAAACTTCGCCTCCATCAAAGTAGGGGCCGATGATATTAAACATCGCTTCTTTAACTTTGTCAGTCGTAGGTCGAGTCTTCATCCCTGGAACAGCTTTTAATCTTCTCCCACCATAATCACCTGCTACGATCCTCATCTATCGATACCTTCTTTACTAAAAATTCTCTTGATACTAGCTTATCGTATCAGCAGAATAGTTACAACTATCTATCCGATCCAAAACAAAAAAGCCATGCTTCTGCATGACCTTTAAGGCGTTAGATTATTAACGATCAAATTTTTCTTGATCTTCTTCCGTTAATTTATACGCTTTTTTTCCTTGTTCATCAAACTCTGTTTTAAGTTCTGGTCTTTGTGAAAGTTCAACACGTTTGACAAATCTCAATTGTTTCAACTTAGCCACTGTTTTTTCAACATCTACTTCATCCATGTAAAGTAATGCATACTTCATCTTTCGTGAAACATACTGAATACTACCGTAACGTCGTAATTGCTTACTTTGTCGTAAATGATGTAAGTAAACAATAACACCACGTCGCTGCTTTATTTCAAACATCATAACCACTTCTTACTATATCTTAGCTTCCTAACATTTAGCGCTATTTTTTATTATACAAAAACTTGAGCTAGTTATCTATGCTTACTTTTCAAGCACGACTACAAGCAAGCCATGGTCATATTTCAAACCTAGATGCTCACTTTTGCTAGTCACTATTCCTTGCCAAAAAGTGTGTTCTTTTCCCGTAGAGGCAACAGCAAGTTGTGCAGGATCAAGCACAGGCATTCCTAAATAGATCTCATACTCATTTTGATCGACCCCAGCATCTTTCAAAAGCTTAGGTGCGATCTCTTTTGGCATTAAAAATAAACTTTTAGTATCTGCAAAGCGTTCATTTTCTAACCGCTGATAACGTTTAGCTTGTTTTTCACTTAAATACTTCTTTGGCGCTTGCGACAAGGTCGTTATGACCCTTGTCGCAACTTGCTCAGCGGCTTCACTTTCAATAAAGATCCCTTGTTTTCGTTCAAAAGATAAAAGTTCAAAAGTACTTTGTTCTAAAGCTATTTGTTCATCTTCCCATGTTATCATCCCACTATAACGAACAGGTAATGGAGTTTTTGAGCGAACTTTATATGTTTGACTTCGTAAAAGTTCATTTTTATCTAAATACTGGATCGCCTTGATCTTACCAGCTTCAAAATAGCAGATCGCATAACTACCATTCTTAAAAGCAAGTAGCGGTCTTTTGACTAGATCAGCTTCTGTCAAACTGAGCTGAACTGGTTGCTCATTTAAAGTTAATCTAAAATCAGTTGATAGAGCAACTAATTTTAATAATTGAGGCATTGACATCCCAACATGGAGCTTGGCTGTTTGCTCAAAAGCACCAAATTGATAAAGTGAGCAGATCCGATCATCATAATTATTGACACCAACTAAAAGCAAACTATCATTATCGGGCTGATACTGATACCATGTAATATTTTCAACGCTTCTAAAACTCTGACTTGGTTCGCCAAATCGTGCTTTAAAAGAAGAGTTCGGTGCACCGATATAGCGCACCAAACCCTTTGTTGGCAATTTATCTATTTTAGGTGAAGTCGCTTTGCGATCTGTTTTGGGTGCCGTTTGAAGATCGACTTGTTCTTTAGGTCGATCAAAAAGTGCTACCCCGTAGCATATACTCAACGTTAGCACAAAAATAAGCACAAAACGTCCTAAAAATCGCTTACTTACCATTATTTTTCTTTGACTGGTTCTAATTCAAGAAGCAAGTCTTGACTCGCTAAAACATCGCCATCTTTGACATAAATATGCGTGACTTTACCATCAAATGGTGCTTTGATCGTTGTTTCCATCTTCATCGCTTCGGTAACGATCAAAGGCTCACCTTTTTTAACGACTTGATCTTTACTTACTAATACATTCAAGACCGAGCCACTAAGCGTTGCGCCAATATGATTTGGATTAGTTGGTTCTGCTTTCGGGATCGCATTGACTTTAGCTTCTTTGCTCTTGTCATGGATCACGATCTGCAAGTTCTGTCCGTTGACTGAGAAGAATAGACTTCGGTTACCATCTTCATCAGCTTCCGAGATCGAATCTAAGCGGATGATCGAAGAACGTCCTGGTCTAAATTTAACGCGGATCGTCTCTCCTGGACGCATCCCTTGATAGAATGTCGTTGTGTCCAAAACGTTCATCGAACCAAAACGTTTAGTATTTTCTTCATAACCTAAGAAAACATCTGGATATAAAATATAACTCAAAACTTCTTCTTGGGTCGGCTTGCGTTTGATCTTCTCTGTCAACTCAAGTTCCTTTTTCTCAAAGTCAACTGGTTTCGCTAAACTACCTGGTCGAACAGTGATCGCCTTTTTGTCTTTTAAGACGACTTTTTGTAATTCTGTTGGAAAACCACCATATGGCTGACCTAGATCTCCTGCAAAGAAATCCACGACTGATTCTGGAAAATCAAGAGTTTTTCCACGCTCCAAAATATTTTCTTTTGTTAATTCATTTTGGATCATGAAGATCGCAAAATCCCCAACGACTTTAGAACTTGGAGTTACTTTGATGATATCGCCCAATAACTCATTGACGATCCGATAAGTCTTTTTCACTAGTTCAAAATCGTCGATCCCCAATGCTTTAGCTTGTTGTTGTAAATTAGAATACTGTCCACCTGGCATCCCAGTTTGATAAATATCTGTTTGCGGTGAAGTCATCCCATTCATAAAGTCTTGATAGAATGGTTTGACTCCTTGCCAATAACGGTTGACCTTTTCAGCATTTTCTATATTTACTTTTGGCTGCCGTGGATCTTCTTCAAGTGCATAGTAAAAACTTCCTAAACTTGGTTGACTCGTTGTTCCTGAAAGTGAGCTCATCGCTACATCGACGATATCAACTCCCGCTTTAGTAGCGGCGACATAAGTCGAGACGCCATTTCCAGTCGTATCATGCGTATGCAAATGGATCGGAACGGCGACCTTTTCTTTCAACGCTCCTACTAACTCATAAGCAGCTTTTGGTTTCAAAAGGCCTGCCATGTCTTTGATACCGATCATTTGTGCCCCAGCATCAACGAGCTGTTTTGCTAATTTTTCATAATATGCCAAAGTATATTTTGTTTCATCTTTAGCCAAAATATCCCCAGTGTAACACATCGTTCCTTCCGCGATCTTACCAGTTTCTCGGACATACTGGATACTTTTTTCCATTTGTTCGATCCAGTTCAAACTATCAAAGATCCGAAAAACATCGATCCCGTTAGTAGCACTTTTCTCAATAAAGGCTTTCAAAACATTATCAGGATAATTTTGATAACCAACAGCGTTTGACCCTCGCAGTAACATTTGCAATAACGTATGTGGCATCTTTTCACGCATATAACGTAATCTTTCCCATGGATCCTCATTCAAGAAACGATAAGCCACATCAAAAGTCGCTCCGCCCCAAACTTCGGCTGAAAAGAGATCAGGTAAAGCTTTATCGTAAACTTCGATCACAGGTGCCATATCTTTTGTCCGCATACGCGTTGCAAATAAACTCTGGTGCGCATCACGCATAGAAGTATCTGTCAATAAAACTTCTTTTTGATCTTTGACCCATTTCATCGTTGCCTCAACACCAAGGTCATCGAAAACTTGTTTAGCGTTGATCGTTTCAGTTGGTGTAAATGTATCTGTTAATTTGATATCTGGCACAAACACTTTTTTATGCTGTTTAACCCCTGGGAAACCATTGACTGTTACATCTCCGATATATTTCAAAAGTTGGTTAGTCGTTTTTGGTTTACGCTCAAAAGCAAAAAGTTCTGGTGTCTTATCGATAAAAGTCGTATTGGCTTGCCCAGCATCAAACAGCGGATGGTTGATAACATTCCGCATAAAATCAATATTCGTTTTTACGCCTCGGATCTTGAATTCTCGTAAGACCCGATCCATCTTAGCAACAGCTTCACTAAAACTTCGAGCTTGAACACAAGTTTTAACTAATAATGAATCATAAAATGGAGTCACTACTGCTCCAGCATAAGCGTTCCCACCATCTAGACGCACACCAAAGCCACCAGGAGAACGATATGTCTCGATCTTTCCTGTATCAGGCATGAAGTTGTTTTCAGGATCTTCAGTCGTGATCCGACATTGGATCGCACATCCATGATAAGTCAACTCATCTTGTTTCGGTAATTTTAAGTCTTTAAAAAGATCTTTGCCAGCCGCGATCAAGAGCTGAGATTGAACGATATCGATCTCAGTGATCATTTCTGTTACTGTATGTTCGACTTGGACACGTGGATTGACTTCAATAAAATAAAAATCATCGTCTGTCACTAAGAATTCAACGGTCCCTGCATTTTGGTAATTGACACTTTTGGCTAATCTAACTGCTGCATCGCAGATCTCTTTTCGACGTGCATCATCTAACGTAATACTTGGGGCAAATTCGATCACCTTTTGATGACGTCTTTGAACAGAACAATCTCTTTCAAATAAATGCAAGATATTTCCATGTTGGTCGCCTAAGATCTGAACTTCGATATGTTTAGGTCCTTGCAAATATTTTTCAACATAGAGTTCATCATCCCCAAAAGATTGCATCGCTTCACTGCGAGCTCGGTTATAAGCTTCTTCGAGCTCATCAGCACTATAAACGATCCGCATTCCACGACCACCACCACCTAAAGCAGCCTTGACCATGATCGGATACCCGTATTTATCAGCAAAATCACGCACTTCTGTGATCGAACGAACTGGGTCTTCTGTCCCAGGGATCGTTTTTAAGCCAGCTGCGTGGGCAACTTCTTTTGCTTCGATCTTATCACCAAACATTTGTAACTGTTCAACTGTCGGTCCAATAAAGGTAATATCAGCATCAGCACATTTTTGGGCAAACACTTCATTTTCAGATAAAAAGCCATAGCCTGGATGGATCGCATCAGCTCCAGTTTTCTTAGCGATCCGAATGATATCATCCATATCAAGATAAGCTTCGATCGGTTTTTTACCCGCACCAACAAGATAAGATTCATCGGCCCGAAAACGATGAACACCATATTCATCTTCTTTAGCATAGATCGCAACTGTTTCTAAATTCAGTTCGTGACAAGCACGAATGATCCGGATCGCGATCTCGCCCCGATTAGCGACTAAGATTTTTTTCATTAAAAGCACCACTTTCTCATAATAGTATCGTTAGACTTGATGTTTAAAATGCATAAATAATTAAACTAAAGCTCTCTCTACTTACCAAAGATCTCGATCTCAGTCCCCCGCTTTTGCCGGGCAGAAATATTCATGACCATCCCTAAAGCAATCGCTAAGACGATCATACTCGAGCCCCCGTAGGAGATAAAAGGTAGAGTAACGCCGGTCAAAGGCATCAGACCGATCGCCCCCCCAACATTAAAGAAGGTCTCGACAGCAAAAAAAGTTCCGATCCCATAACAAAAATACATTGCATATGTACTTTTAGCACGGATCCCGATCAAAAAGATCCGCAAGATCATCCAAGCTAATAAACATAAAACGACTGTTACGCCGATAACGCCCAATTCTTCTGAAATGATCGATAAAATAAAGTCCGTATATGGTTCTGGAAGATACCCTCTTTTTTGGATACTTTCACCGATCCCTCTACCAAAGAGTCCTCCATTGCTAACTGCATAAAAAGAGTTGACAAGCTGTTTACCAGATGAATTTTCGTATTTGAACGGATCAAACACAGCAGTGAAACGCCGAATGATATAGCCGATCCTCGAGTTGTTCAGAAAAGTTGTAAACTGCATAAAATAAGCAACGATCCCGGCAAAAGTAACTCCACCGATGATCAAAGTGACATTAAAACGGTAATTATAATTGGCGTAGGCTAAAAACATTACTAAGACGATCATGAAATTGATCCCCAGACCGCCAAAGTCTGGCGCACTTCCGATCATCCCAAGCATTGCCAATACGGCAAATGAGATGACCATTTCCGGAACAAACAAATTGAGCCTCTCAAGGAAGTTTAGATCTTTTATTGCCCATTTACGGCGCAAGATGTGTCCACCTTTTTCCGTATAGATCGTAAAAACTTTGGCTAAAAGTAAGACTAAGTATAGTTTACAGATCTCAGAAGGTTGGATACTGATGACTTTTAAGTTGATCCAACCGTTAGCACCGTTGACCGCATCTGTAAAAAACTTAGCTACGACTAACAAGCCCATTAAAATAAACCAACCACCGACCAAAACGTACAAACTCCACCAATGCTTAGGTCTACTATGAGCCATAGTCAAAACTAAGCCCGTCCCTAAAAGAGCATAGATCAACTGGCGAATGAAATACTTCATCGTATTGCCAGTCACGTAAGATAAATTGATCGAACTCGCAGAATAAACCATTACGACCCCGATGAGCGCTAATAGGATAAAGGGGATAAAAAGCCCATAATCGAAGTATTTCAATTGATTTTGTAACTTTTTAATCATCAGCAACGCCAGCCTCTCTTACTGTTTTAGCCTGGATCGCTCCTAATTTTTCCTCTAACGCTCTGATCAAAGCATTTCCTTCATTTTTAGATAATAAGCCTGCGCGCTCTAAAAATTTGACTTCACATGAAAAACCATAGATCCTTGTATCAGCCACTTCCTCAAATGCCGGACAAGCAGTTCGACAAAGGAGATTTCTTTGTTTGCCTAAAAGCTGACAGATCTCAGTCGCATCTTTTTCCAAAATACTTAGAGCATTTTGCTTTGAAATAACTTTTTCCATCAATAGCCACCTACTGCTATATGACACATGATCAAAAAGACTATCGCTCCTTATTTGAACTTATGAGCTACCGGCAACATCAGCTAACGGGTCACGCCTTAGCTGAGCATGGTAGCCTAAGGACTAGTCTTCCCATTATTTAAAGCCCTTTTAGGGTTTAAATAGACGTATCTGCACCGCTACATCTAGATGCTATGCCAGATACCCCGATAGCAGTTGGTTCCTCCTCTCGTACTTTCGCAATTATAACATAAATCTAGTGCAACAATCTCTTTTCAAGCGTTACGAACTAGCACACTTCTGAAAGTGCCTAGCTAAATTATCTCATATTAGTTAAAAAACTCAAAGCGCCTAAAAAAGAGTCAGCGACATTTTTTGAACATCAACTGACTCTTTTCTAATTATTTTGTTGCTTTAGCTGCTTTTTTAGCTGCTTTTTCACGGGCATTTGTCTCTAAAATACGTTTACGTAAACGAATGTTATCTGGTGTGATCTCAAGCAGTTCATCTTCATTCAAGAATTCAAGTGACTCTTCAAGTGTCAAGTGAGTTGGCTTTTTGATCGTTGCAGTTTGATCTTTGTTGGAAGAACGAACGTTAGTCATGTTCTTACCTTTTGTAACATTGACTGAGATATCACGTTCACGTGAAGATTGTCCAACGATCATACCTTCGTAAACTTCTGTTCCTGGATCAACAAAGATCGTCCCACGACCTTCGACCCCCATGATCGCATATGTTGTTGCTTTACCTTGATTGATCGAAACTAAAGCACCATTACGACGACCTGGTTCCCAGTTACGGATCACTGGCTTATATTCAGCAAATGTATGGTTCAAGATCCCATAACCACGTGTCATTGAAAGGAATTGTGAATCGTAACCGATCAAACCACGAGTTGGCGTTGAAAAGACTAAACGAGTTTGTCCATTCAATCCAGTTTCCATATTCAACATTTCACCTTTACGTTGTGCCATCGAATCGATCACAGAACCAGAATATTCATCTGGAGTATCTATGATCACATTTTCAAATGGCTCACATAATTGACCGTCGATCTCACGATAAATAACTTTTGGACGAGAAACAGCCAATTCAAAACCTTCACGCCGTAAGTTTTCGATCAAGATCGATAAGTGTAACTCACCACGTCCTGAAACAGTCCAAGCATCAGGAGAATCTGTATCTTCAACTTTCAAAGAAACATCTGTGTGCAATTGAAGTTTCAAACGATCTTCCAATTTACGCGCCGTGACTTGGTCACCATCACGTCCCACAAAAGGTGAATCATTTGTCATAAATGTCATTTGTAATGTTGGTGGATCGATCCGAAGCAATGGTAAAGCTTCTGGTTTATCTGCTGGACAAACTGTTTCGCCAACAAAGATATCATCCATCCCTGAAACTGCGATCAGATCACCCGCTTTAGCCTCATCGATCTCCAAGCGATTCAAACCAAAGAAACCAAAGAGTTTTGTTACACGGAAGTTCTTTTGAGTCCCATCAAGTTTCATAACTGTAACTTGATCGCCAACTTTGATCTTGCCACGGAAAACACGTCCGATCCCAACACGACCGACAAAATCGTTATAATCTAACATCGATACTTGGAATTGGAGTGGTTCATCTGAATTGTCAACTGGAGCTGGGATCGTGTCTAAGATCGTATTAAAGATCGGATCCATCGTATGTTCTTGTTTAGCTGGATCTGGATCAAAAGAAGATGTTCCGTTCATCGCCGAAGCATAGATGACTGGGAATTCTAATTGATCTTCATCTGCCCCAAGTTCGATAAAGAGGTCTAACACTTCATCTACGACTTCTTCTGGTCGAGCACCTGGACGGTCGATCTTGTTGATGATCACGATCGGTGTTAAATGTTGTTCTAAAGCTTTTTTCAACACAAAACGTGTTTGTGGCATCGTTCCTTCAAAAGCATCAACGATCAATAAAACACCATCGACCATTTTCATGATACGCTCAACTTCACCACCAAAATCGGCATGTCCTGGTGTATCTAAAATGTTGATCTGTTTACCATTATATTTAACGGCCGTATTCTTTGAAAGGATCGTGATCCCGCGTTCCTTTTCAATATCGTTTGAATCCATCGCACGATCGCCGATCTCCGTATGTTCATCAAGTGTATCTGATTGTTTTAATAATTCGTTAACTAACGTTGTTTTACCATGGTCGACATGGGCGATAATAGCAACGTTGCGAATATCATCACGTGTTTTCAAAGTTCTTTCTTCCTTTCAAGAATCTGTTGCTTGAGAAATGCTCGACTTGACTTAAAGTGTGCTCAGTTTCAGCCTATATTTTCATGAAAAAAATATAGGCATTTTCACTGAGTGCCATAAAAAAACTGTGACTTAGTCGCCACAGTTCCAAACATTCGGTCGATCCAACTGTTTGAGAATATCTTTTTCAGCATTTTTCGTCGCTACTAATACATCGTTTGATGATAACATATCAAACGGGCGTCCGTCAATCGTTTCCACGACTAAACCTTGAACATGCGCCAAGATCTTTCCAGCTGCATAATCCCACGGATGTAAATGTGACAGATACCCCAGTGTCTTACCAGTCAAAACATGGATGAAGCCAAGCCCCGCACTACCATAGACACGGATCCCCAAACTTGCTTTGACAGCTTTTTTTACATGACAATAATCTTCTACGAGCATCCGACCGCTGATATCTAGCAGACCTTCACTCAAGGGGAGATCTTTTGGCGGAGCAAGTTTCTCATCATTACAGTAAACACCGCATTCTGGTCCGCCCCAATAAAGTTTATTAGCAGTGACATCTAAAATATAACCTAATTTTTCATGCCCATTTTCATAAACAGCTAACATACTTGCAAAGTGATCTCTTTGTTTGACATAGTTCATCGTTCCGTCAACTGGATCGATGACCCAGACTAGACCTGGATAAGTTGTTAAACCGTTGTCTTTATCGCCCTCTTCGCCTAAGATCTTTGAATCAGGAAAAGTTGTTTTGATCTGCTTTACAAAGTAAGCTTCGATCTCTTGATCAACGTTTGTCACTAAGTCGGTCCGGTCACTTTTTTGTTTGATCTCAAGTGGCTTTTGATCACTTGTCCGCAATTTTTGTTGGACAACAGTGAACCACTCAGTGATCGCTTCATTTAATTTTGTCCATTCTGTCATCTCAAATCAGACCTTTTAACTATATTTAATGTATTTCTTATTGCTTTCTTTAACATATTTTATCGCTTGATATAGGCTTAGACCACTTGCCCGTTTAAAGTCACGATCGAGTTGCTTTTGTGCCATGATCGCAGGTTCCATTTTCAAGAAACGCTCATATTTTGCTAAAAATTCATCGCGAGCGATCCCAGAAGTATAAACTTTTTCAACTGCTTCATAAAATTCACTAGCGATAATGATCTCTGCCGTTGACCATTCTGGCATCAATGGATATTCAAAATTTTCTGTTATCTTCATTACTGTATCCCCTAATTTTTTCGTAATCGTTCTAATTCCTCAACGACTTTTTGTTTAGTTGCTAAATA
This sequence comes from Ligilactobacillus faecis, assembly GCF_029889745.1. Taxonomy (NCBI): domain Bacteria; kingdom Bacillati; phylum Bacillota; class Bacilli; order Lactobacillales; family Lactobacillaceae; genus Ligilactobacillus; species Ligilactobacillus faecis. The sequence goes on from NZ_CP123639.1 coordinate 2,262,806, forward strand.
TGTTTGTTTTTCTTCTTCTGATAAATTCAATTTAGCCATATGTTTGATCCCTTGCTTGGCGATCACAACTGGTTCACTAAGCGCGATCTTTTGCGTCGCAAATTCCACTTCGTGTGTCAGTGGTACTAAGATCGGGTGGTTGAAAAATAATGCTTTGATAACGCGTCGCAAACACCGAGTCGTCATCATCGTGTGCATCAAGCGTTCTTTTTCTTGATACGTCTTTTCGATCTCATCTAAGTTAGCTTGCCCAAATAAGCTCTTATCTTGTGCAACTAAGCTCAAAATGAGGTTACCTGCGATCTGAGCACGACTCCAAGTGATCAAAGAATCGCTTGTCGTTCCAATGACGTTTGCATAGATCGGATCACTCCCAAGATCTAATTGTCGTCCAAGTAGCAACGCCACTACTTCAGATAACGGCATCGTACCCAAACCAAAAACATCACTTGCAGGCAGACCAGAAAAACGTAACGCTGAATAGACCCACAAATGATCATCAGGAGTCACAAAACAGATCTTGCCTTTAAATCCATTTGCCATCGCTTGATTGATGATCAATTGCGTCCACTTTCTTTGGGTATTTTTTTCATTTTCTTTAACAAATTCGATCGGTGCAGGTCCGATCAATAAAAGCTCTAATTTATCCCATTTTGGATGCATCGTTGCTTCTAAAGTAAAATTATCAGCTAACTCTGCGTTGGCCAATAATGTCTGCATCTGTTCTGAAATGTGATCAGAAATTTGAAATAAATATCCATGTAGTTGATCGTCGTGTAAAATACAGGAGTTTAAAAACAAGGTCAATTCATCACTTATACCACACACCATCAAATTATTCTCCACTATGATCCCTCCGTTATCGTTGACCGAGCTTAACAAAGAACATAAGTATAACTTTTTAGCGCCAAAAATGCAAACATATTTTCGAAGACCATTAGATCATAGGCTTATTATAGCATAAACTTGTTCTACGTCCGTTTACTTTTTCCGCATTAAAAATCGCTAAATTCTTTTTCGTCCAAAACTATAAAAATGTGCTAAGATGGAGAAGAAAGTACAAATGAAGGGATGATAATATTGCTTACGATGCATGATATTATCCGCGAAGATCATCCAACTTTGCGGGCACGAGCAGAAAAATTCGAATTTCCATTGACTGCAGAAGAAAAAGAAACAGCACAAAAGATGATGGAATTTCTTGAAAATAGTCAAGATGAAAAGATCGCTGAAAAATATAATCTCCGCGCTGGCGTTGGTTTAGCGGCTCCACAGATCAACGTTTCTAAACGAATGACTGCCGTCCTTGTTCCAGGTGAAGAAGGTGCCGAACCGATCTTTAAAGAGATCTTGATCAACCCAACGATCTTGAGCGAATCAGTTCAAATGGCTGCACTCTCTGAAGGCGAAGGCTGCCTTTCCGTTGACCGTGATGTGCCTGGTTATGTACCTCGTCACGCTCGCATCAAACTTCGCTGGTACGATCTCGATGGGAATGAACATATCAAACGTTTACGCGATTACCCTGCGATCGTTGTGCAACATGAGATCGATCACTTGAATGGTATCCTTTTCTTCGATCATATCAATGAAAAAGAACCTTTTGCTACGACTGAAGGAATGATCTTACTTTAGTCAAAGATAGATCCACTAAAATCTTCTAAAAGAAGACTTTAGTGGATCTATCTTTATTTTCCATCTAATTGACTGACATCGCGAATGTAACTTGCAGTCGCACGATTGATCACATAAGCAAGATCTATGTGTAACGTTTTTTCTTTTAACCACAGATCAGAGATCACAAAAACTTGTTCACTGTACTCTGAGGTCAAGTGCTCTTCTTTGGCAAAGAGCTTTAGCTGGAGCGTTAATGCTTGCCGAAGAGCATTTAGATCCAAGTTATCTGGTCGTTGTAAGTATCCTTGGTATTCAAAAGCTAAAACTCCTTTTCCCCAAATATCTGCGATCGGTCTAGGCGAACTGAGCTCCAACGGTTGCTTTAAAACTAAAGGCAAACACTTTTTTACGGCTTTCTCTGTTAGCTTTTGACTATCAGCTTGTAAGATCGTCAAAGCTTTTTTTTGACGCCAAATATGACCAAACATGAGCGCTCCTCCGATCAAAATAGCGCCAATCAAGATATATACTATCTCCAAAATCTCACCTACTTAAAGTTCAACTACTCTTAATTATGGCACAGACTTTAAATTTTTCCAAAAACAAACATTTTAAGCGCCATCTAGACGCGTTCCAAGCTCTCTTTATATACTTAACTTCCAAACTATGGTAAAATAGACTTAATTATTGTGCAAACAATCCTTGTTCGGAAGTTTATTTTTTGCTGAAATGTACTTTCAAGTGCAAATTATTAAAAATCTATATTTAAGGAGGATCATTAATGATCTTTAAAGTTTATTATCAACCATCTAAAAAAATCAATCCTCGACGTGAAAACACGTTATCACTATATTTAGAAGCAGACTCAGAACCAGAAGCAAGAATCTTAGTTGAATCAAATACAGAATACAATGTAGAATTTATCGAAAAACTTGATGACGCAGCTTTAGCTTATGAAAAAGAGAGTCCAGCTTTTAAATTGACGGAGTTCTAAAAAATGAAGAAGCTAAACGTCAAAAATAACGAGACTGCCGTTTTTGCACTCGGTGGTCTAGGTGAGATTGGGAAAAATACTTATGGTATCCAATTTCAAGACGAGATCATCGTTGTTGACGCTGGAATCAAATTCCCCGAAGATGATCTCCTTGGTATTGATTACGTCATTCCTGACTATCAATACTTAGTTGCAAATCAGCAAAAAATCAAAGCTTTAGTAATTACCCACGGACATGAAGATCATATCGGCGGGATCCCTTACCTCTTAAAACAAGTCAATGTACCGATCTATGCTGGACCTTTAGCTTTGGCATTGATCAAAAGCAAACTTGAAGAGCATGGGCTTTTGAACTCGACTGAGTTACATGAGATCAACGAAGATACCGTCTTACGTTTTCGCAAGACAAGCGTTTCTTTCTTTCGTACGACGCACTCGATCCCTGATACTTTAGGGGTCGCTGTTAAAACTCCTTCAGGTACGATCGTATGTACTGGTGATTATAAATTCGACTTGACTCCGATCACCAATCAGCCCCCTAACCTCCAAAAGATGGCTCGGCTAGGTGAGGAAGGCGTTTTATGTCTACTCTCTGATAGCACGAATGCTGAAGTTCCAAACTTCACTAAATCAGAACGTTGGGTCGGTAAATCGATCAAGCGGATCTTTGAACAAGTCGAAGGACGGATCATCTTTGCAACTTTTGCTTCCAACATCTCTCGTGTTCAACAAGCAGCAGCAGCAGCAATCGCTAAAGGTCGCAAGATCGCTGTCTTTGGGCGAAGCATGGAAGCAGCGATCGTCAACGGGCGAGAACTTGGTTATCTTGACATTCCTGACGATTCACTCGTTGATGCTCGTGAGATCAATAGCCTACCGGCAAATAAAGTAATGATCTTATGTACGGGGTCTCAAGGAGAACCGATGGCTGCTTTGAGTCGGATCGCTAACGGAACTCACCGTCAAGTTGCGATCCAACCTGGAGATACAGTTGTCTTTTCAAGTTCACCGATCCCTGGTAATACTTTAAGTGTCAATAAAGTCATCAATGAACTTGAAGAAGCTGGAGCAACAGTGATCCACGGTAAAGTCAATAATATTCACGCCTCTGGCCACGGTGGTCAAGAAGAACAAAAACTGATGTTGCGTTTACTCAAGCCCAAGTTCTTCATGCCAGTCCACGGTGAATATCGCATGCTAAAGATCCATACTGAATTAGCTGAAAAATGCGATGTACCTGTTGAAAATTCTTTTATCTTAGAAAATGGCGATGTCTTAGCTTTGACTAAAGATTCGGCTCGTTATGCCGGTCATTTCAATGCCGAAGATGTTTATGTCGATGGTTCTGGGATCGGAGATATCGGTAATGTCGTCTTACGTGATCGTCGCATTTTATCTGAAGAAGGACTAGTCGTTGTCGTTGCCACGATCGATATGCAAAGACGTGAGATCTTAGCAGGTCCTGACTTACTTTCACGCGGTTTCATCTATATGCGCGAATCAGGCGAACTGATCAAACAAGGACGACGTCGTGTCTACCGAACGATCAAACAAACGTTGAAAAATGAAAAGGTGACTGAAGCGATGCTACGGGAAAATATCATTGCTGAACTCCAAACATTCTTGTTCGAGCAGACCGAACGGCATCCGATGATCTTACCAATGTTTGTCACAGTTTAAGATTTATCTTTTAAGGAAAACAAGCTAAATAAGTTTGTTTTCCTTTTTTAATGCGTACGTTATCTTGTCGCTCACCTAAATATTAGCTATAATTATTTAGTAGCGCCTTTTTTGCGCTGAGACTATCTTTAAAGAAAGGAATTATATGCTAAAGCTCTAGGACCTCTGGCATATTTGGATAGCAGATTGAGATCTTTCTTTATTATTATCAATCCACAAGCAAACGATGCAAAAGCTACAAAAGTCTGGGAAAAAGTACGTCCAATTTTAGATTCACGTCAGATCGATTACGCTTTTCGTTTGACTGATCATCCTGGCCATGCAACGCAACATGTTCGCTTATTTTTCAATAAACTAACAACTACTGAAGCTAAAAAATATATTACCCTTGTGATCGGTGGCGATGGAACTTTAAATGAAGTTTTGAATGCTTTGAAAAAAGAAGTTTCACCTGAGATCCCCCTGGCTTTTCTCCCTGCTGGCAAAAATAATAACTTTGCTAAAGGGATCGGATTAGCTGAGGACCCATTGATCGCATTAGAACAGATCTTAGCTACGACTGATCCAGTTTACTACGATATCGGTGAATACCAAGAAACGACCCATAGTGAACAAGGGTATTTTTTGAATGATTTTGGGATCGGGCTTGATGCTTATATGCTCAGTCTAAATAAAAGTCAAACTAAATATCCGCGTCTAAGAAAAATTTTGACAAAGCTCCATTTGCACTTTCTTGTTTATCTCTTAAATGTCGTAACCGCCTTTTTAAATCAAGAAGCTTTTGCTCTTACTTTACGCATCGGTGAGAAGTACCACTTTTTTAAACATGCACGCTTAGTCAATATCGCTAATCATCCTTATTTTGAAAAAGGAGTCGTGCTCTCACCTAAAGCTGACGTTTCAGATCATAAACTTGATCTGATCATTGCAGATAATCTAGGCTTTTTTAGGTCTGTGCTCCTTGGTTTGGCGATCTATTTCAAAAAACAACTCAAGCTCCCTTACCTTCACCACTATAAAGATCAACAGATCCATTTGATCATCAATTCACTTGAATTTGGTCAGATCGATGGTGAAGATATGGGGAGTAAATATTACAACATTTTCTTCAGTTCAACGCAATATCCTTTTTGGATCAAGTTAAATTAAAAGGATCCGCCTGAAAAAACAGGTGGATCCTTTTAATTTAGAAAATCATACGGCGAGAACTCGTTCATTCCGATCATCGGATCGATCTGCTCTACTAGTTCAGCAGTTAAAATAAACTTAGGCGTCTTAGGGCGCGTTTTTTTATCCATAGAGTTTGAAGTGACCTCGAATAATTCTTGCAGTCGGTTTTTCAAAGTCGTTTTACGGTTCAAAGCCACGGTTTGGATACAATCGGCAAAAGCTTTCGGTTCGCCTAATAAGATCAACTTATCTTTAGCACGAGTCAAAGCAGTGTATAAAAGATTACGCGCAAACATCCGTGAATACTGTCTTACAAACGGTAAGATCACGATCGGAAACTCACTGCCTTGTGATTTATGGATCGACATACAATAGGCTAATGTCAAATTACGTAGATCTTTCCGAGCAAATTCAACTTCTTGTTCATCAAACGCTACGACCAATTTATCCTTTGCTTGACCAGTCTTACTTTTTTCGATCCCGACAACTTTTCCGATATCACCATTGAAAATATTATTTTCAGGGTCATTAACTAAATGTAAGACTCGATCATTGATCCGAAAAATAGTCTCCCCACTTACGATCTCTTTAGTATTCGCTTTTTTAGGGTTGAGCAAGTCTTGTAATAATAAATTGAGTTGATCGATCCCCGCCTCGCCCCGATACATTGGAGCGAGGAGCTGGATATCATCTTTTTTATTTTGCTTTTTTAAAGCCGCCAAAACGACTTTTTGGACAACATCTTTGACTTGGTGAGCTTGACACGAAATAAACGAGCGATCACTTGTTTTTTGCAACAGATCTTTTGAAACTTCGCCGTTTTTGACTTCATGAGCCAACGAAATGATCGTTGAACCATCACCTTGACGGTAGATCTTTTCCAGTTCTTTTTTGGGTAAAGCCTCACTTGCTAACATATCTGAAAAAACTTGCCCTGGGCCAACCGAAGGTAATTGATTTTTATCCCCTACAAAAATAACTTGCATTTGATCAGGAATGCTTTGCAATAAAAGATGTAATAGCGTCGTATCGACCATTGAAGTCTCATCAACGATCAAAAGCGCACCTTCGAGTTCTTTAGCTTCTTCACTTGATTGCTCTTCACGTCCGTTCAAGCCTAATAAGCGATGGATCGTTGAGGCGTAAAGCCCTGTCGCTTCACTCATCTTTTTAGCTGCCCGCCCAGTTGGTGCAGCTAGCAAGATCGGTACTTGCCGTTGCTCTGAAAGATCAAGCTCATGGATCTCAGCAAAAAGTTGAACGATCCCATTGATGATCGTCGTTTTACCTGTTCCTGGTCCACCAGTCAACAAAAAGACAGGCGAAACGACAGCTTGTAAGATCGCTTCTTTTTGAGACTTACCGTAAGTTATTCCTTCTTCAGCTTCGATCTGAGCTAAAGCTTTTTTTAACTCTGCTTCAGTCACTGCTTTTAGTTTAGGTCGTTCCATCAACCGCTGGAGCTCTTTAGCACTTTCGTACTCAGCATAGTAATAACGCTTTAAGTAGATCCGTCCATCTTCTGAGATCACTTGGCCTGCTTCACCGAGCTGTAAGAGCTGATCGGCAATAAGTTCAGGTTCGATCTTTTCAGAACGACTATGCTCTAATAATTCAAGAGTTCTTTGTAAAAGTTCTTTACCATTTGTATACGTATTCCCCTCTTGCAAGCTCAATTGTAAGATACTTTCAAAAAGAGCACCTTTCAAACGAACAGGATCAGTTGCACCAAAGCCTAATTCATGTGCGATCTGATCTGCACGAACAAAGCCGATCCCTTCGATCTCATACGCTAAACGATAAGGATCTTGATGTAAAATGTCGAGCGTTTTTTCATGATATTTTTCAAAGATCTTTGCAGCCATGTTATCTGAAAAGCCTAAGCTACCTAGTCCGATCAAAGTCTGTTCTGTTCCGTTATCTTCTTTTAAACCGACAAGTAAACTTTCTTTTTGTTTAGCTGTCAGATCTAACTCCTCGGCTTTAGTTGGATCTTTCAACAAGATCTCGATCGCATTCTCACCTAGTTGCGTAACGATCTTTTGGGCTGTCTTTTCGCCGATCCCAGAAAAATGATCACTCGCTAAATAGGCAACGACACCTTTTTTCGACGCTAAAACAGCTGGTTTATAACTTAAAACTTGGAATTGCTGCCCATATTTTGGATGAGTCACGATCTTTCCTTTGAAATAATAGCTGTTTCCTTCAACTAACTCAGGGAAATTACCTGTGATCGTTACTTCTGCGCCTAATTCAAGATCGGTCTGTTCGATCGAAACAACGGCAACTTTATAAAAGCTAGCAGGAGCCTCAAAAAAGATGCTTTGCACCATTCCTGTCAAATGACCTTGTTTTTCATCTTCATCAAATAATGCTAATTCTTCTTGTTGCATCTTCTACCTCGCTTCCTGCTTTAATACACTATTGTTTTTTCTTATTTTGGAGCAATTTTTCAATATCGCCTAAACGCGTCTGTAAACGTTCGTATAATTTAGGATCAGCTTGTTTAGCTCTTTCAAAGTAAACTTTAGGATCTGCGCCTAAAACAACAGCTAGTACGCCCAACTGAAAATTAACATTAGCATCACCAGCTTTAAAACTCAAGGCTTGTTCATACATCTGTCTAGCCTTTTCAAAACTCCCCACGGCTAGCAAACAATCACCTAAAAGTCGTTTTGTCTCAAAAGAAGCCTTTGATTCGTCAGCTGTTAATGCAAACGCTAAAGCTTTTTGGTGTTCACCTTTGGCATAATAAGTTTGGGCTAGCATTAGATAAGCTTCAGCCTTTAATTTATCATCTTTGACTAAACTAAATTCTTTAAGCGCTTCGTCATATAAAGCACTTGCATAATAAACATTTCCTAAACCATAGTGGAGCAATCCTAATTTTTGTGGTTGCTCTTTCAAGGCATTCAAAGCTCGCTTGAAAAGCTCTTCTGCTTGCTCGAAGCTCTTTTTTTCTGTCAAAGCAACTCCTAAAGCATAGTAACTCTCTTCATCATAAGGATCAGCATCGATCTTTTTGATCAGCTTTTGAATGATCGCATCCAATTTAGCTGCTTCTTTTTGCCGTTTTTCCATTTTACATTTGACTCTTTTCTTTTAAAATTAAACAACGTCAGTCGGATCAAGGTCTTTTTTTAGATAATCCGTTTTATTCCACGCTAAGCACTTAAAATTTTCACCATCTTTTGTCTCTAAGATCGTCGTACTTGTATTAGCAAGACCACCTTGATCACGTAATTTAGCTAATGGTACTCCCAATAAATGCCGGATCTCAGCACAAAGCGCTGCCCCATGGCTAACGATCAAAACATTTTCTTTTGGATAGCGAGCACAGATCGCTTTGATCTTTGGCGTCATCCGCGCAAACAATTCTGGAAAGGATTCACCGGCGATCGCACTTGGATCGTAACGCTCAGGATGATAGCGAAAAGCATCGAGTTCAGCTGGATATTTCTCAGCAACTTCCGTAAATTTCATCCCTTCCATCTTTCCAAGATCAAATTCTTGTAAAGCTACATCAGCTTCAAGTTTTACGGGACGGTCCAGTTGTTTGATCAATTCTTTAGCGGTCGTCTTTGCTCGCTTGATCGGACTACAATAAACTTTTGCAAAAGCAATTGGGGCTAAATATTTTGCTAGTAGTTCGATCTCATGGTAACTTTCTGGTAATAATGGTGAATCACCTTTAGCCCCTTGATAACGCCCTTCCAAGTTCCATTCAGTCTTACCATGACGTACAAAATATAGTCTTGTCAAATTTCGCGTAGCTATATAAATGTAGGATCATATAGTTCAATATGATCAGAAAGAACTATAGTTTCCCTTTCCTTTCTTTTATCTACACTGGTCGTCTATTTATCCACCCCACATTTTTTCTTTCTAGTGAATAAGTAATGACTAGCGACCTCTTAACTAGAAATAATCAACTATTATTATATAATTTGCATTTAGATCAAGCAAGGAGCACAAAAAAGACTACCTGAAAGACTAAGCTTTCAGGTAGTCTCAGGATCTTACGTGTTAAAGATCATACGTATTGTAATTTGCGTCCATTTTGATAAGCATGGTCGATCGTTCCACTTCCAAGGCACTCGGCACCATCGTAGAAAACAACTTCTTGACCAGGCGTGATCGCTCTAACTGGATCATCAAAGATCACTTCAACTTTAGTGCGGTCATCGTTGAAACGAACTGTGACACCAGAATCTTTTTGGCGGTAACGGAACTTAGCGGTACAATGAAATTCAGAACCACGGTCTTCGATCGGAGCAACAAAACTCAATTCACTAGCTTCTAAGCTCGTTGCGTAAAGATGCTCATTATGGTATCCTTGTCCAACTAAAAGTGTATTGGTAGCTAGATCCTTGCCGACAACAAACCAAGGTTCGTTACTCTTAGCATCGCCTCCGATCCCCAGTCCGCGACGTTGACCGATCGTATAATTCATCAAGCCAAAATGTTCACCTTTGACTTCGCCGTCAACAGTCATCATCTTACCAGGTTTAGCAGGTAAAAATTCACTTAAGAATTTACTGAAATCACGTTCACCGATAAAACAAACACCAGTTGAATCTTTCTTTTTAGCCGTTGCTAGACCAGCTTCTTCAGCGATCTTTCTGACCTCTTGTTTGTTCATCCCACCGATCGGAAACATAGCTTTTTGCAAATTCTTTTGGGTCAACTGACTCAAGAAATAAGTTTGATCTTTGTTTTCATCGACACCACGCATCAAATGAACAGTTCCATCTGGATCGCGTTTAAGTTGTGCATAGTGCCCCATTGCGATATAATCTGCATCTAATTGCATAGCATAATCTAAAAAAGCTTTGAATTTGACTTCTTTATTACACATCACATCTGGGTTAGGTGTCCGTCCTTTCTTATATTCATCTAAGAAATAAGTAAAGACACCGTCCCAATACTCTTTTTCAAAGTTGACTGAATAATAAGGAATCCCGATCTGATCTGCTACTTTAGCGACATCAGCATAGTCTTCGGTAGCCGTACAGACCCCACTATCGTTCTTGTCATCCCAGTTTTTCATAAAAACCCCGACAACATCATAGCCTTGTTGTTTGAGCAAATAAGCGACGACCGAAGAGTCGACACCGCCACTCATACCCACAACGACTCTGATCTTGCTCTTATCTTCCATTGAAGATCACCATCATTTCATTTAGATTCTGAATCTTTACGATTTGAAGGTCGTTTTATTCAGTAGCTCCCATTATAACGAGTATTTTAACTTTTGACAAGAGACTCTTACTTACTTTTTTATATTAAATTATTGTACCTTTTCTAAGATCTGGCGTGAAATAAGATCTTCTAAAATATAGTTCAATTGTTCAACATTAGCTGTTGCATCCTTACCGTTGAAGATATTGACTTCTTTTAGACCGTTAGCTGTTGTTGTCACTAATTTAAATGACTTTAGATCAGCCGAAACGACAACTTTTAATTTAAAACCCTTAAAAGGAGAGGCTGGATCTAAAGAGCGTTCCAATTGAAATTTTCCCCCCTTTGTTTCAATAAAACCTGTATCACGTAAAGCATATTTTTTTACATTATCAGATAAACGATAAGTCGTTTGATCACCTAAGATCTTTGCTGTTTTTTGATAAGCCATTTTGATCACCTCAGTTAAATTTATTTTTTAAGTCGCTGGCAGAGCTCGGCTAATTTATCAGCTACTGTTTCGATCTCTGCTAACGTATTATAACGTCCAAAACTAAACCGTAATGTTTCACTGATCCGCGGATCATCTGCACCATACATCGCTTGCAAAACGTGGGAAGGTTCTAAAGAACCGGCAGTACAGGCTGAACCAGCAGCCGCTGCGATCCCTGCTAGATCAAGATTGGTCAATAAAGCATCGCTGGCACACCCTTTGAACCACAAACTGATGACTTGAGGCAGTTCATCTGCACCATGTTTGCCATTGACCTCAAAATCAACGCCTTTTTGACGTAAACGCGTGATCAGATGAGTTTTGAAACTTTGATATCTTTCTTGGAGAAGCTCGCGCTCATTTTGTTCTAATTCGACCGCTTTAGCAAAACCAGCGATCCCTGCAATGTTTTCTGTTCCTGCCCGACGTTTTAATTCTTGCTCGCCTCCTAAGATCAAAGGCTCTAGCTCTAGACCTGCTCTTTCATATAAAAAGCCGACCATTTTAGGTCCGTTGAGCTTATGCGCTGTTGTTGACAAAAGATCGATCTGATCGCGTTTGACATCGATCTCAGTGATCCCGTAAGCTTGGACTGCATCTGTATGGAACCACGCATTACTTTGAGCTACGATCTCACCGATCTCGTGGATCGGCATATGACTTCCGACCTCATTATTACCAGTCATGATCGAAACTAAGATCGTATCTGGTCGTAAAGCTTGTTTAAGTTCGTCAAGTGAGATCAAACCATTTTGATCCACATCAAGATAAGTCACTTCATAGCCATTTTTCTCTAAGTATTCCATCGGTTTTAAAACTGCTTCGTGTTCGATCTTAGTCGTGATCAAATGGCGGCCTTCATTTTTACGTTTTTTAGCTGTCATGAGGATCGCCGTATTATCACTTTCAGTTCCACCACTAGTGAAGATGATCTCATTTGCTTGTGCAGCATTGATCGAATCTGCGATCACTTGGCGACTTGCTTGTAAAACTTGGCGTGCTTTACGTCCAAATGAATTTGTCGCCGAAGCATTGCCAAAAACATCGCGCATCGTTTGACTCATTACTTCGATAACTTCGGGTGCCATGGGCGTTGTTCCTGCGTTATCAACATATATCTTTTCCACTCTTATCCTACTTTCTTACCATAATTAAGCTTGAGCCCAATTCAAGATCATTTGAGCTGAGCGCTTACCTGCTTCGATGATAAACTCATCAAATGTTTGTCCAGCCTCTTCGTCACCAACATCAGACATAGCCCGAACGATCACAAAAGGTACTTTGAATTGATAGGCAACTTGAGCGATCGCCCCGCCTTCCATTTCGCAACAAAGTGCAGCTGGATAGATCTCCTTGATCGCTTGGATCTTTTCTTTAGAAGCAACGAATTGATCGCCCGTAACGATCAGACCTTCTTTCGTCGCCAATTTGGCTTTAGTAGCTGCTTTTGTCAGTTCCGCTAATAAAGCTTGATCGGCTGGATAGATCTGTGGCTGTTGTGGTAGTTGTCCTGGCTTATATCCAAAAGCAGTTGCATCGGCATCATGATAAGCAGCGCCAGTCGAAAAAACAACATCCCCAACATGAAGCCCAGTACCGATCCCCCCAGCAGAACCAGAGTTGATCACAGCTGTGACCCCAAATTCAACGATCAAAAGAGCTGTGGTCACCCCAGCTTGGACTTTACCGATCCCAGAACGAACTAACACAACAGGTTTTTTAGCTAATTTTCCTTCATAAAAATCGATCCCACCGATCGTTTTTTCAGTTCGATCTTCAAGTTTAGCTAAAAGTTCTTTCAACTCTTCTTCCATTGCACAAATAATTCCATATTTCATCTGACGCTATTGTCCCTTCTACTTTAAAAATTTACAAAACGCATAAACAAGAAAACTAAAACCAGTAAAACACACAAGATCCCGATCGTAATATTCAACCGCTTTGCTAAACGCTTAGTTTTTTGTGCTTCAGTCTCGGCTTTTTGCCTTTTTTTAGCTTCCGTACGACTATGACCTTGTGCCTCAACATTCGCATTTTTACTTCGGCGCAAAGGACGTTCATTTGTCGTTTCGTTTTTTTCTTCCATCGTATTTCACCTATTTTAACGCATCAACTGCCAAAACATGACTGCCATGATCGTCTTACTATCACAGATCAAACCTGACTGCATTGCTTTTAACGCTTCAGCTTGCGTTAATTCGACTTTTTCTAGAAATTCATCTTCGTCTTGGGGCAGTTCTTCTTTGACTGGTGTCAGACCACTAGCATGATAAAGATAGATCTTTTCATCTGCAAAACCAGGTGAAGTGTAAAATGGCATGATCAACTCAAGCTTTTCTGCTTGATAGCGTGCTTCTTCATTTAATTCACGCATCGCAGTCTCGAGCGGACTATTTTGTTCATTTGGTTCGATCTTACCAGCTGGGATCTCTAACGTAACTTGACCAAGTGGGGCGCGCCACTGCTTGATAAAAACCATCTTATCAGCTGGTGTGATCGCGATCACACCTACAGCACCATGATGTCGCACGATCTCACGATATGATGTTTTACCATTTGGCAACTGGACTGTTTCGCGATCAAGATCGATCACTGTCCCATCAAAAAGATGTTCAACTGCGGTAACTTTTTCTTCAAATTCCATTACACTCGCCCTTTCAAGCAAAATTTAACAGTTTAATTATAACATATCTCATTTTCGGTCCAAACGACAACAAGTTGTACTTGGAGCCTATCTCAGATCCAAATACAACTTGCTGGTTAATTATTATTTTTCAAGACCTTCGCTAACTGCTTCAGGGAAGTTAGTTGCAACGATCTGGGCACAAGAAGCACAAAGTTCAGGGAAGCGTTCGTCACTGCCAACATCTAAAGTGATGCGACGACAACGTGGACAAACATCACCTTCTGCATGTTTGACAACGACTTTGACTGCACCATAATCATCTGCGTCGGCAGGCGCTTCTTCTAACGGTAAAACATCAAGTTCAGAAACGATCAAAGCTTGGCGGATATCAGCATCTAAACTGTCAAGTTCGGCTTTGACACCTTCAGAAACATATAAGAAGACATGCGCTTCAAATGATTTACCGATCAATTTAGCATTCCGTGCTTCTTCTAAACTCTTCAAAACGTGCGAACGTAATTTCATGAAACGCGTCCAGTTTTGTGTGATCTGATCTTCATGATCAAAATGTTCGACTGCTGGCATCTCTGCTAGTTGGACATAATCTTCTGGTTCTTTTAAGAAGTTCCAAACTTCTTCAGTCGTATGTGGCATAACTGGCGTCATCAATTTAGCTAGACGCACGACTGTATCATAAAGAACTGTTTGCATCGAACGACGTTTCTTAGCGTCTTTTGCTTCCACGTAAACAACATCTTTAGCAACTGCCAAGTAGAAAGCAGAAAGATCGGTCGTGACAAAATTGATCAATTTCTTGTAGATGTCCATGAAATTATAATTAGCGTAGTCATCTAAGATCTCTTTTGTGAATTTATTGACTGCGATCTGCATATATTGATCGATCGCTTCAAGTTCTTCAAATGCGACCTTATCCTTAGCTGGCTCAAAATCACTTGTATTTGCCAATAAGAAGCGCACCGTATTCCGCACTTTACGGTAGCTTTCTGAGATCTGGGCAAAGCTTTCCATCGAAACACGCACATCAGCTGAAGTATCAACACTTAAGACCCAAAGACGAATGATCTCGGCCCCCATCTTCTTGATAACTTCTTCGGGAACGATCGTATTTCCAAGTGATTTACTCATCTTACGCCCTTCACCGTCAAGCGTGAAACCTTGAGAGACGATCTGCTTATATGGTGCATGACCAGAAACGGCCACGCTTGTGATCAAACTCGAGTTGAACCAACCACGGTATTGGTCAGACCCTTCCAAGTATAGATCAGCAGGATAAGTCAAATAATCACGCTCTGCACAAACACCTTGATGTGAAGTACCTGAGTCAAACCAAACATCCATGATATCTGTTTCTTTAGTAAATTCGCCGTTTGGTGAATGCTCATTTGTATAACCTTCTGGTAAAAGATCTTTAGCATCTAACTTGAACCAAATATTAGAGCCATGTTTTTCGACTAATTGTGCGACATGTTCGATCGTTTCTTTTTCCATGATCGCTGTACCATCTTCCGCATAGAAGATCGGAAGCGGTACGCCCCAAACACGTTGCCGTGAGATGACCCAATCGCCACGATCGCGGATCATGTTATACAAGCGTTTTTGACCCCATTCAGGTAAGAAGTCGACTTCATTGATCGCATCTAAAATATTATTACGGATCTTATCAACTGAAGCAAACCATTGTGGTGTTGCTCGGAAGATGATCGGTTTCTTTGTCCGCCAGTCAAAAGGATAGCTATGTTCGTATTCCATCGACTTCAATAAAAGACCAGCTTTTTCAAGTTTTTGTAAAGCTACTTCATTAGCATCTTCATAAAAGACACCATCAAATTCAGGGCCACACTCAGCTGTCAAGTGACCAGTATCATTTACCGGCGCAAAGATCTCTAAGCCGTATTTCATCCCCATCTTGTAGTCATCATCACCATAACCAGGAGCAGTGTGGACTAAGCCAGTACCAGAATCAGTTGTGACGAAATCACCTAACATCACAAGCAATTCCCGATCATCATAGAATGGGTGCTTAGCTGTGATATATTCAAGTTCTTGTCCTTTAACGACTTTGAGCGTCTTAACGTTTTCCCAACCAAACAACTCAGCATTTTTTTGCACTAAGTCGGCTGCCATCACAAATTTACGTGTTTCACCTTCTGGTTGAACTACAGCATAGTCAAAGGAGGCATCGATCGTGATCCCTTCAGAGGCTGGGATCGTCCATGGTGTAGTCGTCCAAACGACCATGTAAGTATCTTCATCTAAAACCCCTTTACCATCTAAAACTTGTTCAGCATAGAAAGCAGATGGTGAAGTTACATCATGGTATTCAACTTCAGCTTCAGCTAAAGCAGATTCAGATGACCAAGACCAGTAAACAGGACGCTTTCCTTTGTAGATCAAGCCTTTTTCAGCCATCTTGCCAAAGACGCGGATCTGTTGCGCTTCATATTCAGGTGCAAGTGTCAAATATGGGTCGTCCCACTCACCAGCGACACCTAAACGTTTGAAATCTTTTCGTTGTTTATCGACTTGTTCTAAAGCATATTCGCGACATTTTTCTCTAAAATCAGCCACAGAAAGTGCTTTACGGTCGACCCCAGCCTTTTTTAATTGTTGTTCGATCGGAAGACCATGAGTATCCCAACCTGGAACATAAGGAGCCCGAAAGCCCATCATTGATTTAGCACGTACGATGATATCTTTTGAGATCTTGTTCATTGCGTGTCCCATATGAATATTTCCGTTTGCATATGGCGGTCCATCATGTAAGACAAAAGAAGGTTTGCCTTCGTTTAATTTTTGGCGTCGTTCATAAACTTTATTTTCTTCCCATTCTGTTTGACGCTCTAATTCGCGTACAGGTAAATTCCCACGCATCGGAAATTTAGTTTTACCTAAATTTAAAGTATCTTTGATTCTCATAAAAATACCTGCCGTGGAGTGGTGAACACAGCTTGCCCTTCCTTATTTTTTTGAATAAAAAAGATCTCATCCCTACAAGGGACGAGATCTCGCGGTACCACCCAATTTAAGAATTTTACTAAAATTCCACTCTATGATCGGCTAACACTGATCAAGCGGACAAAGCTACTAAAGTTCACCTTGCCAAAAAAGAGATGATAAGAACAACTTCAGTGGGTGACCGATCTTTGCACCAATCCCATCGGCTCGCTGACACCATGTAAGTTTATCTCTTGTTCTCTTATAATTTTTAATCGACCTTAAACACTAGGCGTTTTCCGAACTGTCTTCAGCAAACTGACGCCCGCTAGTAGAGTTGGATTCTGGGAAGATCACAACTGTTTCCTTTTCCTCTTCAACTGTTGCAGTGTCATCTACGCCTTGTTCAGGTACATAAACGTCTGTTGTTTCGTCTTTATCATTTGAAAATGATTTTACTTCTTTTGCCTCGGCTTTGTCAAGGGTATCATCATGACGAATTGCTTCTTGGATCGCTTCATAACTAGTTGTTTCTCCTTGACGTAAAATATCATCCCATTCACTGCCTTTGACAACTTCAAGCTGTGATTCTAACATCACTTGGAGCTTTTGTCTAAAAATGCGCGCTTGCTTTCTTAGATCATCCGTTTCCAAAGCTAAGCGCTTGGATTTCTTTGAAGCCTCATCGATGATATGCCGTGATTTTTCATTTGCTTGATCAATGATATCTTGACCTTGCTTTTGAGCTTCACGATTGATGATCTCAGCTTCACGTTGTGAATTAGCCTTAACTTTATCGGCAGCTTCTTGGGCAACAATGATCGATTGATTCAACGAATCTTTCAAATCATTGAAATATTTGAGTTTTTCTTGACTTTGGCGTAAGCTCTCAGTCAAATGCTCATTTTCTTTTAAGACCAACTCATAGTCTTTGATGATCTGATCTAAAAAATCATTGACTTCATCTTGATCATAGCCACGTAATTTTGTATGAAACTCTTTATTATGAATATCCAAAGGGGTCAATGCCATCCCCAACACCTCCAAATTTTGTAAAAATCATTTTCTGATAACTGAAACTTCACAGCGAAGCTTATCCCGTTTTGATCGGCCTAAGACTTGCTCGAATCTGATCCGCCCATAACCGCGGACTGAAATAATATCTTTTGAACCTACCTCAAGATCCGAGCGCTCAAGGGTAAGCCAATTTAAACTGATCTTCTTAGCGTTGATCATATCTTTGACACGCTGGCGTGAAAGTCCATAGACTGCTTTGACGATCACATCAATACGTAAAGAACTACACGAGATAACTAATTTTTCCCAAGCGGGTATAACTTCTGTCAACTGGGTCAACTCTTTAGGTCGCAATGACACATGAACTTTACCGATCTGGTCGACTTGTTGGACCAAATATTCACTGATATTTTTTTGGACGATAACTTGCCAAGAAAATTCATCTGTAATGATATCCCCTAAAACATCCCGTTCTAGGCCTACATTTGCCAGTGTCCCTAAGACTTTACCGTGGCTCAAAGTCACAAACTTGGTCGGATAATCGATCTCCAATAATTGTAGTTCAAAATCAGCTAGCGTTGGTTCATAATAAGCTGGATAAAACAAAAGACGTTTCCGTTCTGCACCAGCAAAACCTCCATGGACACTCATCTTGACTGGACCCTCAGCTTGTAACAAAAAGCGCGCAATATACTGCTGTCTTGGATCTAAAAAATGTGTCAACACTGGCCGATATTCATCTTGAGCTTGTCTGATCAGATCCAACAATTGATCGATCAGTGGCCGTTCTTCTTTACGAAAATGTTGATATATCTGCTCACTCACCTATCTGTTGCTATATTAAATGTGAAAGTATGCATCCAAATATAATAATTTGATCACACTGAGAAAGAAATATAGATTCCCCTTCTAAAGGCTATTCTTTGACCACGATCACCTATCTACATTTTACCTTTCTCATAGGCGATCTGCGACACATTTTCGCTCTTTGATCACAGTGTTAAAAACCAAGGCCTAAAAGAGCCAAAAGCGCAAACACACCACGTTCAACAAACTGCAAAACGATCAAAGCTACTAATGGAGCAAAACTGATCCCTGCGATCGGCGGGATAAAGTCAAATAACCTTAAATATGGCTGACATATTTTGATCAATAATTGCCCAAGTTTTGTGTTATATGCTCCTGGAAACCACGAAAGTAAACAGTAAGCAACGATCAAAAATGAATAAATATTGAATAAATCACTAATTATCGTTAATAGTCCCACTTAATACTACCTCTATTTATAATTATAGTCGTTATCCCGCATTGTATCGGTCAAACTTCCCTCAACTTCAAAATCTTGTGGTGTACACAAGAAGATCTGTTCACCGATCCGTTTGATCTCACCATCGACTGCAAAAACGACTCCTGAAAGAAAA
Organism: Ligilactobacillus faecis; assembly: GCF_029889745.1. Taxonomy (NCBI): domain Bacteria; kingdom Bacillati; phylum Bacillota; class Bacilli; order Lactobacillales; family Lactobacillaceae; genus Ligilactobacillus; species Ligilactobacillus faecis. The sequence continues at coordinate 2,281,960 of NZ_CP123639.1, forward strand.
TCAACAACACGGTGGGCTTGCGCATCGTCCATCCGTTGAAAATTGACTACAGCTGCCTGACCTTCAAGTAACCGTGAAGCGATCGCACGTACATCAGAAAAGATCCGTGGTTCGAAAAGCATGATCTTTTTTTCTAATGGGCGTTTATTATTATGCAATTCCATCACATTTGGTTGCTCTTTTAGATCATTATCTGGTCGTGGTGGTTCTGTATAATTATTAGGTTCCGAGCGATCATCTTCAATTCTTTCTTCTTCATCATCGATATTAAAAAAACTACCAAGTCTACTTGAAAATGACATATTCGTTCCCCCTTATTTTAGTGACGGCGCCGTGAGAAAAATGGTGGGTTACTTAGATCATCATCATTGTTATTTTGTTCGTTTGATGAGTTAGATCCAAAAACGTTGAAGTCTGTTTTTTCAACATTTTGGAATTCTGTTTCACGTTGTTGAGTTGATTTTCGTGCCCCATTCATCTCACGTGAAAGATCCCAATCTCCTAGTGGATCATTATTGGTCGGCTGTGTTTTTGGTTGTTCTTTGCTCGTTTGTTCGTTAGTAAAAGGCCGTTTTATATTATGTGGTTTGAATCCACTATTTACTTCTTTTTTCTTTTTATCGATCCCCGTTGCGATAACGGTAACGATCACGCTATCTTGTAATGATTCATTGATCGAAGTTCCGAAAATGATGTTGACATCGCTTGTCGCTGCTTGAGAAACGATATCAGAAGCCGCTTGTGCTTCAAATAAACTTAGATCTGGACCACCTGTAATATTCAAAAGAACTTGTTCAGCACCATCGATCGAAACTTCAAGCAATGGTGAAGAGATCGCTTTTTTAGTTGCTTCTTCAGTCCGATTTTCACCGTTAGCAGAACCGATCCCCATCAAGGCAGAACCTTGATTTTGCATCACAGTTTTAACATCCGCAAAGTCTAAGTTAACGTATCCTGGAGAAGTGATCAGATCTGAAATACCTTGCACACCTTGACGTAAAACATTATCTGCTTCTTGGAAAGCTTGTAACATCGGGGTCTTTTTATCGACGATCTCAAGTAAGCGGTTATTAGCAATAATAACTAGCGTATCTACGTGTTCTTTCATCTTGGCTACACCTTCAGCTGCAAAACGTGCCCGCTTTGGTCCTTCAAAACTGAATGGACGCGTCACGACCCCAACTGTCAAAGCCCCTTGCTCTCTAGCGATCTTAGCAATGATCGGAGCTGCACCAGTCCCAGTGCCTCCTCCCATTCCAGCAGTAACAAAGATCATATCCGCCCCTTCAAGTGCGGCTGCGATCGCTTCTTCACTCTCTTGAGCTGCTTTACTTCCGATCTCTGGATTTGCACCTGCACCAAGACCACGTGTCAACTTAGGCCCTAATTGGATCTTTGTTTCAGCATTAGAGTTTTTAAGTGCTTGCACATCAGTGTTAGCTACGATAAACTCCACACCTTTAACGTCATCTGCGATCATTCGATTGACCGCATTTCCGCCTGCACCACCGACACCGATCACTTTGATCGTAGCCCCATGTTGCATTTGGTCATCAAATGAAAATTCCATACTATCCATACTACTTTCCTCCATCTCCTATTACCTTTAATCGATATCAAAGAATTTTTCAAATAAACGTGAAAAACGTCTTTTCGATGGTTGTTTCTCAGTTTCTTTATCTTTTTTTTCGTTAGAGCGTGTTTCTTTTTCTTCGCCAGCTTCTTCTTTTTCAACTGGGCGCATATTTTTTTCAACGTTTCTTTGCTCAATGATCACATCTTGACCATCCAATGTTCGACGAACGATCTGTTCGACTTCATTTTCTTTGGTAACGTACTCGACGATCCCGATAACTTGTGCAAAAGATGGGATCCGGAGATTCATCTCTTGAGGGATAAAGATCTTGACATTGACTTCAAAGATCCTTTGAGCAAGTTCTCTGACACCAGGTAAGGCAGCTAATCCTCCCGTCAAGATGATCCCGCCTGGAAGTTGTAACGCGTTGATCTGGGTCAAAGCATCTTTTAATTTGCCAAAGATCTGTTCTAAACGAGCTTCGATGATCTGAGCTAAATATTCTTCAGTCACAAGTTCTGGTTCTTGTTGACCAACAACGTTGACTGGAAAAGTTTCTTCTCCTAAGGCTAGATTCACATCAGCGTAACCGTAATTGCGCTTCAAGATCTCCGCATTTTCGATCGAAGTATTCAAAACGACCGAAATATCGCGCGTTACGTAATCGCCACCTTCTTGATCGACATAAGTATACTTTAACTGGTGGTCGTGAACAACGGCAGCTGTCGTTTGGCCACCGCCAAGATCGATCAAGATCGCACCAAAATCTTTTTCACCATCTGTTAAGGCGCTTTGCGATAACGCTAAAGGTGCTACGATCATATCACGAACTTTAAGCCCAGCACGTTCGATACATTTACGTGTATTATGTAAGATCGTTTTTGGACCTGTATACATCACGCCCTGCATCTCTAAACGGACGCCGACCATCCCTCGTGGGTCTTTTATCCCGTCAAAACCGTCAACAATAAATTCATCTGGAACAATATCGATCACATCACGTTCAGGCGGTAAATTTTGGACCAAAGCGGCTTCCGTTACACGTTGTACATCAACGTCACTGATCTCCTTTGAATTTCCATCTTCGTTGCCGATCGCGATCATCCCTTTACAGCGCTCGATCTGTAACATATTTGCTGGCACACCGACACTTACTTCAGAGATCTGGATATTTGCTTTTTCTTCAGCTTGTTTGACTGCTTCTTTGATCGCACGTACGACTTGGTCGATATCAACGATCACACCACGGTTCAAACCAGCTGAACGCGTGTTTCCGTAGCCAATTATGTTGATTTGGTCTTTGAGATACTCAGCTATTATGACTTTGATCGAAGTCGTACCGATGTCTAGGCCAACATAGATACTAGAGTTTCCCATCAATTTGCCTCCCTTATGATTTTAATAATGTTCTCATCTCATAATATTTGAATTCAATAGGTTAATTCTACCATAAAAAGATAACTATTGGCTACTTGTCAACCCCTACAAATAAAAATTTTAGTACTACGCTTTTTAGCCTTTTTTAATTCTTATTTGTTAGGATATGAAAATGCCCCCACTTCAAGATCAACTGTCCCTTTTTGCTCCATTTTTGTAGCAATAGTTGGATAATATTTCATCTTCTTATTTAGAGTTGTCAGATCAGCGATCACTTCGTTACCATCATTCATATAAAGTCTGACCTTATTTGGGTTGACTTTTGATGGTTCATAGTGGACTTCTGAGACTGCATGCTGTAATTTACTTGAAAGTTCACTGATCTCGACCACAGCTTGTTTAAGTTTTTGTTCATTTTTAAAATTATAAAAAACTGGACAACTCTCAGTCACAGTACTTTCCCCAACTGTCAAAGGTACTCCGTTTGTCCCTAAACGATAGTACTTACCGTTACGGTAAATATATCCTACCGTCTTATATTCTTTGACGTCGATCACAACATTATTGACTTTATCATAACGAAGTGTCGCCTCTTTAGCTAATCCAACTTGGTCAACGATTTTTTGCTCGATCCGATCTGCATTGAACCAAACGATCAGAAGCGATTCATAGTAATGTAGACCACTAGCTTTGATGACTGCCGTCCGCAATTCACGGTCATTTGACATGACTTTAACAGATCTGACCCGACTGATCGGCAAGATCGAACAAAGCGTTAAAAGCGTTGCAAGAGAAAAGAAGACCAACGGAAAGATCGCCTGCTTGAACACGGCTTTTTTACGTTGTTCAGTCAATTTTTTTAACTTACCATTGAACAGATCGTATTGTCGGCGATTATCGAAAGCTTTTTTTTGGCGTTTAGTTTGACTTTCAAGCCACGGTTGTAATTTTTTGTTTACAGGTCGGACTTTTTTCTTTTTCCAAGGTTTGATCTTACTTTCCCCTTTCTAGTTATTTTTGCGCGATCAATTCATCGATCACTTGTAAAAGACGATCAGAAGCGTCTGGTACACCTGCAGCTTTAGCATTTTTAGCCATCTGAACTTGTTTATTTTCATCATTCATGATCAGATGGATCTTGGCAAAAAGCGTCTTTTCATCAAGTTCACTTTCACGCAACATCAAAGCAGCATCTTTTTTGACTAAACTCTGAGCATTTTTGGTTTGATGATCATGTGTCACATATGGACTTGGGATCAATAACGATGGGATCCCTAAAGCAGTGATCTCAGCTAAACTTGTTGCTCCAGCACGCCCAACGATCATCGTGATCTCAGGCAACAAAGCTGGCATATCAGCAATATATGGCTCGATCACAACGTTTTGGGGGAGTTTTTTACCCTTTAATCGCGCCATGATATCATCAAAATGCACTCGTCCAGTTACAAATAAAACTTGATAAGGTTGATCTTTAAAACTATCGAGCGCTGCTAAACTTGCTTGATTGATCCCAAGTGCTCCCCGTGAACCGCCAAAGATCAAAACAGTCTTTTTATTGGGATCAAGTCCATACTCTTTTAGACGATCACTTGGACGCATATTTGCGACTTGTTGCGCCCGCGGATTTCCAGTAAAAACAACTTTCTTAGTCGGGAATTCTTTTTTGACATCTTCAAAGCAGATCCCGATCTTATCGACATAATGGCTCAAAAACTTATTTGTTACTCCAGCTACACTATTTTGCTCATGGATGATCGTTTTGACCTTTAACTTAGCCGCAGCGTAAACGACTGCGCCACAAACATAGCCCCCAGTTCCGATCACGATATCTGGTTTAAATTCTTTAATGATCTGCTTTGAATCATGCACGCTTTTTAAAAATAAGTAGATCGTCTTAAAGTTCTCAGGTGATAAAGAGCGTTTAAAACCTTGGATCTCGATCGTTTTAAATGGGATCCCAGCGTTAGGGACGATCTTACTCTCTAGTCCCTTAGTCGTTCCAACGTATAAAAATTCGGCATCAGGACGCTTTTTTTTGATCTCATCGATCAACGCTAAAGCGGGATAGATATGACCACCTGTCCCCCCGCCAGATACTAATACTCTCATTTTGCAGTTTCCTCTTTTTCTAATTTTTCCACGGCAGCAATAAAGGCGTCACCACGGTCTTCAAAAGTCTTCCATTGATCCCAACTTGCACAAGCAGGTGATAAAAGGATCGTTTCATGTGGGCGACTGAGAGCATATGCTTTTGGAACAGCAGCCACAGCATCTTCAGCATAGACGATCGTTTCGACCCCAGCTTCTTTAGCAGCTTGTGCGATCAAGTCTTTCGTCTCGCCAAAAACAACGAGCCCACGAACATGTTCTTTAAAATATGGGATCAAACGTTCAAACGTAAAGCCACGGTCTAGACCACCAGCTAGTAAAATAACAGGTTCTTTGAAGCCTGCCAAAGCTTTTTCAGTTGCTTCCATATTTGTTGCTTTTGAATCATTATAGAATTTACGCTCTTTGAACATCGTAACGTATTGTGTTCTATGTCTTACCCCAGAAAAATGGTGCAACACCTCAACGATCGCTTCGTTTGAGACGCCTTCGAGTTTAGCAACTGCGATCGCTGCAAGTGCATTTTCGATATTATGTGTCCCAGGAACTTTGATCTCTTCAGCAGGCATGATCGCCTCGTCTTTAAAGTACAAGATCCCATTTTCTTCATAGGCACCTTCTTTGGTAAATCCTTGTCGCGAAAACGGCACGACTTTAGCCAAAGTTTGTTGGCTCAAAGCTCGCCATTCTTCATTATCAAAGTTCACGACAAAATAATCAGCAGCAGTTTGATTCTTGATGAGCTGCATTTTAGCTACAACGTAATTTTCCCGCGAACCGTGATAATCTGTATGTGCTTCGTAGATATTTGTCAAAACAGCGATCTTTGGGTGGAGTTCTGTGATCCCAAGTAGTTGAAAACTGGAAAGTTCCATCACTAAAGTATCATCACTCGTTGCTTTTTTAGCTACTTGTGTGGCAGGGATCCCGATATTGCCACAAGCATAAGCCTTTTTCTGCGCTTGTTCTAACATCAAAGCGATCAGAGTCGTTGTCGTCGTCTTACCGTTTGTCCCAGTAACACCGATCGTTTGGCCTTCATTGATCTCAAATGCAAGCTCTGGTTCAGTAATGATCAAAAGCCCGGCTTCTTTAGCGGCTGCGATCAAAGGATTCGTGTAGGGGATCCCTGGATTTTTAACGACTAGATCCGTTCCTTTGAGCAATGCTAAAGGATGTGAACCAAAAACTGTTTTGATCTGCGCTTGAGCTAAGTTTTCAAGTATTTCCTGATCTTTAGGTGTGTTTTTATCATTGATCGTTACATTAGCACCTAATTCTCGTAATAAATAAGCGGCATTTAAGCCACTTTTTCCTAAACCGACAACTAAAACATTTTTACCTGTATATTTTGTCACTTTTTTCATATCAAAGACTTCCTTTGAAAAATTAAATTATTGCATAGACTGCAATGATCGCTGCAACTAGACCGATCGCCCAAAAAGTTAGATCGATCCGCCATTCGCTCCAGCCACACATTTCAAAATGATGGTGGATCGGACTCATCTTAAAGATCCTTTTTCCCGTTAACTTAAAAGAAGCAACTTGTAAAATAACACTAGCTGTTTCACATACAAAAATGATCCCGATCAATAATAAAGACAATTCGTGATGTAATAAGATCGAAACAGCTGCTAAAGCTCCCCCTAAAGCTAACGATCCCATGTCCCCCATAAAGATCTTCGCTGGTTTATGGTTAAATCCTAAAAAGGCGATCAATGCCCCGATCACAGCTAAACAAAAGATCAAAACATCATTTTGCCTTTGATGATAAGCGATGATCGCATACGCGCCAAAAGCAATGATCGCTTGTCCAGCGACCAAACCATCCAGGCCATCAGTCAAATTAACTGCATTTGAAAATCCGACTAACCAGAAAAGAACAAATAAGACATAAACGAGACCTAAAGAGACTTCATGGCCAAAAAACGACAATGAAAATGGAAGTCCTTCATGCCAATACACAAGTAAAAAGATCACGCCACCAATGATCTGTCCTAATAATTTTTGCCAAGGTTTCAAGCCTTCATTTTGCTTTTTCAAAAGCTTGATCGAATCATCGAAGAAACCTAAAAAGCCATATAAAACAAGGATGAAATCTAAAACTAAGATCTTTGGACCAAGTTCACCTAACCAAAATGGGACCCAAATCCCTGTAACTAAGATCGCTAAATCAAAGACTAAGCCTCCCATCGTTGGGGTACCTGATTTAGCTTGGTGCCACTTAGGCCCCTCTTCGCGGATCATCTGTCCTTGCTTTTTTTTATGCGCATAATTGATGAAGACTGGTGTGAACAGTGCAGTTAAAACTAAACTGCTCAAAACCGGGATCATCATTTGAAAAATAGTCATTATTATTTTTCCTTCCTCTTTTTTATTTACTTTGTTTTTATCTTGATCATTCTAGTTTGACCGTCAATTTAGCACCTTTAGTTATTTTATCTCCAGGTGCGATACTTTGCTCCTTGACATAACCACTTCCTTGAACATCAAGTTCGACGCCTGTCAACTCTGAAAGTTTCAAAACATCTAACCGCGCCCAACCCGTTATGTCTGGCATTGTTAGCGTACCATTTGTCACAAGGATCACACGCTGACCTGCCAAAACTTCTGAACCTGAGGTCAACGACTGTTTAACGATCTTTTTACCATTTCCAATAATCGTTGCTGTTAGATCATTGCTATTAAGTTCTGCGGTAGCATCTTTTTTTGACATTCCTGTAACATCTGGCACAGTCGCCTGACTTTTTTCATCATTATTACTGTTTGATTCATCTAAAACACGTTTCATCAACGGATCAAAGATCGAAGCTAACATTTGTGTTTCTGAGTGATCAGCAAAAGTCTTTGGCTGTTTCATCGTGATATACAAGATATATTTAGGATCATCGATCGGCGCCATTCCTGCAACTGAGAACAAATAATTAGTCGAACCCGTCAAATAACCTGTGCCGTTAGCATTAGCGATCTGCGCAGTCCCTGTTTTGACCCCAACATCATGCCCTTCGATCTTATATGCAGTTCCAGTTCCATCTTTATCAGTCACGACATCTTCCATCAACTCTCGAACTTCTTTGGCTGTTTCACTACGGATCGGCCTACCAACAACTTTAGGACTTTGAGAATAGACTGTTTTCCCAGTATTTGGATCCACAACTTTGCTAACTAAATAAGGTTTGACCATCTTCCCATTATTTGCAACTGCTGAGATCGCTTGTAACATCTGAAAAACTGTGACATTGATCCCTTGACCAAAAGCAGTATTAGCTTGTTCGATCGGATATTTATACTCGATACTACCTGAAGCCTCATTGCCTAAACCTGCGTTTGTCGATTTTAACAGACCAAACCGTTTGATATAATTCATCCATGTCTTAGAGCCCATCGCTTGTTCTAATTTAGCCATACCGACATTGGACGACCGAATGAAGCCATCATGATAAGAGATCTCGCCCCAACCAGTTGGTTTCCAATCGTTGATCGCATTACCATCGATCGAATATGAACCTGACTTAAAGGTCGCATTTCCATTATAATTTCCACTGTTGATCGCAGCAGCAGTCGTCAAGATCTTCATGATCGACCCAGGTTCATACGCATCTTCTAGCAAGATATTACGCCACATCTCATTTAACCCATCACCAGTTTGTGGATTAAATGTCGGACGTTGACTAGCAGCAATGATCTCACCTGTCTTCGCATTCATCAAAACTGCCGTCATTGATTTTGGTTTATACGTTTCCTGTGCCTTGCTCATCAATGTTTCTAAATAAGTTTGCGTTCGCGTATCTAAAGTCGTATAAACGTTATCGCCATCTTTAGCTTCCTTTGACTTTGTTTTTGAATTAGGCAAAGTCGTGCCCCGCGAATCGATCGCCTGTGCACTTACACCATTGACCCCTTTTAGCTGGCTATTGAAAACTTTTTCTAGCCCCATGACCCCTACAAGACTCGACTGTTCATTTTCAGCTAGACCGATCAAATGTGAGGCAAAGATCCCATTAGGGTATAACCGTGCTTGGGCTGAAGTAAATTTGATCCCACTGATATTTTCAGCTTCGATCTTTTTCTTCGTTTCCATCGAAATATTTTTTCCTTTACTTCCAAGCTCGACTTGATATAGATCTCCACTAGAATCAAAAAATTGCTTTAAACTATCATAATTCATCCCTAGATTTTGGCTTAAAACCCGCGCCGCTTTTGCTTTTTGGGAATCCCTAAGATAATCAGGTTTGCCATCTAATGTTTTCGCTGTTTTCGATAAAACAACATAGATCGAGTAAGTTGTCGTATCTTCTGCGATCGGTTCGTTTTGGGCATCATAGATCGTTCCCCGATGGGCCTTGATCTCTGTTCTTTCTGCATACATCGCCTGTGCTAATTTCTTTAAATCTTTACCGTGTGCAGTATGCGTCAGACCCACATAAAAAAAACGACCGATAAATGTAATAAAGACGATAACAACCATAAAAAAAAGTGCCCTACCGAAATATTTTCGGTTACGCGTGTCTTGTTTCACATTTATTTGCCGTTTTTTATTGCTCATTTGGTAACATTCCTTATGTTTTTATCATTCATTTTTAAACCAACATCTTTAGCAACTTGCATCAAACGTGAACGACTTGAAAGTTCACTGATCTCTTCTTTCATGTTGGCATTTGACGTTTGTAAGGTCGAAACCTGTTGATCGATCTTTTGGATCTTGGCTTGGGCCTTGGTCACAGTTGTATTAGACCAAATAACTAAGCATGAAAGCCCCATGATCAAAGCGCCTAAACCGACTAAAGCTCGTCTCTCACGTCTTATGTAATGTTTAGGTGTACTCACACCTAGATTTGGTGAAGTTGTAATATTCTTTTTTTCTTGAGAGACCTGAGGTGTTACCTCGATCTTTTTTGCAGCTGATCTAGCCAAAATCTCACATCCTTTACTTATCTATTCTTTTGATCGCTCTTAGCTTAGCCGAATGAGCGCGATGATTAGCTTCTAGTTCAGCTTGGCTTGGTAAGATCGGTTTCTTAGTCACAATTTCGAAATCAGGTCGCATCTCAGCTGGAATGACCGGTAGTCCTGGGGGTAGCTCAGGTAAAGTAGCTCGCTCTTTAAACATCGTTTTAACTAAACGATCTTCTAAAGATTGGAACGTGATCACACTGATCCGCCCATCTAAGGCTAGCAGATCAAAAGCTTGTTCTAAAGATTCCTCTAGTGCCCCTAATTCATCGTTGACAGCGATCCGAATCGCTTGAAAAACCTTTTTAGCTGGATGACCACCTTTACGTCTTGCTTTAGCCGGAATACCAGCTTTGATCAACTCAACAAGTTGACCCGTTGTCTCGATCGGAGCTATTTTACGACTAGCTTCGATCCGCCGAGCGATCGAACGGGCAAATTTTTCCTCACCATAGCGCACAAAGATACGCTCAAGTTCTTGAAAACTCCATTCGTTGACGATCACTTTAGCTGTCAAAGCTCGACTTTGATCCATTCGCATATCTAAGATCGCATCATGTTGGTAACTAAATCCACGTGCGCCCACGTCAAACTGGGGAGAAGAAACGCCTAGATCATATAAGATACCATCGACTTTATGTATTCCATGTTCAGCTAAACATGCTGTTAGATTTCGAAAATTGCTTTTGATAAATGTCAATTTCCCAGATGAAAGCTCTTTTTCAAAGCGACTGTTATTATAATCGATCGCTGTTTGATCTTGATCAAACGAAAAGAGACGTCCACGTGACGAAAGGTGCTTCAAGATCAAGCCTGTATGTCCGCCCCCTCCAAGAGTGCAATCGACATAGACCCCATCTGGTTTGATCGCAAGTTGTTCAACTGCTTCATCTAATAAAACAGTCACGTGGTTGAATTCCGTCATGTTAAATCCCTACAGCTTTCATCGTTTCTTGTAAAACAACTACCTTGTAGACTAAAATATCTACAAAAATAAGTTGGTATACAATTAGATATTACCATAGTTCAAAGCTTTCAACCACATATTAGATAACAATTTCAACATTTTTAGCAAACATTTTAAGCTTTTTTAAATGATACCCAAGAATTTTGCACTTTGGATAAAGATCATAATAAAATAAGCCCCTATTCCGATGATATCTAACGTGCGCCAATAGGTCACAAAAAAGCGCTTGAAGCGAAAGTCATCTTCTGTATAGATCAAATAAAGCGTCAAAACTAGACCATAGGCACTTGCCGCAAAAGCCATGAAAGGTAAGATCGAAAGCCCTGTCCAAGCAACTGAGACACTATGGAGTCCAAAAACTATAAAAACTAACATTACATCCAAGACCAATACTTTTTTAGGCCAAAGTTGGGGGAATTTTTGTTTCACGACTCCCAGTATTATCCAAATGATCACAAGTATGACAAACTCTACATACCATGACGTCAAGCTTTTCAACATTTTTCTCATCCTCAATCAAAATAATACTTTCATTATAGCAATCTCGTTTAGGAGCACGCAATTCTTATCCTATCAAAATGCTAGACATGCTATAATCAAGTTAGGCTATCCCAGATCTACTTCAAATTTTACTAGGTCAGACTAATGTTATTAGTATATAATAGATGAAAAGATGTGGATATGCTCCATCTAAAAAAGTTTTACAATTTTTTAAGCAGTTTATCTTTGGATCAAAGGTAGGTGTCGGTCACAGTGAGAGAAAAAAAGAAAAAGACAACTTTCCAAAAGATCACCATGGTCGTTGTTTGGTTGATGTTGATCTTTACGCTAGGTAGCGTGATCTTAGGATCACTTAGCGCTTTCTTTTAAATAAAAAAGCTTGGAGCTTCATTGAAAACTCCAAGTTTTTTTATTTTATAAGATCGGGGAAAGTAACCTTGAAAAATACTGCTTGAACGTCAACCATCGAGATTGCTTAGCAAAGTATTCGGGGGTCAACTTCGTACATTTCTCAAGATCTTCTTCAAACAAGCGTTTTAATTTCACCGCTAAAACACGATCGTAACAAAAAGCATTGGCTTCAAAGTTCAATTTGAAACTCCTAAAATCTAAGTTAGCAGAGCCGACCGAAGATAATTGTGAATCAACAACAAAAGTTTTAGCATGCAAAAAGCCCGCATCATACGTATACACTTCGACCCCTTTTTCGATAAGATCGCGAGCATAATACTGAGTTGCCCGATAAACAAAAGCATGGTCAGGCATACATGGGATCATGATCTTCACATCTACACCTGAAGAAGCAGCTACACTGAGAGCTTCTAAAACTGAATCATCTGGGATCAAATACGGTGTTTGAATGTAAATATAATCATTAGCACGACTGATCAACTTTAAATAACCTAACTTGATCGCTTCAACATCACTATCTGGCCCCGAAGATACGATCTGGATCCCAACATTTCCTTTTTCAAGATGTAGCGGGAAAAGGTCCTCGCTATATTTGACTTGTTTTTTACCACGAATATTTTTGATCGTTGCGTTCCAATCCATCAAAAAACGCGATTGCATCCCTAAGACGGCATTACCTAAAACACGTAAATGAGTATCTCGCCAATACCCAAATTTTTCTGAACGACTCAAGTATTGATCACCGATATTAAAGCCACCAATATAACCGATCTTCCCATCAATGATCGCTAATTTACGGTGCTCACGATAATTGATCCGCGGACTATGGATCAAAGCTTTTTTATACGCGAAGAAAGGCTCCGCTTCGCCACCAAGACGTTCTAATTCATTAAAGAAATTGCGTTTTTGACCACGTGAACCCATGCTATCGTAGATCACTCGGACTTTGACTCCACGTCGGGCTGCATTTTCTAAACTAGTTAAGATCTTTTTACCGATCCGATCACTAAAAAATGAATAATATTCTAAATGAACATGGTGTTTAGCACGGTCGATATCTGCTAAAAGTGCAGCAAATTTTTCATGACCATCAGTAAAGATCTCAACTTTATTATTTTTGGTCAAGACAGCTTGATCAGTCTCTAAAAGTAAATGCACTGTTTGGCGAGCTTCGTTAGTTCCTAAACCTTCAGGCAGCAATTCTTCTGTTTTCCATTGCTTTTTTTGCAATTCAACTAATTGATCAAGGCCTAAGCGTTCTTGCATCTTCAAATCAAACATTTTTTCTTTTGAGATCTTTTTGCCAACGAACAAATAGATCCCAAAACCAATGATCGGCAATAGATTCAACACAAGTAACCATGCCCAAGTAGCTGTTATATCCCTTTTCTCTTTAAAGACGGTGATGATCGCAACAACTGTATTCAAAATTAAAATTATACCAATAACACTTAAAAGAGTATCCACGTTAACCCCGCTATATAGACCTTAGCTTAAGGTCGTATATTTTTCCTTTCTAACAATATTTCCTTAACAGCAATTCCCTATCGCATTGACTACGCTAAAAGTATACACTTTGAAACTAGTCTTGTCAGGTACTAGGATCACTTTCCAAACCATTTTTTATCAATGCGCTCTAAAGTTCCATTTTGTTTTAAGATCTCAAATCCTTGATCGATCTTAGCTTTGAGTGTCTTATCACCTTTACGCATACCCACGACAAAAGATTCTGAAGCATAGCCTGGATCGATCGTTCGATACTTGTCTGCTCCTTTTTGAGCGATATAGTAGTTAGCATACACACTATCGATCAAAAGTCCTTGGATCCGACCGGCGTCAAGATCCATAAAAGCATTATTGAATGTATCATATTGGATCGTTTCTTTAACATAACGCTTTAAGATCTGTGGTTGGTCTAAATAGGCTTGATAACCTGAAGAACCACTTTGAAGCCCTAAGATCTTTCCTTGCATTTGCTTGGCTGTAGTGATATCTTCATTTTTTCTTGTCACGAGAACTTGTTCATTTTTTAAATACGGTTGGCTAAATGCGACATTCTTAGCCCGCGCTGGCGTCATCGTATAGCCATTCCAGATCAGATCGATCGTTTGGTTACGTAATTCCGTCTCTTTCATCGACCAATCGATCGTTTGAAAATCAGGTGTGATCCCGTAAAGCTTGAAAACTGCACGCGCTAGATCGATATCATACCCAACTAATTTGCCATTTTTTTGGCGAAAACCCATTGGGACAAAACTATCATCTAGTCCGATCACAACTTTTTTGTTTTTCTCGATCTGTTGCCAAGTATCCGTCGTAGCCGCTCGCTTTTTTACATCAGTACAACCACTGATAAAGACGACCCCAAGCAAGCTGAGTATTATTACAAATATTTTTAAATATCTATTCATAATTATCCTTTCCCGTCTATTAATCCGTCAGTGGCTTAACTTTTAAGATATCATCTGCGATCTCTTCGGCAAAAGCCAGGTCATGCGTAACGATGATCTGCGTCATCTGTTCTTTTTTTAGATCTAAAATGATCTCTTTAACAGTATCTCTTAAACCTGGATCAAGAGCTGAGGTCGGTTCATCATAGCATAAGATCTTTGGCCGCATTGCAAGGGCTCGGGCGATCGCGACCCGTTGTTTTTGTCCTCCAGAAAGTTGCCATGGATAAAGATCTTCTTTACCACCAAGTGCTAATTTTTGTAGCAGTTCTTTTGCTTCTGCTTGGGCTTGAACTGTATCTTTTTTTAAAACCATCGTTGGGGCAAGCATCACGTTTTGTAAAACGGTCAAGTGTGGGAAAAGATTATATTCTTGAAACACGACCCCGATCACAGCATCGTTAGTCTGATTGCTATAGGGATCAAACGGCTCCCCATCGATCAAGATCTGCCCGCTATCAATTTTTTCTAAACCACTGATACACCGGAGAAGCGTTGTTTTTCCACCGCCAGACTGCCCCACGATACATAAGATCTTACCATCTTCGACTGTGAGATCAACATGATCTAAGATCGTTCTTTCACCATATTTTTTTGTGATCTGTTTCAACTCTAACATTTGTTTCACCTACTTCCAATAACCATAGTGTTCTTCGATCTTTTTCAAAATATATGTGAAAAAAGCAGTCATGATCAAATACATTCCAGCCACTAAGATCAAGGGAACTAGTGTCACGTCACGACTTGTTGCGACATTCCCCGCACGTAAAAGATCACCTAATCCGATCACATATACTAAACTCGAATCTTTAACTAGATTGATCACTTCATTTCCGATCGAAGGGATCACGATCTTCAAAACTTGTGGAGCAATAACTTTTCTGATCGTTTGCCAATAGCTCAAGCGCAAAACTTTTGCACTCTCATATTGCCCTTTATCGATCGACTGCAACCCCCCACGAAAGATCTCGGCAAAATAAGCGGTATAATTTAAGATAAAAGCAACAAGAGCCGCTTCATAACGCGGTAAAACGATCCCTGTACCTAAGAGAGGTAAACCGTAAAAGACAAAAATCAACTGCAACAGCAACGGTGTCCCACGCATCAACCAAACATATAAACCTAAGACCTTTTGTAAAGGTTTGAATTTTGACATCAATCCTAAAGAGACTAATAACCCCAAAGGTAATGAGCCAACTAACGTCCAAAAAAATACTGATAAAGTAACACCCATCCCCGAAATAAGCGAGGGCATGACCTCCATAATATAATCCATACTATCACTCCATTTTTTATTAAAAACTAAAAACGCCCTCTTAGATCTATGATCTAAGAGGGCGTTTCCACGCGGTTCCACCTCATGTTTGCCATTCTCTCACGAAAAATGGCCTCGACGAGTTTATCAACTCAGGAATAACGGTCCCTGCCGGACATATCTACTGTTATTTCAATATATCGATTTACGGATGTGTTTCAAGGAACTTGCTTCTGTTTTTTTCAGCTTCCAAACAGTCTCTTCTCTAAACAAAAGAACCCCTACTCTTCCGCGCAATATCGTTAAAATAATTTTTTTAAGATTACCATGTATCTAAACAACTGTCAATATATAGCAGACTACTTTTTCTTGAACCAAGAACTCATACGTTTGAAAAAGCCTCCTTGTTCGACTTCTTTTAAAGTCATTAACGGAATCGTTTCTCCTTCTAAACGTCGTGCGATATTACGATACCCTTTTGAAGCTTCGGTCTTTTCATCCAAAATGACTGGTTCACCCTTATTTGAAAATCCGATCACATTATCATCATCAAAAACGATCCCTAATAATTTGATCGAAAGATGTCGCGTGATCTCGTCAACATCCATCATCTGCCCATCATTGACCATCTTCTTTTTGATCCGATTGATGATCAACATTGGCGAACCTTCAAGCTCTTGCTGCTCTAAAAGTCCCACAACTCGATCTGCATCACGGACCGCAGAGATCTCTGGGGTCGATACAACGATCGCTTCATCAGCTCCAGCAACTGCATTTGCAAAGCCTTGCTCGATCCCCGCAGGACAATCAAGTAAAACATAGTCAAATTCAGTTCGCAATTCATCGACGATCGCTTTAGCTTCTTCTGGTTCAAGAGCTGACTTATCTGTATTTTGAGCCGCTGGTAATAAAAATAATTTATCCTCAAAGCGTTTGTCTTTGATCAACGCTTGCGGTAACTTAGCCCGTCCTTTGGCGACATCGACAATATCATAAATGATCCGATTGTCTAAGCCTAAAATAACATCCAAGTTACGTAACCCGATATCAAGATCGACTAAGCAAACTTTTTTGCCCATCAAAGCTAAAGCTGCTCCTAGATTAGCCGTTGTAGTCGTCTTACCTACACCGCCTTTACCAGAAGTAATAACGATCGATTTTCCCATTTAAAAGCCTCCTACTTGTGTAAAAATTTTAGGTCTGAGCATTTTTAATTCATCTAGCGTCGTATAACTAAATGCGTGGAGATCATTTACATAGGCTACATCTTTATCCAAAAGATCATCGCTCTCAATGATATCAACTAGATCACTGATCCTTAATTGTTGGGCTGTCTTGATATTTCCCGTGATCACAGCGATCACATTATCTGGATAACCAGCATGTAAGACCCCGTCGACCTGACCTAACACAAAAATACTCCCCGTCGCTTGTAAAATACCACCTTGATGCACATTTCCTAAGAACAATACATCACCGTTGATCGTTTTGACTTGACCATTTCGTACTGTATCTGTATTTAAATGAACTGTATGCTCTTCAAGAAACTCCAAGGCATCTTTCGTACTAACAACATCAGATACAAAACGATGGATCGAAAAACGTGGATATCCTCCGATCAAAGCCTCGATCTTTTGCTTTTGTTTTGCATCGAACAATCTTGCTCCAGTATTGACTGTAAACGATAATCGCTCATCTTTCTCGACCGTATCGCGTTGCAATTTACGAAATAGCTCTTGCAATTCACGTATGATCTGTTCGAAATCAGCATTATCTTTTAAGAGCAATTCATAGCCATCTTTATAACCTTTTAACACCACTGTCGGCATCAGCACACACTGCTATACATAATGTGGACTCACCTGAGTTTTATTCATATGAGTAAAAAGAAATACAGCTTTTCCTTTCCGAAATTTATTACCACTATCGACATCATAATTCGCAAAAATGACCATTTTTAGTTTTATTGAGACCTTAAAATATCCATACCCACATTTCAACTTTCTTTATGGATATCTGTGCTCCCCTGTGATCAAAATCTACACTAGGTCAATGTGAAAATCTTTCAAACCAATTTTTTACTGGGATAAATAAAAGCACAAATAGCGCTAAATTAAAGACGATCGTTGGCCACAATACATGTAAGCTAAAATCAGCTACATTTACATTAGTCAAACCGATCAAATTATTTGCCCAATAAGCTAGAGCAGAGACGATCGTGATATCTATTAGATATATTAATAGTACCACAAGAAAGGTCGAAGTAAAAAAACGATACACTTCGCGGTTCAAATAAACGATAAGTGGAAAAATGATGATAAAGATCCCTAAGATCCCTGTATAGTATATATCAAAGACTAATCCCGTCAAAAAGGCCCACCACAGCAAATGATCGACTTTACCGTAAAAGACTGCCATTACTAACCAAAAAAGTGCTAAGCGACTTTCGATCGTAATATCAGTCGTAAATAGATGAGATGCATATAAACTACTCAAAGTTCCGTCTAAGAAGACACAAATGATCAACCCTAACGGAAAGAAATAGGCCACGTTTGTTTTTCTCATCATACTTTTCTGCTATATAAAATATGGAATCATATAAAGCATAGCTGTTCTATATGGTCAGAAAGAAATATAGCTTTTCCCTTCTTAATTTTATTTACTACGGTCAACATTAGTTTCCCCATATCTTCACCAGATAGATAATAGTATCGACTAACTTAGGAAAGCTATTTCATCCGTAATATTTTCGATCTAATAAAGCTAACAGATCAGCAACTGTATTTTCGTCTCTATCCATGCTCAAACCACATTCATAACACATAATTTTATCATGTTTCTGACTACCAAAAGACCTCGTTCACCTTGACCAGCTTTGCATTTAAAACATTTTTGGTACTTATGATGATACTCCCAGCTAAGATCATGCCACGGTCATTTGGCCAAACAATCAGCCTCACGCATCTGATACCCACTCCATATTTCATCTTTCTAGTAGATACTACAATGCTACTTTACTGTTAGATCACTTTAGCTAATCTTCTCGCTTAGCCACTGTTACAACACTTAAGTCAGTCATATCTGCTGCTGGTCTGATATAAACTTTCGTCGCCAGCCCATCATCATCATTTGTAACTTTAGCGACAGTCCCGATCAATAATCCTTTAGGTGTATTCCCACCCATTCCTGAAGTGATGACTTGGGCACCTTTTTTGATCTTAGTTTTTGAAGTGATCTGTCCCATGATCAATTGGTTCTTTTGACTATCATAACCTGTGATCAAACCATTGATCACTTGTCCATCACTTTCAAGTTGTACCGCAAAACGATTTGAAGCATCATTTTGGGTCGTCAATAATTCAACTTTACTGTTTGATTTGTTAACTTCTACAACACGACCAACAAGACCTTTGCGTGACATAACTGCTGAGTTTTTAGTTACTCCAGCTATTGATCCTTTTGAGATCACGATCTGATTTTGCCAAGCTGAAGGTGCTCTCGAGATCACATGAGCACTGATCTTAGTATAATCAGTCAAAGAGCGATCTAATTTCAACTGTTCTTTTAATTGTTTATTTTCCTTGCGTAACGTTTGATTTTCGACTTTATCAGCCGCTAACTGATCGATCTGTTGTTTGAGCTTTTGATTTTCTTCATAAGTATTCAACAGATCAGTGACTGAGCTACCAGCATTAGCTACTAACCCGACCGGATAACTTATGACGCGATCGACCAGACCAAAAGCTTCATTTCCGACTTGCTGTACAACCCCCGGAGTCGAGCGATTATTACGAACAGTGATCGAATATGCGACCAGTAAAAAACTAATGATCAAAGCTATTAAGGTAATGACAAGCTTTTTATTGAAAAAAAACTTTTGCATAAAGCTCTGTTATATACAAGGTGAACAAATACGCTACTGCATATTTGCGAAAGTAATATATTTTCCTTTCCTAATTTTATCTATGATGCACTAAAAAAATACATCATCTGTCTTAGTAGTGCTAGGAATCTCTCTAAGAATAGTTTAAGCTATCTTTCAATATAAAAAGGCTGGTTATCTCACACTTTGCCACTTTCTATAGCCACCCTTTGTTGCTTTTTAAAATAACCTCATCAGTAAAAATTAAGAGGCTGGACACGCGACCAACCTCTTAAATAATTAATTGCCAATATTATCTTTTCTTCATGACATCGATACTCTTCAAAGATTCGCCAGTACCAACTGCCACACAATCTAATGGATCTTGCGCTACAGACACAGGAACCTTTGTTGCTTCAGAGATAACATCTGGCAAGTGTCGTAAGAGGGCACCACCACCGGTCAAGACGATCCCGTGATCGATCACATCGGCTGCGATCTCAGGTGATGTTTCTTCAAGTGTTTCTTTGATCGCAGTAATGATCTCTTGTACCACTTCTTGGATCGCTTCAGCAACATCTTCCGGTTGGATCTCGATCGTTTTTGGTAGTCCCGTTACAAGATCACGCCCACGGATCGTTTGACTATCTAATTCTTTAGCTGCCTCAACAGAAGCAGAAGCAACATTGATCTTTAATTGTTCAGCTGTCCGTTCACCGATCAACAAGTTATAGTTTTTACGGACATAGTAAATGATCGAGTCATCAATCTTATCGCCAGCCATTCGGATCGAACGGCTCGAAACGATCCCACCTAAAGAGATCGTTGCTACATCAGTTGTCCCACCACCGATATCGACTACCATGCTCCCAGTTGGGTCCATCACAGGAAGGCCTGCACCGATCGCAGCTGCAAATGGCTCCTCGATCACATAAGCATCTTTCGCGCCTGCAACACGTGTAGCATCAATAACTGCACGTTTTTCCACTTCAGTAACTCCACTTGGAACACAAACCATCACATATGGCTTGGCTGATTTACTTCCGACGGCTTTTTCAATATAATATTTCATCATAGAAACAGTCGTATCGTAATCTGCGATAACCCCATCTTTCATTGGACGGATCGCTACGATACTTGCAGGTGTACGTCCGATCATATCTCGTGCTTCTGAGCCGACCGATACAATCTCACCTGTTTTGGTATTTTTAGCTACGACTGAAGGTTCACGTAATACGATCCCTTTATTTTCAGCATAAACGATCGTGTTAGCAGTTCCTAAGTCGATCCCGATATTTTTCGTTCCGATTCCGAACACTTTGTTTCATCCCTTCGAACACTCTAACGAGTAATTAATTTAAGATAATTTAATTGTAACATTGAATAGCACTTGTTTCCAACACATTTTCATGTTTTTATCACGCTGATGATTATACCATAAAACACTTCTAGGTTGGACTACCCCCTGCATTTTCTTACCTAAGAAACAATTAAGATTATCTTAAAGATCATACTTACTCACTAATATTTACTAATGCTGCTTGAAACCCATTTTTACCTTCAAGCGCGACAAACTCGACTTTTTGCCCAGGTTCAAGTACTTTATATCCTGTTTTTTCGATCGCCGTATAGTGAACAAAAAGTTCTTCTTTTTTATTATCATCTGGGATAATAAAACCATAACCCTTATTTTTATTGAAGCTTTTGACTGTTCCGTGTAACATTCTCATTTCACCTTTTCATTCAATTTATTAAGATCTTCGCCTCAGAAAAACTTAAATAAGCATCTTTACCAATGATGATATGATCTAAAAGCGGGATCCCAAGTATCTCGCCACAAACTTTGAGCCGTTTAGTCAACGCTATGTCATTAGGTGAAGGTTCAAGCTGTCCGCTTGGATGATTATGAGCTACGATAAAGCGGGCTGCTGCATACTTTAAAGCTGTACCTAGGACTTCACGCGGATGTACAGTCGCAGCGTTCAAAGTCCCAACAAAAAGCTCTTCAACAGCTATCAGTTGATTCTTAGTATCCAAGTAGATCCCCCAAAGTTTTTCTTGCTTTTGGAGTCCAAACCGCTTGACTAAGTAATCCCCTAAGATCTTGCTCGAACAAAATTGACCAAATGTCAGACGCGCATAACTTTGATAACGTCGCGTAAACTCAGCTAGAGCCAATAATTGTGCTTGCTTTGTTTCATTTAGTGTTGACTTGACTAGATCTTGTTTATAATAGTAACACAACTCACCTAAAAACTTGTGCTGTTCAAAATATTTTTTTACAAAAATCTCTGCTGACCGCGTACCGATCCCAGCTAAGATCAAGTATAGTAGTTCAGCGTCTTCAAGCTGCTTTGCTCCATAATTATTAACTTTTTGACGTAATTCACCACTCTTAGATAAATGCATCTGGCTCACTTCCCTATTTGCTCTTTTATATTAAAAATACGTACTTCATTTAAAATATTTGCGCACTTCAGCAATAAAATAAAGTGAACCAGTAAATAAGATCATATCGTCGCCTGACATCTCATTTAAAACTTGCTTGAATGCAGTGGCCCAATCCATCTCGACTTGGATCTGCTCTTTTTTCTTTAAAGCTACGATATCAGCTACTTTTCGCGGAGCTTCAAAAGTGACTGCGATCAAAGTTACATTAGGAAGACTTTTGATCTGCTCGAGCATCAACTCGACTTGTTTATCAGCTAAGATCGCCATGATCACATAAATATGTTGGGTAGCAAATCTTTCTTTTAACATTTGCCGTAACCGTTTGATCCCATCTTCATTATGCGCTCCGTCTAACATGACCAACGGTTCTTGTAAGACTATCTCTGTTCTTCCAGGCCATGTAGTATCTGCTAAAGCATGCGCGATCTCTTTTGGATAGACCTTGATCTTAGCATTTTGAGCTAAAACTAAAAAGGCTGTCAACGCCACACTAGCATTTTCTACTTGATAAGCCCCTAGCAGTCTTGTTTTCAAACTTTTTTGGACATAGTTTAGCCCGGTGTAGTCAAATACTTCTCCTAAAAAATCTCGTTTCTTTTGGAAAACATTGAATTCAAGCCCCGCTCGATAATAAGGCGCCCCCATTTCTTTGGCTCTTTTTTCGATCACAGCTAAGCTCTCTTCGGCCATCTTCCCGATCACAACAGGTTTGTTAGCTTTAATGATCCCCGCTTTAGCTGTTGCGATCTGTGTCAGTGAATCACCTAAGATCTGCATGTGATCATACGAAACAGAAGTGATCACTGCTAATTCAGGTGTCAAAATATTCGTCGAATCATACGTCCCCCCGATCCCGACTTCAACAAGCGCATAATCAGGCTGAACTTTGGCAAAATATAAAAACATCAACATCGTTACGACTTCAAATTCTTTTGGTCCTTGCCCATCATACTCTTGGTCTAACCGTAAAACAACTGGTTCAAGACGCTGAACTAATTCAACTAGTATCTCGTCGGGAATATCTCGTCCATTTAAACGGATCCGTTCATTGAAACGCGTGATATAAGGTGAGGTAAAAGTCCCGACTTCAAGACCATGAGCTTGCAAAAGTTTACTTAAATAAGCTACTGTCGATCCCTTACCGTTTGTTCCCGTTACGTGGACAAAACGTGTCTTTTTTTGCGGGTCACCTAAATAATGGGCAAAACGCCGCATACGTTCCAGACTAGGATCTTTAGTAAATTTTCGTCTTCCATGAATAAAAGCTAAAGCCTCTGCATACGTTTTAACTGCCATCTTTTTTCCTTTCTTGCCTCTAATAAAAAAGGCGCCCAAACGGTCGCCTTTTTTATTAATCAACTTGTGCTTTTAAAACTTCGATCCGTTCATTTGTAGCTTCGAGCTTATCACGATAACCAGCAAGCTTTTCTTTTTCTTTTGCTACGACTTCCGCCGGTGCATTTTGAACAAACCGTTCGTTACCGAGTTTCTTTTCTCCCCGCATAACTTCACTTTCAAGTTTTTGTGCTTCTTTTTGCAAACGAGCGATCTCTTCGTTTAGATCGATCAAATCTGCCAACGGTAAGTAAACTTCTGCTCCAGTGATCACCGAAGTCATTGCTAACGCAGGTGCTTTGACATCTGCTGAAATCACAAGTTCTTTTGGATGACAGAAACGTTCGATATATTCTTTGTTATTTTCAAAGACTGCTTTTGTCGTTTCAGAAGTCGTCTTGATCAAAATATCGATCGCAGAAGACATTGGAGCATTGACTTCTGCCCGGTTATTTCGCACAGCTTTGATCAATTCGATCAAGTTTTCCATTTGCTCTTCAGCAACTTGATCGTCAAATTCAGGGTGTTCCACTGGATAAGCCGCTGTTACAAGTGAGCGTCCTTCATGTGGCATCGTTAACCAGATCTGTTCTGTCACAAATGGCATGATCGGATGTAAAAGACGCAAGGTTTGGTCTAAGACATAGCATAAGATATTTTGCGTATTAGCTTTAGCCTTAGCATCATCCCCAGTCAAGTTTTCTTTAGCCATTTCGATATACCAATCACAAAAATCATTCCAGATGAAGTTATATAAAGCGCGCCCAGCTTCACCAAATTCAAAGTTATCAAAAAGACGTGTAACTTCTTTAACAACATCATTTAAACGACTTAAGATCCACTTATCAGCTAACTGCCATTCAGAATGTGCTGGTAACGTTGCCGTTGTTTGTTCATCTAAGTTCATGATCACAAAACGACTCGCATTCCAGATCTTATTGATGAAGTTCCAAGCGGCATCCATCTTTGTATATGAGAAACGAACATCTTGCCCTGGTGCAGAACCATTTGATAAGAACCAACGCAAAGCATCAGCGCCATATTTATCGATCACATCCATCGGATCGATCCCGTTTCCAAGTGATTTACTCATCTTACGTCCTTGTTCATCTCGGATCAAGCCGTGGATCAAAACATCCTTAAACGGACGACGCCCAGTAAATTCAACACTTTGGAAGATCATCCGTGAGACCCAAAAGAAGATGATATCATACCCTGTAACTAATGTATTAGTTGGGAAATAACGTTTGAAATCAGGTGCTTCTGTATCTGGCCAACCCATCGTTGAAAATGGCCATAAGGCACTGGAGAACCATGTGTCTAATACATCTGGATCTTGTTCCCAATTTTCGATATCAGCTGGCGCTTCTTCCCCAACATAAGTTTCACCTGTTTTTTTGTTATACCAAGCTGGGATCTGGTGGCCCCACCATAACTGCCGTGAAATGACCCAATCATGCACATTTTCCATCCATTGTGTAAATGTCTTCTCAAATCGTTCTGGCACAAAATCGACCCGATCGTCACCTTTTTGGTTAGCTAAAGCTTGTTCTGCTAAAGGTTTCATCTTCACAAACCACTGGGTAGACAGACGAGCTTCAACTGGGACACCCGTTCTTTCTGAATGGCCTACGCTATGTGTGATCTTTTCGATATTCAACATATAACCTTGTTCTTCAAGATCTTTAACGATCGCTTTGCGAGCTTCAAAACGATCCATACCATTATATTTACCAGCACGTTCGTTCATCGTACCGTCGTCATTCATCGTATTGATTCGTTCAAGATCATGACGGTTTCCAACTTCAAAGTCATTTGGGTCGTGGGCTGGCGTGATCTTGACCATCCCAGTCCCAAACTCAGGATCAACATATTGGTCAGCAATGATCGGAATATGACGTCCTTGCAATGGAAGTAAAACTTCTTTGCCGATCAACTCTTGATAGCGCTCATCTTTTGGATTGACTGCAACTGCGACGTCACCCATCATCGTTTCTGGACGAGTCGTTGCGATCTCGATATAATCCTTACCGTTAAATGTCGTTCCATCAACAAATGGATATTTGACATGGTAAAATGCACCTTCATCATCTTGGTGGATAACTTCGATATCAGATAAAGCTGTCCGCGCTTTTGGATCCCAGTTGATGATATATTCACCACGGTAGATCAAGCCTTTCTCATATAATTTGACAAAGACTCGACGCACAGCTTTGGAAAGACCTTCGTCTAAGGTAAAACGTTCGCGCTCATAGTCAAGCGAAAGACCTAATTTAGCCCATTGAGCATGGATAATATCAGCGTATTCACCTTTCCATTCCCAAACTTTTTCGATAAATTTTTCACGTCCAAGATCATAACGTGAGATCCCTTCTTCAGCTAAGCGTGCTTCAACTTTAGCTTGAGTCGCGATCCCTGCATGATCCATCCCTGGAAGCCATAAAGTATCAAATCCTTGCATACGTTTTTGGCGGATCAACATATCTTGTAACGTTGTATCCCAGGCATGGCCTAAGTGTAATTTCCCAGTAACATTTGGTGGGGGGATCACGATCGAATAAGGTTTTGCTTTTTGATCACCACTTGGTTTAAAGAGTCCAGCTTCGACCCATTGTTGGTAACGTCCAGGTTCAACTTGACTTGGATCGTACTTCGTTGACATTTCAAGCTCTTTTGCCATTGTTTCCTTCCTTTCTTTGACCAGATCTATCACAATAAAAAAGCACCGCCATCCGCTTAGGACGACAGTGCCGTGGTACCACCTAAATTGGGCTTTTACCCCTCTTTAATATCTTGGTTAACGAATAGATATCCGGTCGTACTTACTTAGTTTCAGTATGACAGCTCACAAGCTACATCTTGTCTAAATGTTGAAACGTTCCACCGCCCCGCTTCTCTCTGCAAACATCTTCTTTAACAAGACCTCTTGTTCAAAGCTTATAGGTGTATTTTAGCTTGTCGTTTAGAGAACGTCAAGCACTTTTACAAGAGATCCGCAAAGGCTTCTTGTTTTCCATGCATAAATTCGTCTCCGATCTTGATCTCGGAGACTTCGATCCCAGCTAAAGCACGTTCGATCAAACCATTAACGTCTAAACGTTCTTCGTAGTAACGGGCTTTATCGATCTTTGGTTTTGTTTTTGGTGCTGGTGGAGCAAAAACAGTACAACAATCTTCAAATGGTTGGATCGAAAGATCAAAAGTATCGATATCTTGTGCGATCTTGATGATCTCATTTTTATCCATCGAAACGACAGGTCTTAAAACTGGCATCGTAGTAACATCATTGATCGCTGCCATACTTTCAAGTGTTTGTGAAGCAACTTGTCCTAAAGCTTCACCGTTAAAGATCGCTAGACCATTTCTTTTTCTTGCGATCAACTCACTTAAACGTAACATAAAACGCCGTTGGAGCGTCATCAAATAACCAGAAGGAACTTTTTCCTTGATCGTTTCTTGGATCTCAGTAAATGGTACTGCAATAAATTGGATCTTACCGACATAAGGTGTCAACTTAGCAGTCAGTTCTTTAGCCTTGTTCAAAGCCTGTTCGCTTGTATAAGGGGGGCTAAAGAAGTGGACCATCTCGATATCAACACCGCGTTTCATCGCTAAATACCCAGCAACTGGTGAATCGATCCCACCAGAAAGCATCAAAACAGCTTTACCAGCCGTCCCAACAGGTAAACCACCTGCACCATCAAAAGTTTCATATGAAAGATAGATCCCATTTACCCGTACTTCAACACGCAAAGTAATATCAGGAGCTTTCATTTTGACTTTGATGCCAGAGACATTTTTCAAAATATGCCCACCTAGCATATCATTGAGCTCGTTTGTATCATATTGGAAATTGTGATCAGAACGACGTGTATTGATCTTAAACGTTAGACCTTCATGATATTTTTCTGCTAACATTTGAGCTGCGACTTCTTTGACTTTTTCAACATCACGTTCAACGCGGATCGAAGGTGAAAAATTTTGGATCCCAAAAACTTGACTCAAACGAGCCATAACTGGCGTTGCATCTTCACCGTTCAATTGGATGTGCATCCGATCGCGATGAGCTTTGATAACTAAAGCTGGAAAGTCATGTAATGCTTGGCGCACATTAAAGCCTAAGCGATCGATAAAATTCTGGCGATTTTTGCCTTTAGTTGAAAGTTCGCCGTAACGAACCATGATCTCTGTATATTGCATTTTGCTTCCTTTCTCTTTTTAAGAATTGATCTTTAAAAATTTTTGGTATAATTCATCAAAAACAGCGATAAATTCATCTGCTTGAGCTAACGTGTTTTGTTCATCTAAGCTGACTCTAACAGCCGAGGTCGCGATCTTTTCATCGACATTCATGGCATGTAATGTTGACGAGACTTGGCCTTTTTTCGAAGAACATGCGCTCGTCGTTGATAAATAGATCCCTTTATCTTCAAACGCATGTACGATCGTCTCACCGCGCACACCAGCGATCGCAAAACAAAGGATATGGGGAGCAAAGTTAGCATCGTTGCCTGAAAAGATTGTCACCTTATCATATTGCTTAAGGTGTGTGTAGAGCTTTTCTTTGATCTGTGCTTCTAAAGCGACATTTTTAGCTTGATCTGCAAGCAATAAGCGTAAGGCCTTGGCCATCGCTACGATCGCTGGTAGATTTTCTGTACTACTACGCAAGTTTTTTTCTTGCCCTCCACCAGTGATCAAAGGTGCTAGCTTGCGCCCACGCTTTTTATATAAGACTCCAACACCACGAGGTGCATGAAATTTATGTCCCGATAAAGTCACTAGATCAACGCGTTCGTTCATAATAAACGAAGTCTCGACTTTGCCGATCGCTTGAACTGCATCAACATGAAAATGAATTTTAGGATAGCCTTGTAAAATTTCAGCGATCTCAGTGATAGGCTGGATCGTCCCCACTTCATTATTAACAGCCATGACAGAAACTAAGATCGTATCTTTTCGCAAAGCTTGTTTCAGATCAGCAAGCGCGATCTGCCCGTTTTGATCGACTGGAAGATAAGTTACTTCAAAGCCTAACTTTTCTAACTGCTTCATCGAATTGATCACCGCTGGATGTTCGACCGCTGTCGTGATCAAATGCTTGCCGTAGATCCTTTTTTCGAGTGCAGTTCCCTTTAAGGCCCAGTTATCACTCTCAGTTCCACCACTTGTAAAAAAAACTTCATCACTTTGACAGCCTAAAAGCGTGGCGATCTGCTGTCTGGCTTGTTCTAAAAGATCAAAGGCATTTTCACCTAACTTATGCAACGAAGAAGGGTTGCCCCAAATATCTTGGCTGACCTTAGTATAAGCAGCCAAGACCTCTGGTAAAACTTTGGTCGTTGCACTATTGTCAAAATATATCATAATTACCCCTTCTACTTGCTTTCAATTAAGACTCATACTTACAAATTATAAGGACTAAAGCTAAGTTATGCAACTCAACTTTAGTCCTCAAATTCTTTCATTGAAATTATAACATCTGCTCTAAAATGAAACAATCATCATTACAAGAAAGACCTGCCGTAAACGACAGGTCCGCTCTAAACAACAGCACGTCTTTGAGCACTGTCTTTATAATTGTTTTCGATCCGCTTGTAGCAACCAGGTTCAACAGTCTCTAAAGCTTCTGAGATCGTATCTAGAGCACTCATATAATCGTACTCACGCGCAAATAATTCATACGCTTGGGCATAAGCTGCAGCAACTTCAGGATACTTGTTTCGATAACGATTAGCATACTGCAACATCTCTTCTGTCAAAGCTGAACTATCAATGATCTCTTGCGTTTTTTGCGCCAAAACATCTAGATCTGATTGCGTGTTGATCAGATCATGTGCAATCTGTTCCATATCAAGTTGGATCTTGTTAAGATCGCGATCGAGTTGCTCGATCTCATCTCCAACTTTGAAGAAGTATTCGACATAATCGCTTGGTAGCCCTGGTAAATTCAAATTCTCAACTTCACGTTTCAAACGGTGGATATCATTATCAAAACCTTGCACAGCAGCAACCGCTTCTTTTTCTTCTTCAAAAAGGTCAGAAACACTTTCGCTGATCTGCTTTTGCTCTTCTTCGAGTTTGGTCAAACTCTCTAGATCTTTAGTTTGTTCTGCCAAGATCTGACTATAAACTACAGGTCGCTTATCTTTGGCAGCTAAATAAGCCTCAAAACGCTGGCTGATCGCTTTTAATTGCTCATCTAAAGCATGAGCATCTTCTAGTTCATTATGATTCAAAGTATAATTTTGACTTAACCGATCTAATTCGATCAAAAGTTCTTTTTCTTGATGCTTGGCATGTTTTAAAAACTCAGCAAAATGCTCTTCTTGGCGTGTAACTTTTACTTTAGCTTCGTATTCATTTTCCATTACTTCATACGCTGAATCGATCAACTCAGCTAGTTCTTGGTCACACGCCTCTGCCTTAGGAACATCAGCAGCTTTTAAATAAGCTTCATCTTCTTGAAGTAGCTTTTCGATTTGCGTGATTTTTTGGGCAACATCCTCTTTAAAGGCATATTTTTCTTTTGTCAGTTGTGCAAGGCCTGTTTTTAATTCAGTGAGTTGTTCAGGGAAAACATTTTTTAAATTACGGTAGATGGGCGGTAATTTTTTGAGTGCGATCTTTAAGACACTTGTCTTTTGTTCTAACGAACGCAATAACTCATTTGAACTGACAAAATCGCCAGCTTGTGTAACTTGAGCATATTTGTCAAAATCTTTTTCTAAGGCGCTCAACTCTTCTTCAAGTTTATCGATGCTTGGACCATAAGAAAAGTTCTTCGCTAATAACGTCCTGCGGATCGCTTGATACTCTTCTTTACGTTCGGTGATCGCCTTTTTATGGACTTCAGCTGTTTGTTTGAGTTCAACTAAAGTTGCTTTTAATTCGTCATATTGCGCCTTAGCGACTGCAACTTGTTGCTCCCGTGCTTTTAATGGGCTCGTAAGTTTTACGAGTTGGTATCCCTGCACCTTGGCTTGTAGTTCATTCAAATGTTCAGATAATTCAGGCAATTGTTGATTGATCAAAGCATGGTAATCATGTTTGACTTTTGTAAATTCTTCTAAGCTATCACCCGATAAATTCAAAGCCTCGACTGCTGTCAATTCAGCTTCTAACGGCGTTTCAACTAGCTTTTCTATCTCGTTTTTGGCTGCTACGATCCGCTCGTCATAAGATCGCTGTAAAAAAAGTATCGTTGCATAGATTGCTACTGCAACCAAAACGATCGCAACTAAAACTACTACCATCTGATTCCCACCCTTGTAAAATTACTCACTGTTATAACTTGCTCTTATCAGCAAATACGTTTAAAATTTATTCTTAATTATAACATAGTTACTATCTTTGATACAGGTTTAACGATCAAAAGGTCGTAGACGATCTTTTCCTTGAAGAAAGCTTGGCCGTAAGGAAAAGAAGCTTTATCTCAAATTTAAAGAAAGGACACTACGTTTTTTCAAATAAAGACGGCCCGTAGTATTTTTTTATGTCACTTTTAGCTGAACAATTAGATGCTCTTTTGTATAACGAAACTGACCAAATCGCTAATCTCGCTAACGCTTCAGCACTTTTAAACGAGGCGCTAGCTGATGTCAATTGGGTCGGGTTTTATCTTTACCATGAACAGACCGATGAACTCGTTTTAGGACCTTTCCAAGGCAAGGTCGCTTGCATGCACATCAAAAACGGTCAAGGTGTCTGTGGAACAGCCTTTAAACAACAAAAATGTTTACGGATCGCAAACGTACACGAGTTCAAAGGGCATATCGCTTGTGACTCTGCTTCAAATTCTGAGCTTGTGATCCCACTTTTTAAAGGTGAACGTCCTTTTGGTGTTTTAGATATCGATTCGCCTAGTTTTGACCGTTTCACAGCTGAAGACGAAGCTACTTTATGCGAATTTGCTCAAACTTTAATGAAACATCTCTGATCTTTGAAAGGTGGGATCTTTAATGCAAGAAGAACTTCAAGGCTTTACTAACATTCAAAAACTTGATCCTGATATTCTCGTTGATCTTAAGTACGCTACTTCAGATAATTTTACGCATCAAGTCATCTATGACTTTACAACTGCGATCGCTCGTACTGGCACAGCTCATAAATTAGCTAAAGCTAGCGCACTTGTCAAAGCAAAAGGTTATCGTCTTAAAGTTTGGGATGCTTATCGTCCCGTAACTGCTCAAAAACGTTTATTCGAAGTTTATCCTGACCCCAACTTTGTGGCGCCACCAGATCCAAATTTCAGTCATCAAAAAGGCGTAACTTTTGACTTGACTTTGACCGACGCAAATGGAAATGATCTTCCCATGCCAACTGCCTTTGACGATTTTTCGCCGGCAGCTTCACGAACATACCCACACACAGGCGCTGCCAAAAAATACTATACGATCTTAAATGAAGCTATGGTAAAAGCAGGTTTTGTCGGTTATGAAAACGAATGGTGGGACTATCGTGATAGCCAGATGGACGAATATGGACCAAGGTCAGCTGATCCTAACGACTACTAAATAACAATAAAAGCACTGGAGCTCCAGTGCTTTTATTGTTATTTAGTCAATAGACTCGAAAAAGCTTCAAGTGACATATCTGGTACGACTCGTTGGCGGTGTAATTCATACAATCCTTGCGCCTTTGTAGCTAGACCTGGTTGCGTTGTTAAAGCTAGTTTATAACCGACTTTTTGTGCTAAAGTCGTTGAGATCTCGTTATAACGGCCGACAGGATAAACTAAAAAGTCCGTCTTATGTTGCAAAGTCTGCTTGAACCAATCTTTGGAAGCTTGCAGTTCATTTTGTTGCTCAGCTTCATTCAAGCGATTTAATTCTTGATGATTTTGGGTATGGCTGACGAAGGTGATCCATTTACTTTTTTGTAAATGTTTGATTTGTTCTAATGTCAACATACCTGGAGTTCCAACTTTGCTTGTGATCAAAGCGATCGTGGCCCGAATCTGATATTTTTTTAAAAGCGGCCACGCATTGGTGTAATTGTCTTCATAACCATCATCAAAACTGACTAAAACCATTTTTTTGTGGCCACGCGGACGTTTATTTTCAGTCAAAGCTTTATAGGCTTCAGCTGGTGTCAAAGTGTAGTAGCCATTATCGTGTAAATATTTCAGCTGTTGCTCAAGTTGCTCAGGTGGGACACATAGCCTATTTCCCGGCTTATTTTCGATACTATGATACATCAAGATCGGAAAACTAAGTGGTTCAGTGGCTTTTTGCCATTTAGGCGCCGATTTTTTAGCTGCTAGAGTTGTTTGTGGTAACAATATCATTATTGCTAAAATAACTAAAAATACTAAACTATATCTTTTTAACATCAAATCATCCCCTGATCTAACATGACCTTATTTATTAATTTTTTCTAAATCGATTATATCCTATTTCTTGTTTTTTGCCTATACTAGGCTTGACAGTTAGTGATGCTCTTGTTAAAATAGCGTTTGTGTAAAATAATGCAGCGGTGAGCGGTAAGCTCGTCAACATTTCATTGCCAATTTGGTCCGTACCAGTACCCCTTCGGCTGCAAGGGTGAAAGTCGCAAAATGAAATGCACGAATACTAAACTCACACATTATTTTACTCCAAACAAATTATTGGAGGAATTTTTAATGTCTCGTTATACAGGTCCTTCCTGGAAAGTTTCCCGTCGTTTAGGGATCTCTCTTTCCGGTACAGGTAAAGAATTAGCTCGTCGTCCATACGCACCAGGTCAACACGGCCAAAACAACCGTCGTAAGTTATCAGAATACGGTCTTCAATTGCGCGAAAAGCAAAAGCTTCGTATGACATACGGTTTATCTGAACGCCAATTTGCTAACCTTTTCTTAAAGGCTGGTAAGATCCGCGAAGGTAAGCACGGTGATAACTTCATGATCTTATTAGAACGTCGCTTAGACAACGTTGTTTACCGTTTAGGTTTGGCTTCAACTCGTCGCCAAGCTCGCCAATTGGTAAACCACGGTCACATCACAGTTGATGGCAAACGCGTGGATATCCCTTCATACGAAGTTAAACCAGGTCAAGTTATCTCCTTACGTGAACGTTCAAAAGACTTAAAAGTTGTTAAAGAAGCTTTAGAATCTGTTGTTGGGCGCGTCCCATTCGTTGCTTTCGACGAAAACACAATGGAAGGTTCATTAGTTCGTTTACCAGAACGTGACGAACTCGATGCAAACATCGATGAATCACTCGTTGTTGAATACTACAACAAACTTTAATATCAACTTTGATATTTTATTTAGAGTCCAGCCAAGCTGGGCTCTTTTTTTACAGAATATCTTTTAGAATATGTTAAAATCTAGTTACGAAAGGCAGGTCATACTTATGAGTGGAACCGATAATTTACAAGAACATCTGAACAATGGTATGTATGGCACACCACAACTCAAGCCTGACGAAAAGCGCAAATATCTAGGCACTTTTCGCGAACGCGTCTCACTTACGATCACCTTTGATCAACTAAAAGATCCACAAGCTTTGCTCGATCTAAAAGAAGAATTAGCTAAGCATCCTGATCTTTATGTGATCATCAACGGGCAACTCGAGCAAAAAATTCTAGCTTCACTACTAAAGATCGTTAAAGAAGCTAACGTCTCATTTACTTTAAACACTGATCAAGCTTTAGCTACTTGTTCAGATGCGATCGCCGTTGTTGTCTGCGCTAAAAAAGTAGCTTTACACGAAGAAACTGTCGATGTTTTCCAAAAATACCCTGAAAAAAAATCACCTACAGTTGAAAACAAACAAAAAGAAGAACATTTCTCGTTTTTCCATGATCTTTTTAAATAATTACTAAAAAGGAGGATACTAGACCTAAACTCTAGTATCCTCCTTTTTGAGGCTCTTTTACGAATTATAGCCAAAAAGTAAGACAAACATCATCGCAATCAGCGATAAAAAGACTAATAAGCTAAAAAAGAAAACTAACAGAAACTTATACTGTGTTTTGATCGCTGTATCTAGCCGTAACAAAAAGTAGATCACTAGACAACAGCAAATGATATCAACACTAAATAAGAGCGCTAAAAAAAATCTTGCGCCAACAATATCAGCCATCACTTGTCCCACCCTTCTACTCTTTTATTTGAAGCGTTCAACTAATTTTTTAGCTAACGGACGCTTCTCTGGCTCCAACAAGACATATTCGTGCAAAGCTAACGTAGGCGTTGCATGCGCATTTAAAAAGATCAACTGTTCAGCCTCAGCTTCAAAAGGTTGGTAGATATTAGGGATCACTACATCAAGTGCGCCATCAGCAAGTTTCAAAAGTTGCGCGATCCGCTTGAGTTCTGTCACATAACTTGGATCGATCTCGTCTAACACTTCATATGATTGTGAACCAGTTGCATATGTGGCATCGTAGCGCAACAACACTTGGATCCCACGCGCGATGACACTATCAAGTTTCAGACCTTGGGCACTCAACGTTTGGCGTTCGATCTCACCTAGTGTAAGTTCTTCAAATTTAGCCCGGGCACGAGCGTTTTTCTTCATGATCAATTCTTTTAACGGCGTACGTCCGTCACCAACAACATTAGCGGGGATCCGTTCGATCAAACTGACGACCTGACCATCAACAAATAATGCACGGTAAACAGAACCGGCAACGACTTGTTCGATCATGACTTGTTCACTTGTTTTAAATTGTGCCAAAACAGCTTGTTTCAAAGCTTTTTCCTTTGGTGGTAATCGGAAAAGCTGGGTCGCAGGTGAAGAAGATCCAAGCGCATTTTTGACAACGACTGCTTTATCTTTGACTTTAGGCCAAACCTTAACTAATGCTTGTTTATCTTGTAAGAGCCAAGCTTTAGCGCTTGCGACCCCATGACTTTGTAAGAAACTCTTTGTCAATTCTTTTTGTTGCCACATCTCAGTCATCAAAGCACTATTTTTATCTGTTTGCAAACCAGCTTTGACTAAATTTCCATTTAAGCTGATCAAACCTTGGTCAGCAGAGATCACTTGATAATCAAGCCCTGTTAATAAAGCTTCTGCCAAAACAGACCGCGTATTAGCATCGAATCCATCTTGTTTCAATAGCGCTGCTGTTTGATATTTTTCTGCTAGAAAAAAACCATACTCTTTAAGATCTTCATGTGTCCCTTGGGCTCGAAGGAGCTGCGCACTTGGAGTCGTCTCAACTTCTTTAAGTCTCTTTTCTAAAAGTGCAAATGTCCCTTGCCAATCAGCATAGCCAAATTTTTTAGCAAAACGATCTAACTCTTTTAAGAAGCTATGACCTTTGACAAAGATCGCTGTTTTGGCAAAAGGATTTTCAGCTGCAATTTTTTCTGCTTCGACCATCTCAACTGGTCTTTCTGTTTCTTCTGTCATCAAAAAATAGCCAACCATTACTTCTAGCAAGCGTAACTGATGTTTTGTAACGCCATGAGCCACAAAAGGATCAAGATCTAGACCTTTGAACTCTAGGTAATGGATCCCTTTTGCAAGCATTTCATCTCGCTTAGCGTAGTCTCCTCCAAGATCAAACAGCGCTTGATCAAATGATAAGAGGTCTTTTAATTCGTTTAGCTCGCTTGAAGAGATCGTACTAGCTTGTTTAAGCCAAGCCACACTTCTTTTAGGGGTCAACTGCTTTTCATTGATATCGATTTGCCAAGTGTAAGGAGTTGCACCAAATAAGTATGGGAAAAGCGCTTGATTTTTATAGAATCCTCGTAAGATCTTCAAATAAACTTGATTTCTAAATTTGACATACGAGATCTTTGACTTGCTAAAACGAGCAACATAAAGTTCACTAAAGAGCTTTTCTGGCAAAGCCACTCGGATCTTGCTCCCAAGTCTTTCGGAAGCAAACTTACCTTGTGAAAAAGGCCAAAGGCGATAGTTGCTCCCTAAATATTGGCGCACGATACTTTCTTGGAGTTTCATATCGGTCAAAGCATTAGCAAGATCAAGACCTTTTTTAGTCGTTAACCGTAATACACCAGACTTTAATTCTAGATATTGATTTTTTAGAGGACGTTTTATTTGTGCCAACTGTTGTTTTCTTTCTAAAATTTGCCAAGTTCGCTCGATCTGAAATGAGCAGGCACTTAACGCCTCAGTCAACTCTGACGCGATGACTTGCGTTCCGATTTCATCAAAATTCACTTTTGTTCATCCTTTACCGTAATTATTTATTGTTATTATAACAAATACCACGTCTGACCGCGATCACTGACACAAATTTATCTGCAGAGTTTTTTGTTATAATAGTGATATAAACGATCGAGAAAGGAGTAATTTTTTGAAACCTTTAGCTTACCGCATGCGTCCGACTAAGATCGAAGAGATCGTCGGACAACAACACCTTGTCGGCCAAGGTAAGATCCTCGCACGTATGGTCCAAGCCAAACGCCTTTCTTCAATGATCTTATATGGCCCACCCGGGACAGGTAAGACAAGCATTGCTAGTGCGATCGCTGGTTCGACTAAATATGCCTTTCGCATGTTGAACGCAGCGACTGATTCTAAAAAAGAGTTAGAACAAGTGGTCGAAGAAGCTAAGTTTAGCGGGACAGTGATCTTACTTTTAGATGAGATCCATCGCCTCACAAAGCCTAAACAAGATTTTTTATTGCCTCATTTAGAAAACGGTCGGATCATTTTGATCGGTGCTACAACGGAAAATCCTTATATCACGATCAACCCCGCGATCCGTAGTCGCACTCAGATCTTTGAAGTTCGTCCTTTAAATGAAGATGACCTAAAAGAAGCGATCAAGCGCGCTCTTTCAGACAAAGAAAACGGACTTGGCGCACAGAATGTAACTTTGACACCTGAAGCTATGCTCCATTTGACACGAGCAACACACGGTGATCTTCGCAGTGCTTTGAATGGTCTTGAATTAGCTGTCCTTTCAACGCCTCCAGATAAAACAGGAAACATCACTATCGATCTCAAAACGATCGAAGAATGTGTTCAAAAAAAAGCTTTAGTTCATGATAAAGATGGTGATGCACATTATGATGTGATCTCTGCTTTTCAAAAATCGATCCGGGGCTCTGACGTTGACGCAGCTCTACACTATATGGCACGTTTGATCGAAGCTGGAGATCTGCCTACGATCATGCGCCGTCTTTTGACGATCGCATATGAAGATATCGGCTTAGCTAACCCAAGTGCTGCCGCTCGTTGTGTTCAAGCGGTAACTGCGGCTGAAAAGCTCGGTCTGCCCGAAGCGCGGATCCCCTTAGCTAATGCTGTGATCGAACTTTGCCTTTCTCCCAAATCAAATTCAGCGATCCTTGCGATCGATCACGCTCTAAGCGATCTAAATAACAAAAAGCTTGGCGAGATCCCATCTTATTTGCGCGATGCTCATTATCAAGGGGCTAAAGAACTCGGACGTGGACTTGACTATAAGTATCCGCATGATTATCCTCACGGTTGGGTCAAGCAACAATATCTCCCCGACCCTTTAAAAGCTGCCCACTATTATGAACCTAAAGACAGTAGTCGGTATGAGAAAGCCTTAAAAGACCAATACGAACGTTTGAATAAATTTAAAAATGATTAAGCTTTACTTTCTTTCTGGCAACGCTTTCGAACTTTTTTGCATTCTATCAGGATGTGTGCTACTATAATAATATACTTCTGAGATGTACGCGTTATCCTATAAATGTAAGGTTGACCGAACAACTTTTATATTAGGTATCCGTAACGTCTGGTGGCTGGCACACCTTCAGTGGGAGTCAAAGATCAGATCATGGGACCATTTTCCTGCGTACACGCGGGTTCAACTACAAGGATGATTAACGGCATCATCGGAACTTTAAAGTGAAAAACTTTGGGTAGCGGCTTTGACTTTTGTCTTAGTCGCTATCTTTTCGTTAGAAAGGAATTATTAGCCGTGAAGGAACTATTTATTACCGGGTTGACTGTTATTTTAGGTGCGATCGTTCTTTATATGGGGATCTATCTCTTCTCCCATAAAAATCGCTCGATCTTTGGGCTTTATCACCCTCAAAAAAATAAAGGTCTTCAAAAAGTAGTCATCTGTTGGGCCTATATCTTAACGATCTTAGGTAGTTTAACGATCATCTCTGCTTTTGCCTCGCTTCTGTTATTTCAAGTTATCATGCTTGTCTTAGATGCTTTTAGCGCTTGTATCCTCTCTTTTTTCATGGTCGCTTACTCGCGTTAGCACCGATCGTTCTTGCTTTCAATTTTGCAATAAATAAAGTAAAATAATATTGATAAAGAAGAAAGGGTGATCCTGATGTTACAAAGATACAAAAACATTCTCGTGCCAGTTGATGGTTCGCATGAATCTGAATTAGCTTTCAAAAAAGCAGTCGCAGTTGCTAAACGTAATGGTGCTGACACGAATCTTCATCTCGTTCATGTTGTTGATACACGTGCTTTCCAAAATATCTCCAGTTTTGATACGGCTATGGTCGAACAAGTAACTGAAACAGCGAAGAAAACGATGGAAGGCTATGTCAAAGAAGCTAAAGAAGAAGGTTTACAAAACATCTCTTACTCAGTCGAATACGGAGCTCCAAAGGCCGTGATCGCTAAGGATCTACCTGAAGAAAAGCATATCGATCTGATCATGATCGGGGCTACGGGTCTAAACGCGGTCGAACGTCTTTTGATCGGTTCTGTAACTGAATACGTAACTCGAACAGCAACTTGTGACGTTTTAGTCGTAAGAACAGACTTAGAAAATAAGCCGGCTTTGAAGAAGACTAAGCCTAAAAAATAAGTGATCAAAAATCACCCTAAGTTGGAACTCCTACCAACTTAGGGTGATTTTACATATAAATTTAGCCTTTTTAAATCAAGTGTCTCTTGAGCCACGTGAATAGTTACTTTGGATACTAAAAAATAAGCTCAAGCCTACCAACATCAGTAAGGCATACACGCTAAAACCCCATTGTGCTCCAACTCCATCCATGATCTTCCCGACAAAATAATTGGCGATGAATTGACAGATCAAATTAATGAAATTCCAAAATGAAACTAAAGAACTCAGTAGATGTTCTGGAACTATCTGCATAGCTTTCGTATAGACAATAGTTCGAACTGCAGGTCCAACTAACCCCAATGCAAAGATATATCCTGCCGTCATCACTAGACTCTGATTCAATACTAAAATACCACCTAAGATCAAAGCACTAAATAAAAAGGTTACGATCAATTTGTTTTCTGTTATCCTCTTAGCTAATAAGGGTAATAGAAAACCGGCTAAACAAGCACCGATACCATACATTGTATCTATTGCCCCATAGTTGACCGAATTTCCATGTAAATGCTCTTGCACATATCCTGGTAGCGCAGTATTAATTACGTTTGATGCTACAAAAGGTATATATAATACAATTCCTAAAACTACGAGCCACTTTTGATAACGTAAATAATTAGGGTATCCGTCAACTGATATGGATATTCCTACAAACACTTCCTACAATAGAATTGTGGGGAGTGTTTTTTTACGCAAATATACAATCAATTCGTAAAAAGAAAAATTGTTGATTAGCAAAACCGTAACAACTTCGTTTTAAGAGTTTGATCTTTCGATTGATACCCTCCAAAGGACCATTGGAATATATTGAAGTTACGCTATTTATTAGATAGCTGCGATTTTTACGGAAAGTACGAATGGTCGTATCCATCTCTGTATTGGTGCGCTCATAACTATCAAGAACCTCATTCAAAGTAGTAATGTCTTTATTCTTCAAAGCTAAGGTAATATCTTGGTAAGTCTGATAAACTATTTTGAATTTAGAAAATTTATTGATGATCAAGTCGATCGCATTCTGTTGAGTCATATATTCATTGATTCCCCTAAGATAGACAACATTTTTAGGGTCGATCTCATCAGATTTTTTATGGAATAAACGCCACTGTGATTTGAGGATCTTATATTCTCGACTATGCTTATTGAGCGACCTAGTGAGAGCGATTCGACAACTGTCTAAAGCACGTCCGGCTAGCTGAACGATATGAAATCGATCAATAATAATCTTGGCATTCGGGAAAAGTCGTCGAATGAAACGCTGGTATTGAGCGTTTAAATCAATGACGACCGATTCCACTTGATCACGTTCAAACTTTGAGTAACGATTTTCAAAATAATTGATAATGGTAGAAGATAGTCTATCTGGGAGTTTAGCAACTAACCTATGAGTTTGTGCATCACAACAGATAAAAGAAGTTGTATTTTTAATCGAACGAAATTCATCAAAACAAAGATTCTTGGGCAAAACAGGTACTCGATATTGAGGTTTGATCCGTTCGACAATAGTTCTTCGAACACTACTAGCAGAGCAATGACAGATGCGAGCGATAAGTTCACCGTTCAAACCTTCCCTAGCTAATAACATGATCTGATTTTTTAGTTTACGAGAAAGAGTTTGATTAGGCTTAGTCAATTCAGAGGTCGCACCGAAAGTTGTGCGACAATTTTTACATTGATAGCGTTGTTTATGAAGGATCATTTCATAACGTATACCGTTTAAACTTGGTAAACGTACGTGAGCTTTAGCGAAACCATTTTTATTAACAGTGGCAAAGCCACAATTTCGACAACGGCTGATAGGATAAGATAGTACAGCTTTGATCAAAACTAATTTCTCTGTGCCATTATTTAAATTATCGATAACATCAATAACTTTGAGATTAGGGTCTTTAATATTTAGAAGTTTTAGTATACAATCGTTATGGGACATTTAAATTCTCTCCTTTACGTGGTTTGTGGTGAATTCATTGTATAATGAGAGGGCATTAAATGTCCTTTTTTTTGCGCAAAAAAACTGGTATGGAATTTTTCATCCATACCAGAAAGTGTATACCCAATAATTACCAATTTTTATGTCACTAGCACTATTTCGTTTTACATTTAATTTGACATGCGAAATCAAAATAAATAATATCAGCGATACTCCAAATAGACATACACCTAAAAATAAGATCTTTTCAAAGCCGATACACCGATATAAGATACCCGAGATCAACCCAGATGAAAATAATCCCATTTGCATAGAAATTTCAGCTAACGAATTTACCTTGATCACATTCGTATCTTTAGTGAAGGCATTTAAAATGTCTTTTGAAGCAGGAAAATATAAATTCCAACCGATCCCATTACTTAAAGCAACTAGATAGACAGTTACTTGTCCAAAAGAATGTAACTTCAGCATTATTATTGGAACGATTATAAAAAAAATGCGAAATATATACGAAATTATAACTATCATTTTGGAATTTACCAAACGTAAAAAGTAAATTGCGCTTAATGATATAAGTAAACCAGCTACAACATTAACATTTGCAATAACTGCAACCATACTATTCGATCCGTAAAGTGCAATAACATACCAATTTAAAGCTGATATTATGATGCCCGCCCCAAATTGTGCAAGAAAATCACTAGTAATAAAAAGTGAAAAATCTTTTTTCATAGTTTCAATGCCTCAAAAATTGCTCTTTCTTTATCGTTTAAAGTTAAATTCATTCCTTTTCTTTTGAAGAATTCGTGTGCAGAAACTTTAAAATCACATTGGATCACATTTTTCATATATCCATCGATAACTTTTTCGTCCCTCCCTTGTAAATATGCGTTATAAATAAATAACAGTTGCAGCCATACTTTAAAAAGAGGATCTTTTATCTCTGCATTTAATCGTGAATACAATTTACTATCAACATTTTTACGCATTTTATTTTCAAATTCTAAACATTTCGCAATCAACTGCGAAAAATTTTCAAATTTCGTAGAAAACTTTGGAATTGGAACATTGTAATTATATATACAAGCCTCTTCATACTGATCCAAAATGCTTTTATATCTTGTGTAATGCCTAGAATATACATGCATCGTACTTGTGAACCATGTCATCTTACCAACATTTAAATTCGTCCAATATGCCATTAGCTGCAATAGTACACTCCATTCAAACGTATTTATTCCTCCAAATCCCCAAATAGTATCATTTGCTCGAACACTTACATCTAAATTTAACCTCCCTTTTCGCGCCATAAAATGCAACCAATTATTACAAGGTACATCTTTTGTATCCACAAAATCTTTACCTGGATCATATATCGACATCACCGCGCGTTTAGTATTAAGATCGTCTTTCAATCTTTTAATAACCATTTCAAACTGGTCGATCCCATCCCAATTTCTTAATCTTGGACCATATGCTGCTCTCCACGTCATCCCATCATCTGAAAAATCAACTGCTCTAGGTAAATAGTGTTCTAGAAATACTAAATCGTTACGCCCAGCTAAAACCCATAACGTCTCTGCAATTAACGCAAAAATATTATTATTTCTATTCTTTAATACTATTACTCTTTCATTTGGTTTTTCGATCGTCACTAGTTGCGCTAATACTTCTTTTTGACGAAAGCCACGTGTTAACACTTCTTCCCCATCAGCATCAATTTTTCTCAACATCTGGATAAGTGCATCTGTTTGATTTTGACACTTCATTTAATTTCCCACTTTCTTTTATGATGTTTGCTTCCAATAACCCATATGTACTTAGCTTTTTTATTGCAGTAATAATTTTAGATAAATTATTACTTGTGGCTATTATCTTTACCT
The DNA here is from genome assembly GCF_029889745.1 of Ligilactobacillus faecis. NCBI lineage: Bacteria > Bacillati > Bacillota > Bacilli > Lactobacillales > Lactobacillaceae > Ligilactobacillus > Ligilactobacillus faecis. The sequence goes on from NZ_CP123639.1 coordinate 2,324,785, forward strand.
GAACCTCTCCAGTATGGTAAACTACCTTTTGAATATTTCTCACTTCATTGATACCGCTCACCTTTTTTTCATCTTCTGCAGTAAATTTCTTTAAGGGTAATTCAACTGCATATTGATAAGGTAGTTTATGTGTTGGAAGCTTTCTCTTAGCTAGTAACGTATACGTATTTTCCTTAGAGATCATAGATGATAGGTTGGTCATACCAGAGATTCTTGGGTTTATTTCTAAAATATATACTCTGCTCTTCTTTTTATCGTATATCAATTCAAACTCAACTGATCCATTTAGCCGAAGTTCTAAACAAATACACTTTAATTTGTTCTTTAAAGTATTAAGCTCCTCATCCCCCAACTCCTCATAAGGTCCGTATCTTAAATGCGCAAAAGGCATCAAATTTTCATCAGTATACTTTTTTATAAGCGGTTGGAAATACACATCCTCCCCATAAGTTATCGCCTCTATTCCCAGTAGCTCGCCACTTACATATTCTTGAATAATATGATCTACTTTTATTGATCTCAAAAAGGCCATCAGATTTTTGAGATCTTCAAATTTCTTTATTCCTTGCGACATCGAATCCCATAGTGGTTTTACAATACATGGAAAACAAAAACTATTGAGTTTATGTTCTATAATGTTAAGATACGAACCATACCCATTAACTCTTTTACTGATCAAATCTCCAGAAACATAGATAGTCTTAGGAACTTCTACACCTCTTTTACGGAGAAACCTAACAGTATCCCATTTATTACTCAATATCATTACTGATTCTAATGGATGCATTATGTATGGAATTTTATTTTTTGAAAAAAATCTTGATAAGCTTGCATCTCGTACCGCATTATTATCCGGAAGAGATATGGATACAACCAGATCCGGACACCAGTTTATAATACGTTTTGCCAATTCTTCTTCCGAAATTCCTTCCATAAAGTATTCGATCTCGCCATAAAAGTCTTCTTTTGTACAGTTTCTTTCACTATAAAATAGTTTAAGGACATTATCTTTACAAAGTTGATCAGACATCTTCTTTAACATTGGTTGCGCCTGCTTTATATCAACAGATCTTATAAAAGCTATCCTACTCATATTCGATCACCATTTTTCTAAGCTCATAAAATAAGTTTTGGTCTACAGTTCTATAACAAGACGAAGTATTGATAATATGTCCCAAGCGTGAGATATTATCACCTGACACCTCGACCTCATCTCCTTCTTTAACATACATTTTTATTTCTGAAGCGCTTTTTTTATCAGACACAATTTTCTTTATTTTGCCAGGACGTTGATTCTTAATAAATTTAATTCCTGAAAACAGTTCCTTTGTTCTAGAGATCTCAATATCCATACCTAAAGCTATCTTTAGATATAATTCTGCCTCATTTATCCCCGTAGCATTAAATATAATGTTAGGAATATAGTCACCAGGTAGTCTAACACCAACTTCAACAACTTTGGGACCATCTGTCGTTAAAATAATTTCTACATGCGCAACGCCATTCGTCACATGTAATGCCTGTATAGCAGCAACAGCAACTGTTTGAAGCGAGCTATTATTTTGGGGATCTACGCAACTAGGAACAATGTGTCCTACTTCAGCAAAATATCTTCCATATGTCGTCTGTTTATCTGTTACACAAAGTACACTGACTTTCCCTTGTGATACGACTACCTCGACACTGAATTCTGGGCCTTCCAAAATTTCTTGCACGATCACTTTACTTCTCAACGGAAAGCCATGCGGAAATTCATTGTCATTTTTTTCTATGAATTCATATGCATTTTGTAATTCTTCCAAGTTTTCTACTTTCTGCACATAACAAGAACCCGCATTTTTACTTGGCTTAACAATCACAGGAAATTTTACCGATGACAGAAACTTTTTATTTTCTATAACCATCGTTTTAGCACAAGGAACTTTGGAACTTTCAAAAACTTTCGCCATTAAGTATTTGTCCCTATACGCTTCTGCAAAATCTAAATCATTTGTTGGAAGTTGCAGCTCACTTGCTATTTTGACTGCTAAATCTGAAAAAAATTCAAATCCACTAACAACACCGTCTACACCCTTTTTCTTAGAAAGCTTTACAATTTCTTTTTGAGCAGTGTCAAAATTTGAAAAATCTATCTTCCATACTTCATCTAACTCATTCTGCAATTTGCGGTCATATCCTTGATAAACGTTTTCTTGTGTAACAGCTACAACATATAATCCCAAACTTTTTGCAGTACTGAGTAACAATCTACCCGCAGTAGTATTGGGTTCTAATAATAAGATCTTCTTATTCATATTCCACCTCGTAGTTTTCTAAAACTACTTGCATTTCCCGTTTTACACTTGCTTTATCACCACTAAACATAAATCTTCCTGCATTAAAATAGTATCCACCATTTCCATCTAATATTTGACCGACCTTTGGAACAATTGCATAATTTAGAGTTTCTAAGTAACTAAAATTAACAACTTTTTTAACTTTTACTGGCTCTTTTAATGGTTCAGGAAATAATAAGAAACCTCCACTAGAAAAATTTCTCTTTTCTTTCACATCATCAACACACTCTAACATTTGACAGCGCAAGAGACATTCAACCAAATCAATACTAAATACTTTCTTGATCAGTGGCACAATTTCTCCACCACCTTGTCTAGCCCCAACTTCTAAAAACACAAGATCATTATTTTTTAAGATGAATTCAAGATGAAATACTCCGATACTCATCCCGAGGGCATTTAAAGCTGCTAATACCATTTTTTCAACTCTTTTATATAGATCCCTATCATTAATTAATACAGATCCTAGTGGCTTTCGGGATACTTCGTACTCATAACATGTATTTATGTATCGACTTATACACATAAATTGCATAACATTTTTGTTTTTTAAACCATCTACATGATAGATCGGACCTGCTACATACTCCTCAAATTCATATAACGATGGATCCTCTAAGCGAGAATAAATATCTTCAAATGAACTTTGATCTTTTACAATACATACATTTTCACTTGCTGCTCCTTCACATGGTTTGATCACGAGCGGAAATTCTAACAGCTTACTTCTAATATCTTTGACATCCTTTGTGTTCTTAGGAAACAATAAATCTGTATTTTGCAGAGCATGTTTCATCTCAAATTTATTCGTAAAATTCCTAGATACTTTCTCGTTCATCCCTCGGATATTAAATTGTGATCTCAATATACCTGCAGTTTTAATATCATACTCAGACAGCGCAATTATTCGATCTATCTGGCCAAGCTTTCTTTTGATCATTGTTAAAATTTCCACTAGAGCATCAACGTCATTTAAATCTGAGAGCAAGTAATGAATATGATCCGAAGTGATGTTTTTTAAATATTTTTCACCACTGTTATTAGTCAAATAAATAACAGTATTTTCACTATGATCTATCATTTTTTCATAGTCAGCGAATTTATCTTCCCATCGGTTAATAATGATAATATTCATAAGGATTCCCCCCTCTATATAAAACAAATCTTTTCTTTTTCTAATAATATATCACCTGTAAAAAGCTAAGTAAAGTGGTTTTTATAATTTTCTTTAAATTAAAATTAATATAAAATTAGAATATTTTTATGTTAATTTTTAGAATGATTAATATAAAAATAATAGAAACAATAAAAAACACCTTTTGCAATTAACGCTTGCAAAAGGTGTTTACTTAAGCATATTTGAACGGACAGCTTTCAAGATGGTCGTTGACTAGACCACAAGCTTGCATTAAAGAATATACGATCGTTGGTCCCACAAATTTAAAGCCATGGCGTTTTAATTTTTGCGTTATTTTTTGCGAAAGCTCTGTTTTAGCAGGAACTTGGGCTAACGTTTCAAAGTGATGGATCACCGGTCCAGCTGGACATTCTTCCCACAATAGCTTGTCTAAACTTTGCCCCGTTTTTTGTAGTTCAACTAAGCATTGCGCATTATTAATGATCGCCTTTAATTTAGCTTCATGGCGGATCAACCTTTTATCTGCCATAAGTCGTAAGAGATCGGCTTCTGTCATTTGACTGACTTTTTGGATCTCAAAATCAAAAAATACTTCTCTAAAAGCTTTTCGTTTAGCTAAAACTGTCTGCCAACTCAGACCAGCTTGTAGAAGTTCTAAGCTCAATAATTCAAATAGTTTTTGCTCATCATGGAGCTCTTTGCCCCACTCGTAGTCATGATATGCTTCCATTTCGGGACTTGAAGACACCCAACTACATTTTTGTGCCATGATATCTATCCTTTCGTCTAAATTTTCAAAGTGCTCCCTTTAAGAGCAAGCGTACTTTAGCTTTAAAATGATCTGCTGGCGTTGCGGTTTGTAAACTAGCCTTTATCTGACTTGGTTCGTCAGTTATGATCGCATCGGCCCCTAATGTTTGTGCTTCTAACGCTTGCTTTTTTTGCTCTAAAGTCCATAAGTAGATCTTTTTATGTTCTTGATGAGCTTTGGTGATAAATTCTTTGGTCACAGTTGGCGCAGAGACCGAGTAAAAATCGGCTTGATTTTTAGGTAGATCAAATAAAACAAACGGTAAGATAAAGCCTGCCGAAGCTTTAGGCAAAGACCGTTTTAAAGTCGTGATCGCCAAAAGATCCATCGAGTGGATCTGATCTTTTTTGATTTCTTTTCCATAAAGAGTAAGAAATTGAGTCACATAAGGCGATACGGGCACATTTCCCACTTTAAATTCGATCAAAAGTGGCTGGTCTAATTGCTGAGCTTTAGCTAAATAAAGTGTAAAATCAGCTAGCGGAGCTTTTTTAGCATGTTCAAAAACTTGAACTTTAGTCAACTCTTCTAGCGGACTTTGATTGATGTGTAACTCTTTTTTAGCGAGTTTTCTTAGATCTTCATCGTGGCTGACAACAAAATGCTGGTCAAGCGTCAATTGAATATCTAATTCAACATAAGCTGGATGCGCCCGTTGATGCGTTTTGATCAAAGCTGGGATCGTATTTTGCACACCATCTGTACCATCTACGCCACGGTGTGAGATGATCAGTGGCATCTTTTCACGTGGCAAAGTCAACTTTTGCCACGTTACAAAGGCACTACCGCACACAGCTAGCGTTAGAAAAAATAAACTAGCTTTGAAATTCAAAGTACGCGTTTCAAAAGAAAGACGTTGGTGTAAAAGCCATAAAAGCAAAATTTGCTTGCTCACGCTAACACTGACAAAATAGCCAAGCGCACTGACTTTACCAACGACCATCAGATCACTTACAGCAAGTGTCGTTCCTAAAAAGGTAACGGCACTAAAAAATAAAAGTATTAAAAAAACAAAAGTGTGTTTTGAGCGTGAAGCATCAAAATTTTTGCGTAATTGCTGTAAAAAGTTTTTTTCTGTCAATAATTGCAAATTGGAACTTGGTAAAAGACGTAAACATACATAATAGCCAACTAGATAAAGTCCCCCTAAAAGGCCTAACCAAAAGATCCGCTTATAAAAAAAGACGTTCGTCACTGTGAGCGGAAGCGGAAAATGTTCTAAAAGCCGGATCAAACTCAACGGACTAAAAGGTAGTAAAAGATAACAGATGACCCCTACCCAAAAAAGTCCTTGCCCATAACTTTTAAGCGTTAGCTTTTGCGCATTTATTTTTAATAAAAACAGTGGTCCTAACAAAAGATAGAGTCCAGTTAGAGGCAACGAAAGACTGAGGCAGATCTCTAACAATAAAAAAACAGCTAAGAAAAACAAATAGAATCCAGTTATTTTTTTCATACTATCACCTAACTAAAAAAGGCATGGTCTTAGACCACACCCTTAAAGAGTAACATTATTTTTTATCTTCGTCTGTTAAAAGACCTTTACCAAGCTTTTCAGAACCTAACGCTTGGAAGTCATAGTGCAACTTAGCGTTGTCTTCGTATTCTTCGATCGCAAGCTCGATCAACTTGTTGATCAATTCTTTGTAGTTGATCCCAGAAACAGCCCATAATTGTGGGTAAAGTGAAATGTTTGTGAAACCAGGTAAAGTATTGACCTCACCAAAGTATGGTACGTTATTTTCATCAACTAAAAAGTCCATCCGTGCCATTCCGCGGTTACCTAAAACACGGAATGCATCTAATGACATTTGTTGGATCTCTTTCGTTAAATCTTCAGGTAATTCGATCGGGATCTCAAAGACCACCCCAGAAGCATCGACGAACTTGTTGTTGTAATCATAGAAATCATCACTCTCAGGAACTAAAACAGCGCCTAACTTCGAAGCTTTTGGTTGACGGTTACCTAAAACAGAACATTCAACTTCGCGTGGACTGTTGATCGTTTCTTCAACTAAGATCTTAAAGTCATAACGGAAACCATCTTCGATCGCTGCATCAAAATCTGCTTTATTTGAAACTTTGTGGATCCCTACTGATGAACCTTGGCGCGCCGGTTTAACAAAAAGTGTTTCACCTAACTCTTTGGCACAACGTTCATAAGTAAATTCAGCTTTATTTTCAGGTGTTACGACTACGTAACGTGTGTTTCTGATCCCATGAAGTGTCAAGATCTGCTTAGTGAGATCTTTGTCAAAGGAGATCGCAGATGAAGCGATCCCACTTCCGATATACGGCTTATCCAACAGACGGAACAAAGCTTGCACTGTACCGTCTTCCCCCATGTTTCCGTGGATCACAGGGTAAAATAAGTCAACATCCTTAACTTCAGAAAGATTTTGGAGATTAGCCAATGGATTAGAGAAATCAACATCTTTTGTCGCTTCAGCCACGATCTCATCTTCAGGTGCCCCATTAAAGATCTTCATTGAATCTTCGTTCCCTAATAAGAAACCTTCTTTAGTGAACATGAAAACTGAAACTTCATATTTATCTTTATCTAATGCGTCATATACAGTATGCGCGGAACGCTTGGAAACATCGTGTTCTGAAGAGTTTCCCCCAAAAAGCAATGCAACATGCATCTTCTTATCTGCCATAATGGTTTATCCATCCTCTTAATATAATATTATTATACGGTGGCGTATTGTTCGCCAAAATCCCAATAAGCTAAGGTCTCTTGCGTCCAATAACTAAGAAAATGATACCACGAAAAGCCCTGACTGTCATGTATTTAAATTGTAAAATATAAGTTTTACAATGCTAAGATCGCATCTTCATTTTTGATCGTTTGAAACATCGCTTCTGCCATTTGACCAAATTTTTGTTTTGTATGGGTCAAATGAAATTCTAAAATATCTAACGCACATAAAAAGAGCAAGCACCGCTGTAAACTATAATTTGGGATCTCAAGTTCTTTTATTTGGCGGTAACCATGTAAAAAGTTATTTCGTAATCTAGGTTCTTTGACTTCATTATAAAAAAACTTGATCAGATCCTCATAGGCAACACCTAGACTAGCCCTTTCAAAATCGATCAAGATGAGCTTATCTGCATGATGCATTAAATTTCGAATGCTAAAGTCACCGTGTAAAACAACTTTTGGTAAGAGGGCATAGTCGATATCAGCTGCTGCAAGGTCTTTTTGTAAACGCGTAAAAACTTCTGTCACATCAGTTTGGTAAGGTGTTTTCTCAAACCTTGCGACTTTAGTTGCGAGTCTCTCTGAGAGCGGTCGCTCATCACTTGGAACTAAAACTTTGCCACTGACTTTTTCATGGAAGGCTGCCAGTTTTTGTCCAAAAGAAGTCACGCTTTTGGCATCGACTTCAGCTGGTAAAACATCTTCTAACACGCGATCTTCTAAAACAACGATGTAGTTATCCTCATAAATAACACTATCTAAATAGATCTCTGGACAATAAACTTGATTGACATGTTGTTCGGCGTAAAACTTATCTTTTTCCTTAAAGATCTTGACGAAAAGTTGACGCTCAAAACGCCTACTTCGCCCTTGCAAATGCATATTGCCTGCTTCATCATGGATCGTTTCAAGCTCAGCTTCATAATACTCATTTAAAAATTCAAGCAACATTTGTTTCACCCTATCTCAAATTTAGTTTTATTTTAGAAGAAATCTTTTGGCCTGGCAAGTCTTAGCTAAAGGACAGCTTGCAACCTGTTTTTGATTAGTTTATTCTTAGTAAGTATGCTTTTTTTAGAATTTAAACACAGAAAGGGTCTTTTTACAATGGATGATACACAAACACACGGTAAATATATCAGTTGGCCGATCTTGACTTTAATGGCTTTTGTAACAGTGATCGGCTTTGATGATATTATGTACAACTTCAAAAACCAAGGTATGACAGTGATCACATCTTGGGTCTTGATGCTCTTTTTATACGTTATCCCCTATTCTTTGATGGTCGGACAACTCGGCTCAGTCTTTAATAAAGAAGGCGGGGGCTTAAGTTCTTGGATCCGTGGAACAAACGGTGAATTTTTAGGCTACTTCACAGCTTGGACTTATTGGGCTGCCTCAGTTCCTTACGTCGTTGATTCGGCAAATTCAGTCGTTGTTGGTTTTGGTTGGGCTTTTACAGGTTCTGGAAAATTCCAAGATACGATGTCAAATGCCCAATTTACCCTCTGGACTTTTATCATTTTTATTATTTTTATTTTGATTCAACGTCGCTTAGCTAATTCAATGGAATTTTTGAGTGTAGTCGGCGGGGGCATGATGTTTGTCATGACGATCTTATTTGTAGTCTTAGCTTTTGTCGGTCTCGTAAAAAGTGGCGGGCAAATGGCTACTAAACCGATGACGATCCACACGATCATCCCTAATTTTGACCTTAAATATTGGACGACAGTCGGAATGTTGATCTATGCTGTCAATGGTTGTGAATTGATCGCACCGTATGTTACGCAAATGAAAAAACCACAACGAGAATTTCCCAAAGCTATGATCGCTTTAGCTGTCATGACTGCCTTTTTAACGATCTTTGGTTCGTTTGCGCTTGGGATCTACTTTAATGCTTATGATCTTCCAAATGATCTTAAAATGAACGGTTCTTACTATGCATTTCGCGCTCTAGGTGAACAATTTGGGCTAGGTGATCTCTTTATGTACGTCTACGCTTGGACTTCGGTACTTTATATGTGCGCACTTTTAGCTGTTTTATTAGATGCGATGACGCGGATGTTGATCTCGGATACTGGTGATAAATATATGCCAGCCTTCTTGCGCAAAACAAATAAAGACGGTCTGCCGATCAATGGCTATATCTTGACCTGTGTACTTTGTGCTTTCATCATGTTTTTAGGGATCTTTTTACCAGAAATGAATGATGTCTTCAACTGGTTACTCAACTTGAATGGGATCATCTCACCTGGAGTAACTTGCTGGATCTTCTACGCCTTTATGCGGATCCGACGCGATTCGACCAAGTATCCTTCACAATATATCTTTATCAAAAACGATAAATTAGCTTATTTAGCTGGACTTTTACTACTCATCGTGACTGCCTTAGCTACTATTTTAGGGATCGCCCCCCAAGATGTGGCACAATTTAGCCATACTTGGTGGTATGAGTTAGTGATCAATATCGTTTCGATCGTTGTTTTGATCGGTCTTGGCGCGCTATTGCCTTCGATCAGACAGCGCGAGCTCAAATATGGGAAAGCATTTGAGCGCTCACAGTGGATCGCAATGATCACACTCGTTGTTTTCTCAGTCGTCTTTGACGTTTGGCTTGGAGGAACTGACTTTAAGTTCCGCCTTGTTTATATCATCAGTGAGATCGTCTTAGCTTTACTGGCTTTGATCTTGATCGCACATAAAAAACCTAAACAAGCTTAAAAAAAGAGCTGGGATCGATCCCAATGTCATTAAGTTAAGAGAGCTTGTATCAAATTTCAATTTAGAAATTTGATACAAGCTCTCTTTTTTGACATCTATGACGTTAATAGAGATTATTAATGTACGGAGGTGAGCATTATGAATATAGCACAACTGAAAAAGTTATTTTTAACTACCCTTGACTCGATCGACCAAGAAAAAGAAAAATATGTTGTCGATCCCAAACGTGATTTTATACGTCAGAGAAAACTTGTTTTTAAAGACACGCTACTTTATATTCTATCAATGGGTGGCGGGACTATTCTAAGTGAATTATCACAACTAACAGGAGGTATACCGGAACTCACTGTTTCAGCTTTTACACAACAAAGATATAAAGTAAAAGCTGAGGCGTTTAAAAAATTCTTCCATCTGTTTTCCGATCGATTATCACAAAACACTCAAAGTCAAATCAGGATCCTAGCTATCGATGGCTCTAGTATTCATATCCCAACTGATCCAACTGATAAAAGCTCTTATTTTCCATCTCCAAATGGTCGCAAAGCTTATAATTTACTTCACCTTAACGCACTCTTTGACTTAGACAAACAAATTTATACAGATGTGATCGTCCAAAAAGGTATGGATAATGAGCGCAATGCCTTGAATAAAATGATCGCTCGTTCTAAAATCCCTAAGGCGCTCATTATTGGCGATAGAGGATATGAATCTTATAATACCTTAGCGCACATCCAAGAAAAAGGTTGGTCTTTCTTGATCAGAGTACGAAACAACAATGGCGTGATCAGTGGAATAGCACTTCCAGATGAACGCCAATTCGATAAACATTTCACACTAAAATTAACACGTAAACAAACTAGAGAAACTAAGGAATTATTTAGAGAACGTAATTCTTATAGATTTATACCGGCCAATGTGACCTTCGATTTTTTATCACAAAAAACCAAGAAAGCTGACCCAACTGAATTTTATTCACTTGAATTTAGAATAGTACGTTTTTCTGTATCCGAAGACAAGGATGTGACTGTAGTAACTAATCTAAATCAAAGTTCATATCCAGCTTGGAAACTAAAAAAGCTTTACCATTTACGTTGGGGGATAGAAACAGCATTCAGGACATTGAAACATACCTTGGGATTATTGAACTTTCACGCTAAAAAAATAGTGGGGATCCTTCAAGAGATCTACGCTAAACTTATAGTGTACAATTTCACCCAAATGATCATAGATCATGTATCACTCCAAGAAAAGGCTCGATCATATCAATATAAAGTTAATTTTACAGTCGCTGTGAGACTGTGTAGATCTTTTATTAGAGGAAAATCCCCACCAAAACGGTTAGAATCCTATATTTCTAAAAATATTCTTCCAATCAGGAATGGTCGGCATTATAAAAGATCATCCAGCAGAAGAAAAGCATCAGGATTCAACTACAGAATAACATAAAAGAACGTGCTGATAAAAAAATTTGATTAACTATCAGCTTATTTGTCGTGATAAAAAGAGATCAGATAACTACAAAATATGTTTCTGATCTCTTTTTCAATATCTAATCTTTAGTACTGTAGGCTTAACTTAATGACATTGGGGATCGATCCCAGCTCTTTTTTTAGGGTATACACTTTCTGGTATGGATGAAAAATTCCATACCAGTTTTTTTGCGCAAAAAAAGGACATTTAATGCCCTCTCGTTATACAATGAATTCACCACAAACCACGTAAAGGAGAGAATTTAAATGTCCCATAACGATTGTATACTAAAACTTCTAAATATTAAAGACCCTAATCTCAAAGTTATTGATGTTATCGATAATTTAAATAATGGCACAGAGAAATTAGTTTTGATCAAAGCTGTACTATCTTATCCTATCAGCCGTTGTCGAAATTGTGGCTTTGCCACTGTTAATAAAAATGGTTTCGCTAAAGCTCACGTACGTTTACCAAGTTTAAACGGTATACGTTATGAAATGATCCTTCATAAACAACGCTATCAATGTAAAAATTGTCGCACAACTTTCGGTGCGACCTCTGAATTGACTAAGCCTAATCAAACTCTTTCTCGTAAACTAAAAAATCAGATCATGTTATTAGCTAGGGAAGGTTTGAACGGTGAACTTATCGCTCGCATCTGTCATTGCTCTGCTAGTAGTGTTCGAAGAACTATTGTCGAACGGATCAAACCTCAATATCGAGTACCTGTTTTGCCCAAGAATCTTTGTTTTGATGAATTTCGTTCGATTAAAAATACAACTTCTTTTATCTGTTGTGATGCACAAACTCATAAGTTAGTTGTTAAACTCCCAGATAGACTATCTTCTACCATTATCAATTATTTTGAAAATCGTTACTCAAAGTTTGAACGTGATCAAGTGGAATCAGTCGTCATTGATTTAAACGCTCAATACCAGCGCTTCATTCGCCGACTTTTCCCGAATGCCAAGATTATTATTGATCGGTTTCATATAGTTCAGCTAGCCGGACGTGCTTTAGACAGTTGTCGAATCGCTCTCACTAGATCACTCAATAAGCATAGTCGAGAATACAAGATTCTCAAATCACAGTGGCGTTTATTCCATAAGAAATCTGATGAGATCGACCCTAAAAATGTTGTCTATCTTAGGGGAATCAATGAATATATGACTCAACAGAATGCGATCGACTTGATCATCAATAAATTTTCTGAATTCAAAATAGTTTATCAGACTTACCAAGATATTACCTTAGCTTTGAAGAATAAAGACATTACTACTTTGAATGAGGTTCTCGATAGTTATGAGCGCACCAATACAGAGATGGATACGACTATTCGTACTTTCCGTAAAAATCGCAGCTATCTAATAAATAGCGTAACTTCAAAATATTCCAATGGTCCTTTGGAGGGTATCAATCGAAAGATCAAACTCTTAAAACGAAGTTGTTACGGTTTTGCTAATCAACAATTTTTCTTTTTACGAATTGATTGTATATTTGCGTAAAAAAAACACTCCCCACAATTCTATTGTAGGAAGTGTTTGTAGGAATATCCATATCAGTTGACGAATACCCTTTTTTTATCCGACCGAATCTTCCATTTGATATTCGATCAAACGATTCAATTCAACTGCATACTCCATCGGGAGCTCTTTTGTAAAAGGCTCAACAAAGCCCATAATGATCATCTCAGTCGCTTTTTCTTCTGAGATCCCCCGACTCATCAAATAGTAGAGTTGCTCTTCTGAGATCTTCGAGACTTTAGCTTCGTGTTCCATCGAAACATTACCGTTTAAGATCTCATTGAATGGGATCGTATCACTTGCCGACTTATCATCCATAATGATCGTATCACATTCGATATGTGAAAACGAACCATCTGAATGTCTCCCAAAGCGCACTTGTCCACGATAATCAACACGACCACCATCTTTACATAATGACTTAGAAATGATCGAAGAAGAAGTATTCTTAGCATTGTGGATCATTCTAGCCCCAGTATCAGAATCGATATCTTTACCAGCAAAAGCGATCGAAAGCATCGTACCACGTGCTCCTTTACCATCAAGATAGACACTTGGATACTTCATCGTCACTTTTGAACCTAAGTTACCATCGACCCATTCCATCGTCGCATTTTCTAAAGCTCGAGCACGTTTAGTCTCTAAACTATAAACGTTATCTGACCAGTTTTGGATCGTCGTATACCGACAATAAGCATCTTTTAAGACGTTGACTTCCACTACAGCTGCGTGCAAACTATCTTCAGAATAATTAGGAGCAGTACAGCCTTCAACATAGTTGATACTTGCGCCTTCATCAACGATGATCAACGTTCGTTCAAATTGACCAGAATTTCCGGCATTGATCCGAAAATAACTTTGGATCGGTACTGAGACTTTGACGCCTTTTGGAACATAGATAAAGGTCCCACCAGACCACACTGCTGAATTCAAGGCTGCCATCTTGTTATCTGCAGGTGAGATCAATTTACCAAAATATTTTTTGACTAGTTCTGGATGTTCTTTTACAGCTGAATCAGTATCCATAAAAATAATGCCTAAGTCATCAAAATCTTTGCGCATATTATGATAAACGACTTCTGATTCATATTGAGCCGATGATCCAGCTAAATACTTGCGTTCTGCTTCAGGGACACCTAAACGATCAAAGGTTTTTTTGATCTCTTCAGGAACATCGTCCCAATCGCGCGCAACTCGGTCTGAATCACGGCGAAAATAATTGATATGTTCAAAATCTAGTGGCGAAAGATCAGGGCCAAAATCAGGCATCGGTAACTTTTGATACAATTTATATGCCTTTAGCCGAAAATCTAACATCCACTCAGGCTCAGCTTTAGCAGCTGAGATCTGACGAACGATCTCTTCTGTTAGACCTTCTCCTGTCGTAAAGATCGGTTCGATATCGTCTTTAAATCCATATTTGTATTCTCCCCCAAGTTCTGGGATCGTATTTTCACTCATCTTCTTTAGCCCCCTTTTCAACCACTGCTTGATAGATCGCTTTCCATGCCAAAGTCGCACATTTGATCCGAGCCGGAAATTGTGCAACTCCTTCTAAAATCACAGCGTCACCTAATAGTGCTTCATAGTCTTTTGTTGTTTTTTGTGTGATCATCTCTGAAAAAGCTTCGACCATCTCAGCAACTTCAGTAGGCGTCTTTCCTAAAACTTCATCGGTCATCAACGAAGCAGAAGCCTGTGAGATCGTACACCCTGTGCCAGAAAAGGCGATCGCTTCGATCCGTTTTTCTTTATCTAACTTGACTTCAAGTTCTAAAACATCACCACAAGTTGGATTATGCAACTCGATCTGTTTATCAGCTGTAGCTAATTTACCATGGTGATGTGGTCGTTTTGCATGCTCTAAGATCATTTGGCGGTATAAGTTATCCAATTGCGATAGACTCATTTAAAAAACTCCCTTGTTTTCTTCAATGCTTCAACTAATTTATCAGCTTCGGCTTTTGTATTATAAAAATAAAAACTTGCTCGTGCAGACGCAGCGATCCCTAAATATTTCATCAAAGGCTGCGCACAATGATGTCCTGCGCGGATCGCCACACCTTCCATATCTAAAGCTGTCGCAGTATCGTGGGGATGAAGCCCCGCCAAATTAAAGGAGATGATCCCTTTATGATCATTTGGATCAGGTGAACCGTAAAGTTCAAACCCTGGTACTGCTTGGAGCTTCGGCAAAACATAGCGCATAAGCTCAGTTTCATAAGCTTCGATCTCAGCCAAGCCGATCTCTTGCAATTGATCGAGCGCTTTACCTAAAGCGATCACTCCTGCGATATTTTGCGTTCCTCCTTCAAATTTCCACGGAACTTCTTTGAAAGTCGCATGCTCTAAGCCAACAAATTCGATCATTTCTCCGCCAAGATCAAGTGGGTCCATCGCTTCTAATAATTCTAAACGCCCCCACAAGATCCCTGTTCCAGTCGGACCAAGAAGTTTATGGCCTGAAAAAGCTAAAAAGTCGATCCCAAGCTCCTGAACATCAACAGGGATATGTGGAACAGATTGTGCACCGTCAACGATCATAAGCGCTCCTTTAGCATGTGCTAATTCTGCAAGCTCTTTGATTGGAGCGAGCGCACCTAACACATTAGAAACTTGGGCTAGTGAAACAAATTTAGTTTTAGCGGTGATCTTTTTTTGCGCATCTGCTAGATCAACTTGACCGCGTTTATTTAACTCAAGATAAACGAGTTTAGCACCAGTCTTAGCACAGATCTCTTGCCACGGAACGATATTTGAATGGTGTTCTTGGTAAGATAAAACGATCTCATCACCAGGAGCAAGATTTTTTTCAGCGTAACCTTTTACGATCCAATTCAAAGCTTCAGTCGTTCCTTTTGTATAAACAACTTCCCGCTCACTAGGGGCATTGATCAATTTTTGGACTTTTTTTCGCGTTGCTTCGTAAGCTGTCGTTGCGCGTTGAGCTAGCGTATGCACACCACGATGGACATTAGCATTATCGTGATAATAATAATCAACTAGAGCTTGAACGACTTGTTTTGGCTTTTGTGTCGTAGCAGCATTATCTAAATAAACTAATGGTTCTCCGTTGACTTTTTGCTCTAAGATCGGGAAATCAGCTCGATATTTATTTATTTTTTTGTCCATCGACTAGCTTCCTTTCGATCATCTGTGAGAGCTTAGCTTGCACTTTTCGGTCTGGCAAAGCCGTTAAAACTGGGCCTAAAAAGCCCCGGATCACTAAGCGCTCAGCCACGTCCTTAGTTAGTCCTCGACTCATCAAATAGTAGAGCTGTTCTTCATCGACTCGGCCCACACTAGCTGCATGTCCCGCCGTGACTTCATTGTCATCGATCAATAAGATCGGATTGGCGTCACCGCGAGCTTTAGTCGAGAGCATCAAAACACGACTTTCCTGTTGCGCGTCGGCTCCTTTAGCCCCATGGATGATATGACCGATCCCGTTAAAAACTAAGGCTGAACGTTCTAAGATCACTCCATGCTGCAAAATGTGGCCGATCGAATGACGACCATAATTTGTCACCCGCGTATCGATCCCTTGTAACTGTTTACCTGTCGAGATCGCAATAACCTTTGTTTCAGCATGTGAGCCTGCTCCCAATAGATCTGAATCAAAATCGCCGACGATATTGCCATCGTTCATCATCCCTAAAGACCAATCGATCTTAGCATCGTTAGCTAAATGTCCCCGCCGATTCAAATAAGCTGTTGTCTTTTTACCTAAACGGTCTACACTAGCGAAGTGTACTTGACTTCCACTCTCAGCAAAGACTTCAACGATGACATTTGCTGTTGTCGCTTCAGTTCCATAAGTTTGAAGATTTTCTAAATATGAGACCTCGCTATTGACATCTGCGATCAATAAAACATGATGCACAAAATCCTGTTTTCTAGTTGCATCTTGGATAAAGTAAGCGGTCAATGGTTCTTTTAAAACAACATTTTTCGGAATATAGATCAAAAGACCACTAGTTAGTTTAGCTAAATGCTGTAACGTCAAACGATTTTCATCATCATTGAGTGCTTGCATAAAATATTTTTCAACTAAAGCCCGATGCTCTCTGAGAGCTGTTTGCCAATCACAGACAAGTACGCCCTTAGTTTGGAGCTCTTCTGGCAATTCGATCTTGATCGTCGTTTGCCCAAATTGCACGATATCGGCTGGCGTTTGTGTAAGTTCGGCTGACTTTTCAACTGGTAGATCGCTTGCATGAGCTTGGAGCGGACGCAATAACTCGATCGGCCACCGCTGATATTTGATCTTCTCAAATTTTGGTAGCGATCGCTTCGCCGCTTTTTGCCAAGCAGCGATCCGTTTTTCAGTAAACCATTGAGGCTCAGCCATCTGTTTACCAAAGGCTAAAAAATCTTCTTTTGCCATTGTTTCTTCCATCTTTACCACCCCTAAGCTTGATCTTCAGCTAATTTGATATCAAGTCCCAACTCATCACGTAGGCCAGCATAGCCTTCAGCTTCTAAGCGCTTAGCTAGTTCTGGGCCACCCACTTTAACGATCCGGCCATCCATCATCACATGGACAACATCTGGTACGATGTAATTCAATAAACGTTGATAATGTGTGATGATCAACGAACCAAATTCAGGTCCACGCATCTCGTTTACTCCTCGTGAAACGACTTTTAGAGCATCGATATCTAAACCTGAGTCGATCTCATCTAAGATCGCAAATTTAGGTTTGATCATCATCAATTGTAAGATCTCATTGCGCTTCTTTTCACCACCAGAAAAGCCTTCATTCAAATAACGTTCTGCCATTGAAAAAGGCATATCTAAAAAGGCCATCGTCTCTTCTAACTCTTTTAAATATTTTCTGATCGAGATCGGTTCATCTTGAGGCAAACGTGCATTGATCGCACTGCGGATAAATTCAGCGTTAGTCACGCCCGGGATCTCAGAAGGATATTGCATCGCTAAAAAAAGACCTGCACGCGCTCTTTCATCAACGGGCCAGTCCAAAATATTTTCACCATCGAGTAAGATCTCTCCTGCTGTGACTTCATACGCTGGATTGCCCATGATCGCCTCTGATAAAGTTGATTTTCCCGTCCCATTTGGGCCCATGATCGCATGGATCTCACCAGTTTGCATTTTGAGATCAAGTCCCTTTAAGATCTCTTTTCCTTCGATCTGAACATGCAGATTTTTCACTTCAAGAGTTGACATTTTTGATTCCTCCGCTAAACTAAATAGATATACTATCATCATTGTAGTCGAATCAAGAATGACTTTCAATTGACAAAACTTTGTTCAAAATGTATTTTTCACAAACGAAAGAAGGTATTGACGTGCAACCGATCATTGGTATTATCGGGAACTTTAACGGTACTTTGATTCCAGAACACGCAAACCTCCCGATCTCATATATCGGTCAAGGTTACTTAGATGCCATAAAAAAAGCTGGCGGGATCCCTGTGATCATTACCCCTAGGACTTCACTTGCAAGCATCAGTACTTTGATCGAACGGATCGACGGACTGCTTTTACCTGGAGGAAAAGACGTTGACCCTTATTTTTATGATGAAGAACCAAGTTTAAAACTCGGAGCGATCGACTCGACACTTGATCGCTTCGAGATCGAATTTTTAAGACAAGCCTATGAAAAAAATCTTCCAACTTTGGGGATCTGCCGTGGTCTTCAGATCGCAAATGTCTTTTTAGGGGGGAGCTTATACCAAGACTTAAGTGATTATTCGACTCTTTCTGTCAAACATAATCAATATCAAACTGCTCCCTGGCAAGAATTGACTCATTCGATCAAAGTCACAGAAAATAATTTGATCGCTGATTTCTTTGGTCCTTATGCGCGAGTCAACTCTTTTCATCATCAAGCCCTTAAAACAATTGCTCCTAAGCTTTCTCCAGTAGCTTATAGTAGCGATGGGATCGTTGAAGCGGTCATAGGAGAAGATTTTAATTTTTTAGGAGTTCAATGGCATCCTGAAACACTTTACCAAGATCATGACGACTCATTTAAACTTTTTGTACACCTTATCTGTGAAGCCAAAAAGTTTGCTAAAAAACGTTAAAAATACCCCCTCGCTAAGTTTCTATCCTTAACGAGGGGTTATTTTTTAATGCCATGTTTGTTCATAAACTTCTGGTTTGAACCCACAAGTCACTTGATGATCGTCAACTAATAACGGACGCTTGATCAGCTTCCCATTTTCAGACATCATTTGTGCAGCTTCTTCTTTTGTCAAAGTAGCAACTTGATCTTTAAGACCTAAGCGTCGGTAATCTTGCCCACTTGTATTGAAGAAATAGCGCAACGGCCGTGAACTTTTAGCAAAAAAGTCCAATAACTCAGCTTTAGTCGGTGGGGTCTCGACTAGATCGATCGCTTCATAAGTGACCTGATGCTCATCTAACCACTTCTTAGCTTTTTTACATGTACTGCATTTTGAATAACAATAAAATTTTTTCATTTCAGCACCTACTATCTAAAATCTGTCCCACTACTGAACATATAACTCTTATTATGATAACGCATCGACATCACAAACCCGATCCCGATCATATTCCCGATCAAAGCCGAACCACCTTGACTGATAAAGGGTAAAGGAATACCTGTCAAAGGCAAAAGCCCGATATTCATCCCGACATTTTCAAAAACGTGGAACAAGATCATCATGATAACACCTGTCGAAATATACGCATAAAATTCATTTTTCGTATCAAATGTTACTTGGATCATTTGAAAGATCAAAAGTAAATAGATAAAAATCAGCAAACAGCAACCAATAAAGCCAAAGTTTTCACCGATCACAGAAAAGATCATATCTGATTGACGCACAGGTACATAAACATTGGAAACATTAAAACCTTTACCTAAAAGTTGACCTGAACCGATCGCTTTCATACTCTGCCATAATTGGTAACTGCTACCACTTGTACTACTCGAAGGATCTAACCAAGAGTCGATCCGTTTGAACTGATAAGCTTGAAAACCGATCTTTTCTAGTAAAGATCGATCATAGATAACTAAAAAGATCGCCGTTCCACCTAAAACTGTTGCGGCACTAACAACTGGTACGATGATCTTCCAAGTGATCCCAGAAACTAAAATAACGCCTCCTAAGATCGCAAAGAAAACTAACATCGTCCCAAAGTCATTTTGGAGTTTTAATAAAACTGCGATCGGCAAAGTCCAAGCAAACATCTTACCTAGTAAGAGCCAATCAGTCCGCGGAGTATGCTCTAAATATTCTGCATTATGTTGGGAAACGACACGACCAAGCATCAAAATATACGCTGGTTTCATAACTTCTGACGGTTGAAAAGACAATGGTCCGATCGCAAACCAACTTTTCGCCCCATTATTGATAAAATACGTGCGACTGTAAAAAAACAACACCAAGATCAAAAGTAAGATCCCTAGTCCATAAGCTAACGGAGCTACTTTCCACAGTTGTTCTGCATCAAATTGCATAATAAAAATAACTGCTCCGATCCCAATGATATACCATAAAGCTTGCGTGACCATCGTCCTAGTCACACTTATTACAGTCGAATCATGCTTTAAGGCAACATATAAAGATGTCATCCCGATAACAGCTAAAACTAAGACCGAAAAAATGATCCCCCAATCGATCCGTGAGTCAGCATCTTCATCTCGTCGTAAATATCTTTGTTTTTCCATTCAAAAACTACCGCTATATAAAAATACGAACTTTTATTTAGCAAGGTCCATATTACGAAAGAAATATAGCTTTTCCTTTCTTTTTGTCTCATTTGAGTTGATAGCACTCATTACTTAATTATATACAATTTGCCGACTGTAACGTATTTCCAGCCGGCAAATTTATTTTTTTATTAACTATTATCCACGATGCAAATGGTATTCACGTAATAAGTGTGCCACTGCTTCGGCACTTGAATTGATCTTTGATTCTTCTCCACTTGGTAAGATCGCTAAGTAGCGGTCGCCGTCTTGCTTGACCGTACCGATCACTTCGTCTTTTAAAGTTAGTTCTGAGACTAATGCTCCGTTGACCATTTTCTCATTTTCAATGATCTCAATATTCTTATCTTTTCTTGCCAAAATCGTCTTACTGTATAAAATGTGGACTCAATACTACCAAACACTGGCTAATATATGTAAAAAGAAATACAGTTTTTCCTTTCCAAATTTTCCTCACTACCTTTAAAGGTCTCCACTCCACATTTTATCTTTTCAATGGACACCTGATCACTTTAGTAGTTATATGCTAGTTTATTTATCGTGGTTACGCCTTAAACTGAAATGATCGGGGACAGGATCATGACCACCTCTTACAAAGGGGTTACACCGTAAGATCCGCGCACTCCCCATCAAAAGGCCTAAAACAGCGCCATGTTTTTCTACTGCTTGGATCATATAAGTCGAGCAAGTCGGATAGTACCGACAACTAGGTGGAAAAAGTGGCGAGATCGCCTTTTGATAAAATTTGACTGGTAAAATAACTAAGTTGCGTAAAAACTTCATTATTTATTCTTTTTTAGTTTTTCGATATGTTCTAACAATTGTCCTGAACCTACTGCAACATCATCAAGTGGTGTTTCAGCGATCGCAACTGGGATCGTCAATTCTTGTGCAAATAAAGTCTCGATCCCGTCTAGTAACGCGCCCCCACCTGTGATCACGATCCCACGATCAATGATATCTGAAGCTAATTCTGGTGGTGTCTCACTTAAAACTTCTTTTGTAGCTGCGATCATAGCTTCTAATGTATCTGACATTGCATCTACCGTTTCATCTGAAGTGATCGTGATAGATTTTGGTAAACCACTGACGACATCACGGCCACGAACTGTCATCTCTTTATTTCGATGACCTTTGATCACTGTTCCAACTTCGATCTTGATCTTTTCAGCAGTGTGTTCACCGATCATTAGACCGTACTCTTGACGCACATAGTTGGCAATATTGGCATTAAGTTTGTCACCAGCACTTCGTAAAGAGCGACTGATCACAATATCACCTAGTGATAAAACTGCAATATCACTTGTACCCCCGCCAATATCAATGATCATATTTCCATATGGTTGGAAGATATCTAAGCCTGCTCCAACAGCAGCTACTTTAGGTTCTTCTTCTAAATATACTTCACCGCCACCTGATTTTTCAGCTGCTTGGCGGATCGCCTTTCGTTCGATATCTGTCGTATTCGTTGGACAACAGATCAAGATCGCAGGTTTAGACATCACACCTTTGACATTTAATTTTTTGATGAAATACGACAACATCTGCTCTGTCATGTCAAAATCTGCGATCACACCATCTTTTAACGGTCTGATCGCACGAATATTACTTGGGGTCCTACCGACCATCTTATACGCTTCTGAACCGACTGCCAAAACGCGACCTGATTGAGTGTCAACTGCAACAACAGAAGGTTCATTCAACACAATGCCCTTGCCTTTGACATTGATCAATACGTTTGCAGTACCAAGGTCGATACCAATATCTTTGGCCATATAACTTCTCCTTTTAAATTCTCTTCAAAATATCCCAGATCACTTTAGTGGTCAATTTATACATAGTAGATTATATCATAATTTTAGATATCACAACCACCGTAACCCTAAAATGCAAAAATTAAGCTGAAAAGAGCCACAAAAAAAGACTTTAGCCTCCTTTGAGTTTAAAGTCTTTAAAAGTATTTTTAATATTGTGGTTTCTTAGTGAGCGTATATTCCTCACCGGTAATATCATTGATACGTTTGATCTGTGCCCCTAAAGCAGCTAGTTTTTCGTGGAAACGATAGTAACCACGATCTAAGTATTGCAGCTGCGTTACTTGCGTGATACCACGTGAAACAAGTCCAGCTAAAACTAAAGCAGCTGCTGCCCTAAGATCTGTCGCAGCCACTTCAGCACCTGAAAAATCAGTTGGTCCATAGATGATCACTGAATTACCTTCGATCTTGAAATCTGCATTCATGCGACGCATCTCTTCTAAATGCATAAACCGATTCTCAAAGACTGTTTCAGTTAAAATACTTGTTCCTTTAGCAGCTAATTGCAGGATCGAAAATTGTGGTTGCATATCTGTTGGGAAACCTGGATGTGGCAACGTTTTGATCGTAGTTGGTCGCAATTCCTCTGGGCCAATGATCCGTAGACCATTTGCTTCTTCAAGCACTTGGACTCCCATCTCCTCTAATTTAGAGATCAAAGGTTTGTTATGTTCAGCTAAAGCATCTTTGATCAAAACATTTCCCTTAGTTAAAGCAGCTGCGACCATAAAAGTCCCAGCTTCGATCCGATCTTGAATGATCGCATGTTCTGTCCCATGCAAATGATCGACTCCAACGATCTTGAGCGTTTCTGTCCCTGCCCCTTTGACTTTGGCTCCCATTTTGTTCAAAATGTTAGCCAGATCAACGATCTCTGGTTCACGCGCAACGTTTTCAATGATCGTTGTTCCTTTAGCTAAAGTGGCAGCCATCATGATATTTTGTGTCGCACCAACACTTGGAAAATCAAGGTAAACATTTGCTCCTTTCAAGCCGGCTGGTGCACTAGCTTCAATATAACCATCATGACGCGTGATCTGTGCTCCTAAAGCTTCTAAACCTTTCAAATGCAAGTCGATCGGTCGTGATCCGATCGCACAGCCACCTGGCATTGCAACTTTAGCCCGCCCTAACCTTGCTAAAAGCGGTCCTAAAACAACGATCGAAGCACGCATTTTGGAAACATATTTAAATGGGGCTTCATATGAGAGTTCATCCGTCGCATCCAATGCAATCGTTTTATTTTCTTCGTCAAAACCAACTTTTACATTTAAAAAACGAATGACATTATTCATCGTGTAAACATCCGATAAGATCGGAACATTAGTTAAAAGCGTCCGCCCTTCACTAGGTAAGATCCCGGCAGCTAAGATCGGTAAAACAGCATTTTTGGCACCTTCGATCTCAACTGTTCCTGTAAGTCGCTTTCCTCCACGTACGATAATTTTTTCCAATGATACATCCTGCTATATAAAATTATGTACAAATACTTACTCAAAATCTAAAGATATTTGTCCAAACTATAGCTTTTCCTTTCATATTTTTAATTTTATTATTTATCAAAAGATCATACTAAATATGATAAATGAACTACACTATCCATAAAACTCAAGAAAAACGAACTACAACTATAACCGATCGTAACAGATAACATAACGATCACAAGCTTTAAAGGTCGTTGATCTTTTAAAGCGATATAGCGATCGAGCCGTAAAGATTGGATCCCCACAAAAGCTAGTGCAATAAAAAGAAAGTGGCTAATGATCGTCAACAAAGACATTATTCCAACATATTGCAATTTTAGTAACTGCTATCTAGAGCATGAGCAAGTACAAAGCGCGCTTCGATACTTGAAAAAGAATAAATAGCTTGTCCTTTCTATTTTTAGTTATATCGTCACTAGTGACCTTTAGTGCGATCTCTTTAACCCTAAAAAGAGTGATATCTAAACTCTCTCACCTCACACATCAACTTTCTATGAAAAAGTATATCAATCTGATCAATACATCTGTCTAATAGTTAGTGACTATTGGTCCGTAGACCTATAATAACTAGAACTTGGATTAAATGTTCAAAATGTAGCTGATAGCTTAGCTACTTTACCAAAAGGTCTTGATTAGACCTTTTAATACATATTATACACT
The DNA here is from genome assembly GCF_029889745.1 of Ligilactobacillus faecis. Taxonomy (NCBI): domain Bacteria; kingdom Bacillati; phylum Bacillota; class Bacilli; order Lactobacillales; family Lactobacillaceae; genus Ligilactobacillus; species Ligilactobacillus faecis. Next base: position 2,349,157 of record NZ_CP123639.1, read on the forward strand.
ACTTGTTCGTTTAGAATCTAATAGAAGTATCAAAAAAGAAAGATAATTAGCTAATTTTTTTTAATCATTTAAATAGTTTTCGGAAGCGGTTTCTTGTATAATAAAACAAAGGTCAGCTGTTAAACAAAAAACAGTCCTATCCAAAAGACAAGACTGTTTTTGATAAATAATTATTTTTTCGAAAGACTTAGGCGATTGAGCGCTCGTCGAAGTGAAACTTCAGCACGACGTAATTCATCAACGTCATTGACTTTCTTCGCTTTTTCGATCCGAGCCTCAGCACGTTTGCGCGCCCGTTCAGCTCGAGAAGCATCAATATCTTCTTTGCGTTCAGCTGCTGATGCAACTACCGACAAAACATTGTCTGAAAATTCAATAAAACCACCACTCACTGCCACTTCATCAAAAGTTTCTTCACCTGTTTTGACGCGGATCTTATCGATCGCAAGTGAAGCCAAAAGTGGTAAACGATTCGGCATGATCCCAACTTCACCTAAAGTTGTCTTACAGATCGCCAAATCTGTTGTATTTTCATAAACAACGCCGTCTGGTGTAACCACATTGACAGTTAATACAGGCTTTTCATCCATTGGACGTTACCTCCTTAATTGCCTTGTGTCATCTTTTCAGCTTTTTTCACAACATCTTCGATCGGACCACATTGACGGAAAGCATCTTCAGGAAGATCATCGTACTTACCTTCAAGGATCTCCTTAAAGCCTTTAACAGTTTCTTCAACTGGAACGTACGAACCTGGAATACCCGTAAATTGTTCTGCCACGTGGAAGTTTTGGGAAAGGAAGAATTGGATCCGACGTGCCCGAGCAACAACGACCTTTTCTTCATCTGATAATTCATCCATCCCTAAGATCGAGATGATGTCTTGTAATTCACGGTAACGTTGTAAAACGTGTTGCACTTCTGTTGCAACGCGATAATGTTCTTCCCCAACGATCTCTGGTGATAACGCACTTGAAGTTGAAGCTAACGGATCAACCGCTGGATAAATACCTTGTTGGGTCAAAGCACGTTCCAAGTTCGTCGTAGCATCCAAGTGAGCGAAAGTCGTTGCTGGAGCAGGGTCAGTATAGTCATCGGCTGGCACATAGACCGCTTGGATCGATGTAACTGAACCTTTCTTCGTTGAAGTGATCCGCTCTTGCAATTGCCCCATTTCAGTTGCCAGCGTTGGTTGGTAACCAACGGCTGACGGAATACGACCAAGCAAAGCGGAAACTTCAGAACCAGCTTGCGTGAAGCGGAAAATGTTGTCGATAAAGAGCAACACATCTTGGCCTTCAACATCACGGAAATATTCCGCGATCGTTAGACCTGTCAAGGCTACACGCATCCGGGCTCCAGGTGGCTCGTTCATTTGTCCAAAGACCATGGCTGTTTTTTCTAAAACACCTGATTCCTTCATTTCAAAGTAAAGGTCATTACCTTCACGAGTTCGTTCCCCAACACCAGTAAACACAGAAATACCGTTGTGTTCTTGTGCAATGTTGTGGATCAATTCTTGGATCAAAACAGTCTTACCAACACCGGCACCACCGAAAAGTCCGATCTTACCACCCTTGATATAAGGAGCAAGAAGATCGATAACTTTGATCCCTGTTTCAAGAATTTCTGTACTTGTATTTAATTGATCATAAGCAGGTGCATCGCGGTGGATCGGATCCTTGCGATGATCTGCACTAAATTCTGGACCATTATCGATCGTTTCCCCTAAGACGTTAAAAACGCGTCCTAAAGTATCTTTACCAACTGGCACGCTGATCGCCGTACCGTTATCAACAACTTTAGCCCCACGTTGAAGACCATCAGTTGAGTCCATCGCGATCGTACGCATTACGCCATCACCAAGTTCAAGCGCAACTTCGATCACTAGTTTTGAACCATCTTCACGTTCGACTGTCAAAGCATTATTGATATCAGGCAAAGATTCATTTAGAGGGAATTGCACATCGACAACTGGTCCGATGACTTGAACTACTTTACCGTAACTCATTTCGTTGATTCCTCCTGATCTTTTAATCTAAGGCAGCTTGCGCACCTGTAATTTCAGTAATTTCAGTCGTGATCGCACTTTGACGAGCACGGTTATATTGAAGTTCTAATGATGAGATGAGATCCTTAGCATTATCAGAAGCAGACTTCATAGCTGTTGAGCTGGAAGCATGTTCTGCTGTTTTAGCATCTAAGATCGCACCATAAACTAAACTTTCTGCATATTGCGGTAAGATAACCTCTAAGATCGCATCTTTAGAAGGTTCAGTTTCATATTCAATATGATAATTTCGGTCTTCATCTGGAGCAGTTAGATCATCTTCACCCATATTTTCAGCTGAGATCGGAAGCATCTTTTCAGCTCGAAAGACCGAAGTCAAAGTATTAACAAAGTGGTTATAACAAACAAAAAGTTGGTCGTAGAGTTGATTGTCATACATCGTTACGATCGCTTCTACGATCGGACGGACCTCTCTAAATGTTGGGACGTCTTTCACCCCGCGATATTCGTAGATCACATCATAACCACGTTTACCGAAAAATTCAGCACCGGTAGCACCGATCGCAATGATCGCAACATCTTCTTTAGAGTTACCATTGCTTTTGATCAGATCCATGGTTTGTTTGATCACATTACTATTGTAACTCCCAACTAAACCACGATCAGAAGTGATCACGACGATACCAGTCTTTTTAACAGGACGTTGTTTTAGCATACCTAAGGTGTTGAGTTTACCATCTTTAGCTTCGCTTCCAGCACTAGCTGTGTCGAGGAGATGCGATTGAGCTAAGTGGGTAATTACGCTGCGGATCTTTGCGGCATAAGTTTGATAACTGACAGAGTGCTTCTGGATCTGACTTAATTTAGCAGTCGAGACCATCTGCATCGCACTCGTGATCTGTCCAGTTTTTTTAGTCGAAACGATTCGACGCTTAACTTCTTGCAAAGAAGCTGGCATTAGCTCTCACACCCTTTCTTATTTTACATTTGCATGAAATGTATCTGCAAATTCATTGATAGCTGCATCTAATTTAGCAGTGTCAGGCAGTTCACCTGTCTTAACGATATGATCTAAAAGATCTTTATGGTTGTTATCAAAGAATTCAAACATTTCATCTTGATATCTCAAAATATCATCGACCGCTACCATGTCTAAGAAACCATGTGTCAATGCATATAAGATCAACACTTGCTTTTCAACTGGTAATGGCTTGTGTAATGGCTGTTTCAAAACTTCGACTGTTCGACGACCACGATTCAACTTAGCTTGTGTTGCTTCATCTAGATCAGAACCAAATTGAGCAAATGATTCCAATTCACGGTAGGAAGCTAAGTCTAGACGTAGTGTGCCGGCAACTTTCTTCATCGCTTTGATCTGAGCAGAACCACCAACACGTGAAACTGATGTACCAGCATCGATCGCAGGACGGATACCTGAGTAGAAGTTATCACTATCTAAGAAGATCTGTCCGTCAGTGATCGAGATCACGTTTGTTGGGATATAAGCCGAAACGTCGCCAGCTTTTGTTTCGATAAATGGCAAAGCTGTCATCGATCCACCACCAAGTTTATCGTTTAGCTTAGCTGCACGTTCAAGTAAACGTGAGTGAAGATAGAAAACATCACCAGGATAAGCTTCACGACCAGGTGGACGCCTCAAGATCAAGGAAAGTTCACGGTAAGCATCAGCTTGTTTTGAAAGATCATCATACACGATCAAAACATGTTTACCATTGAACATAAATTCTTCACCCATGGCTGCTCCCGCATAAGGCGCAAGCCAAAGTAATGGCGCTGGAGAAGAAGGACCAGCTGATACAACGATCGTATAATCCATTGCCCCGTATTTCCGCAATGTCTCAACTTGTGTGCGCACAGTTGATTCTTTTTGACCGATCGCAACATAAATACAGATCATATCTTGATCTTTTTGGTTCAAGATCGTATCGATCGCAACCGAAGTTTTACCTGTCTTACGGTCCCCGATAACCAACTCACGTTGTCCACGACCGATCGGCACAAGCGCATCGATCGCTTTTAAACCTGTTTGTAATGGCTCGTTGACCGATTGACGTTCCATAACACCTGGAGCTTTTCGTTCTACCGGGCGTGTCTTTGTCGTTTTGATCTCACCTAGACCATCGATCGGTTGGCCTAAAGGATTAACGACACGACCGATCAATTCTTCCCCTACAGGAACTTCCATGATCCGACCGGTACGTTTTACTGTATCGCCTTCACGAATGCCTTTATAAGCACCTAAGATAACGATACCAACATCGTTTGATTCCAAGTTTTGCGCCATACCGTATGTACCATCTTCAAATTGAAGTAGCTCACCAGATAACGCATTATCAAGACCATTAGCACGAGCGATCCCGTCACCAACGTAAGTTACTGTTCCAACTTCGTCAACGGTCAGCTCATCTTGGTAGTTTGCTAATTGTTGCTTGATGAGAGCACTGATTTCCTCAGCCTTAATGCTCATAAAAGTCTCACCTCTTTAAAAATCACTTTACTAACAGACGTTTGATCTCTGCGATCTTTGAACGGATCGAACCGTCAAAAATATAACTATTCGATTTTAAAATAGCGCCCCCGATGATCTCAGGGTCAACTTTCGTATCTAAGATCACTTTCTTAGCGCCAACAACTTTGGCAAAAGAAGCGGCGATCTTATCTTTACGTGCATCATCTAATGCGATCGCTGTCGTCACAGTGGCCCGCACTGTCTTTTCTTCTTCATCTGTTAGTCTGTTAAATTCATCGATTATCCCTTCAAGATTGGCGATCCGTCCGTAGTCATATACCATCGACACTAAATTTTTCGTCAAATCTGAAGCTCCACTCTTTAAATGCTCTAACATCGAAAGTTTGTCTTCTTGTTTGATCGATGGGCTCGTCATAAAAGAGACAAAACGTGGTTCAGCTTGCAAAACTTGTTTTAATTGCGCTAGTTCAAGCCCAGTTTTTTCTAAAACATCAGCTTCTTTAGCACTTTCAAACAAAGCTTTGCCATAACGTTTAGCTATTGTTTGATCACTTAATGCCATTTTGCTTTCCCAACCCTTCAATATAAGAGTCAACTAAGGCTTCTTGATCCTTAGCATCCAATTCTTTTTGGATGATCTTTGAAGCGATCTCGACTGATAAAGCAGCTACATCATTTTTGACATTTGCCAAAGCTTCTTCACGTTCTTGGGCAATATCTTTTTTAGCGTTTTGCTTTAGTGTGTCGACTTCAGCTTGTGCAGCACTAACGATGCTAGCTTTTTGTTGCTCACCGTTTTGTTTAGCACGATCAATGATTTTTGAAGCTTCAACATGGGAATCTTTTAGAGCTGATTCGCGTTTAGCTGCGAGCTCTTCTGCCTTTTTACGGGCATCTTCTGCTGAGTCGATGTCATTTGCGATCTTTTCAGCACGTTTTTCCATCATTTCAGTCACAGGGCCCCAAGCAAAATGCTTGATCAATGCGATCAAAATAATGAACGTTACTAAGTAGAACAAGAAATCGCCCCATTGAACACCGCCTTCAGCAGCGCTTAATAATGCTGAATCCATTCATTGACACCTCCTAATCTTTCAATATTTCTTCAATGATACTGAATGGTTAAGAGACTACTTCATCATTAACATGAAAGCGATAACGATCGCGATGATCGGTGTAGCTTCGACAAGTCCAACACCGATAAACATCGTTGTCCGTAATTGACCAGAAAGTTCTGGTTGACGTGACATACCTTCCAAAGTTTTTGAAACAAGTAAACCGTTACCGATACCGGCACCTAGAGCAGCAAGACCGGCTGCAAGACCGGCACCTAGTAATGCTAAAGCTGTTGTCATAATAAAAGTCCTCCTTAAATTGATTACAATATATATTGGTTATTCCTTTTCGACTTTTTGAGAAATATATACCATTGTCAAGGTTACAAAAACATAGGCTTGGATCGATCCGATAAAGACCGAAAATGCCTGCCAGATGATCTCAAGTGGAATAGCTGGAATAAATGTCCATAATCCATTTGACTTTGCCAACTGATCGTAGATCGTAGTCAGTAACACTTCACCAGAGAAGATATTACCGTAGAGACGTAATGCTAATGTTAAGAAATTCGTAAATTGTTCCAATAAATTCATTGGTAAGAGCACCGGCATCGGGCTAAAATATGAATTCTTAACATATCCTTTGAAACCAAACTTAGAGATCCCCATCCCGTGGGCCAAAACTAAAACTAAGAATGCTAAAGTAAAAGTCGTGGCTGGTGAAGCGGTCGGACTTTTGAGATAAGTCACACCGTTGATCGGAAGTTGGATCGCTAGACCTATCTGATTGGAGACAAAGATGAACAAGAAGAGCGTAAAGGCAAGGAGACCATATTGTTTTCCTTGCTCATCCGGCATGGCACTTTTGACGATCCCATTTGTAAAGTCGATCATCCACTCGATCATATTTTGCTTTCCGGTAGGTTTTAGCGTTAGCTTTCGCGAAAAGAAAAAGATCAGTAAAAAGACAACTACAGCCGATACGAGCCCAGAAAGGCAGTTACCGACATTGAATGGGATACCGAAAAACTCCAGAACTTGAGCTTCTTCATTCACCAAGTTTCACCTCTTTTCAATTGTGATCAATACGGTCGAACAAAATGGTCGAACCATAATCTTCGATCCAAAAATAGCTAACCGAACTAATTTTGAATACAAATGAAATAATACCACCATTTTAATTAAAATACAAAACAGAAATCAAAAATCAAAAAATTTATAAAACACTGATCAAGCGCGTATTTTCAAGGATTTTGATTTTTATTTATGATTTTTTTAAAATAAGCGACACATTTGATCACTTGTCGACTATTTAGTTCCAAATAGTCGGTCACCAGCATCCCCTAACCCAGGAACGATATAACCATTTTCATCTAAACGCTCATCTAAAGCTGCTGCAAAGATATCGATATCTGGATGAGCTTTACGTAAAGCTTCGACCCCTTCAGGTGCTGCTACTAAACAAACGAACTTGATCGATTGAGCCCCCCGCTTCTTTAAAGCATCAACTGCCATGATCGCTGACCCCCCAGTCGCCAACATTGGGTCAACGATAAAGATCTCACGATTAGCAAGATCACTAGGCATTTTTACAAAGTATTCATGTGGCTGCATCGTTTCTTCATCTCGATACATCCCGATATGGCCAACTTTAGCAGCTGGGATAAGGTTCAAAATACCTTCGACCATCCCTAGACCTGCACGTAAGATCGGGACAACGACCACCTTTTTACCTGCTAAACGTTTCTTAGTTGTAACTCCCATCGGCGTTTGAACTTCTACATCCTCCAAAGGCATCTCACGTGAAACTTCATACGCCATTAAAGCTGCGATCTCATCGACACATTGTCTAAATTCGCGTGTGCCACAATTTTTATCGCGAATGATCGTTAATTTATGTTGGATCAACGGATGATCTAATACTTCAAATTTTCCCATTTTTCTTCCTCCTTAGATTGGATCCTGTTACTTATTTTAGCCGAAATGCCCCCCTATGGCTACCTAAAAACGGTCAAATTTTTAGATCAGAAAAAAATGTCTCTCCCGCTGCTTTTTTCAAACGGTTCATATAAGCAGCACCTAAGCCTTCTTCTGCAAAACCAGCACATAAAATGATCTCTGGACGGATCTGATCATCAAAGTGCCGCAGACCTGCAAATAGACGTTGACTAGCACTTGTGATATTTTCGCCTAAACTAAATGTCGGGATCTCTGTTGAAACATTTGCCAGATCTTTTTCAAGTGCCATGATCGCAACGGCTTGTTTATTGGCGTTAGCAAACGCTAAGGCTTTTTCCCACTCAAGAGGAGAAACGATCACAACTTGAGCACTTGGAGCATAGTGCTTATACTTCATTCCTGGAGCTTTAGGTGTTTCTTTTTGACCAACTTTATGCTTATCACTGATCACTTCTGTTTGTAAGACCGTTTCAAGTTCTTCTGCTGTGACTAAACCAGGGCGGAGGATCGTCGGATGTTTTGTGCTGAGATCGATGATCGTCGACTCAACACCTACTGTTGTTGGACCATCATCAACGATCCCTCTGATCCGTCCTTCAAGATCATGAAAAACATGTTGTGCTGTCGTAGGACTAGGTTTGCCAGAAGAATTAGCTGAAGGTCCGACAAGCGGGACATTAGCTTCTTTGATCAAAGCCAATGTTGTTTTATTTTTTGGCATTCGAAAGGCAGCTGTTTCTAAGCCTCCAGTCACTGCTTTTGAAAGTGCGCCTGGTTTGATCGGCAAAACGATCGTCAACGAACCCGGCCAGAAAGTAGCCATCAACTTTTGAGCCTCTTTTGATAATGCTCCTGTATATTTTTCGACCATCTCCTTAGAACTAACTGTCACGATCAGCGGATTATCTGAGGGACGTCCTTTGGCAAGATAAACACGTTTGACTGCCTGCTCATTAGTTGCATCTGCCCCTAGTCCGTAGACAGTTTCAGTCGGAAAGGCGATCAATTCACCTAAACGAAGCTCTTTTGCAGCTTCTTTGATCTCATCTGGTCGATAGATCTTTGTTATCAACACTTTTATTCTTCCTTTCTTTAAAATTCAACTCGGACCATCCGCGCATTTCCGCTCAGGTCATACTTCAAATCTACTTGTGCTTGAGGAAAAGTTTTTTCAAAGAGCGCTACGACAGAGGCCCCTTGAGCAAAGCCGATCTCTAAATATAGTCGGGCTTTTGAAGTAAGATAGGGCGCGATCTCTTGAGCTAAGCGTTTATACAAATAAAGACCGTTATCTGGTGCAAAGAGCGCTAACTTTGGTTCATGCAGTAAAACACTTTCGTCCATCAAATTTCGTTCGTTCTCAGCGATATATGGTGGATTGGAAACGATGACATCAAACTGTCCCGTAATATTTTCAAAAAGGTCTCCTTGCTTTAATTTGACTTCAGTCTTCAAATTGGCTGCATTTACTTTTGCTACAGCTAAAGCCTCACTTGAAATATCACTCAAGGTCACATCAAGATCAGGTCGTTCATGCTTTAATGTCAAACCGATCGCCCCTGTTCCTGTTCCGATATCTAAAAGTTTTGCACCTTTTTTAGGTTCATCGGCTAAGACCCACTCTACTAGCTCTTCTGTTTCTTGCCGTGGGATCAAAGTTGCTGGGGTGACTTTAAGATCCAAGCCAAAAAACTTCGTCTTTCCTAAAAGATATTGTGCAGGCCAACCTTGACAGTATTTTTCGACATTTTGTTTGAACAAATTCCACTCTTTGGTCGAAAGTTCATCTTGGTAATGCATTAAAAGTTGGGTCGTATCCCAGCCAAATTGGCCACATAATAATAATTCTGCGGCAGATTCTTCTTTTTGGTGCTTATTTATAAAAGAAAAAGCCCATTGCTGAGCTTTGAAAACTGTTATTTTATCCATTTTGCAGTTCTTCCAAGGCTTTAGTTTGATCATAAAGAACTAAAGCATCGATCACATCGTCTAACTCTCCGTTCATGACCCGATCAAGTTTATTCAAACTCAGACCGATCCGATGATCAGTCACACGGTTTTGTGGATAATTATAAGTTCTGATCCGTTCAGAACGATCACCTGTCCCGACCGCTGACTTTCGATTTTCATCGTATGCACTTTGTTCTTTTTCAGCATAATAATCGTAGACCCGGGCCCGCAAGATCTTCATTGCTTTTTCGCGGTTTTGTTGTTGTGAACGTTGATCTTGCATCGCAACTACGATCCCTGTTGGTAAGTGGGTCATGCGCACAGCAGAAGACGTTTTATTGATATGTTGGCCACCAGCACCTGAAGCACGATAAACGTCAACGCGGATGTCTTTAGGATCGATCTCGATCTCGACATCTTCTTCTTCCGGCATTACGACTACTGTTGCCGTTGATGTATGCACACGACCAGCAGATTCAGTTACTGGGATCCGTTGCACACGGTGAGCCCCTGATTCATACTTCAATTTAGAGTAAACGCTTTTTCCGTTGATCAAAAGCGCAATTTCTTTGAAACCACCAACTTCAGTCAAAGTCTTATCGATCACTTCGATATTCCAACCTTGCCGTTCAGCGTATTTACTATACATCGTAAAGAGATCACCTGCAAACAAACTAGCTTCATCTCCACCAGCAGCACCTCTGATCTCCATGATGATATTTTTGTCATCGTTAGGGTCTTTTGGTAATAACAAGATCTTGATCTCTTCTTCAAGTTGTTCTTTTTCATCTTTTGAAGTCGCCAATTCTTCTTTGACCATCGTTGTCATTTCATCGTCATCAAGACCGGCACTCAACATTTCTTCATCATCTTTGATCTGTTGTACGATCTGTTTATATTTATTATACTTCTCGACAGTTTCACGGAGATCGGCCATTTCTTTTGAGAGCTCCATAAACCGTTTTGTATCTGCGATCACATCTGGGTCAGAGAGAAGTTCCCCTAACTCTTCGTAGCGATCTTCAAGCATTTGTAGTCTATCAAATAACTTATCCATCAAAGTATCCTTTCTTATTTAATGATCTGTCCGTTATCGAGCAGTGGCTTGAAATAATGCTTACGACATACAGGATAGTATGATTCATTGCCTCCGATCTCGATCTGAGCTCCGTCATAGACTGGACGCCCATCATTGACACGAAGATTCATGATCGCTTTTTTATTGCAAAACCAACAGATCGTCTTCATCTCTTCGATCTTATCAGCATATAATAGTAAGTATTTCGAGCCTGTAAAGAGCTCATTACGAAAATCATTTTTTAGCCCAAATGTCATTACTGGAATATTCAATTCATCAACGACTTTTGTTAATTCTAAAACGTGATGCTTACTTAGAAATTGGGCTTCATCAACTAAAACGCAAGCCGCTTTAGGATCTAATTCTTTAACTTTTTGAAAAAGATCATCTTTTTCAAAGATCGGAAAAGCTTTGCGCTTCAATCCGATCCGACTGGAGACGTACCCGACTCCATCCCGATCATCGAGACCACTTGTCATAATGATCACACTTTTATCTTGTTCTTCATAGTTATGAGCAACTTTTAAGATCTCGATCGTCTTTCCACTATTCATCGCACCATAACGAAAAAAAAGCTGTGCCACTGACGTCACCATCCTTTTGAGCTTTCCTAAACTAGTATAGCCGATTTACTAATAAATTTCATTATAAAATTTTTACGCTCTCTTCCCTAAAGTTCAACCCTAGCTGCTTTTGTGGTAAGATACAAGTTGAAGAAAAAAAACGGAGGATGTTTTATGTCGTTTAAAAGTTCATTAGCGATCGCAGCGGGCAAAACGTCCCACTGGTTTTTGCATAATTTTATGCACGGTGGCACGTCACTTCCAGGAAAATTAACGTTAAAACTGGATCCCGATGTTTTACAAGAGCTTGCCAAAGATTATGAGATCGTGATCATCACTGGGACAAATGGAAAAACCTTGACAACTGCTCTGACAGTCAAGACTTTACAAGCAAAATATGAAAATGTTTTGACTAATAAAAGCGGTTCAAATATGAAACAAGGGATCGTCACGGCCTTTTTGACGGCTAAAAAAACTAAAAGCGGGAAAAAATTAGCAGTCCTTGAAACAGATGAAGCTAATGTCCCGATCGTTTGTCAATATATCGCACCAAAGATCTTTGTTTTGACAAATCTTTTTCGCGATCAAATGGACCGCTACGGAGAGATCTACACAACTTATGACAAGATCTTAAAAGGTGTTTTGATGCACCCCAAAGCCTTAGTGATCGCCAACGGAGATGCTCCGATCTTTAATAGTAAAGAATTACCCAATGAAGTTATCTACTACGGATTTTCTGATAAAGAAGAACAAGACCAACTTGCGCCGGCTAACACTGACGGCTTACTATGCCCAAATTGTCAACAGATCTTACACTTTAAATACCGTTCTTACAGTAATTTAGGCAAATATTTCTGTCCAAATTGTGGCTTCAAGCGTCCAGAACTGACTTATAAAGTCGATCAGATCTTAGCGCAGACCCCCCAATCATCCAAGTTTACGATCAATGGACACCAAGTCGATCTGCATATCGGTGGAACGTATAATATTTACAACGCTTTAGCGGCATACGCCGTGGGAGCACAACTTGGTGTTAGTCCACAAGCGATCTGCCAAGCATTGAGCCAAAATGACGAAAAGGTCTTTGGTCGCCAAGAAGTCATCGATCTTGATGGAAAAGAAGTTACGATGATCTTAGTTAAAAATCCAGTTGGTCTTGATCAAGTTTTAGAGATGATAAAGACCGATCCTGAACCATTTTCTTTAGCTGTGCTCTTGAATGCCAACTATGCTGATGGGATCGATACGAGCTGGATCTGGGATGGCACATTTGAAGAACTACCTTTTGAAAAGATCCCAAGCGTCTTGACTGGTGGCGAACGCTATAAAGATATCACTTTCAGATTACGCGTGGCTGGTGTGCCTGAAGAAAATTTTGCACAACGTGAAAGTTTAAAAGATGTCTTAGCATATCTCAAAACGATGCCAACAAAGCACATCTACGTTTTAGCAACTTATACAGCTGTTTTACAGCTCCGCAAACTTTTAGCCGATGAAGGTTATATCAAAGGAGGCATGGATTGATGAAATATCAACTTCATTTAGCACATCTCTACGGAGATCTCTTAAACACTTACGGTGATATCGGGAATGTCTTAGTTTTAGAATACTATGCTAAACAAATGGATGTTGAATTGACATCTGAAGTCATCTCACTGAAAACACCTTTTGATAGTGAAAAATTTGATATTGCCTTTTTTGGAGGCGGACAAGATTATGAACAAATGATCGTCTCTAAAGATATTCAAGATAAGAAGCAAGCGTTGACTGCTTTTATCGAAGCTGGCGGACCAATGCTTGCGATCTGTGGCGGTTATCAGCTACTTGGTAAATATTATATTGGTGCTGACGGCCAACGGATCGAAGGGATCGGAGCTTTAGACCATTATACAAAGAGTCAAGATAATAATCGTTTTATCGGTGATATCGTGATCGAAAATGAAGAAACAGGTCAAACATATCACGGTTTTGAGAACCACAATGGGGTCACCTACTTAGGTAAAGGCGAACGACCTTTAGGTAAAGTCCTTAGCGGACACGGAAATAATGGGCAAGATCAAGGAGAAGGTGCGATCTACAAAAATGTCTATTGCTCCTATTTCCACGGACCGATCTTAGCGCGTAACGGACAGTTAGCTAAGCGGATCTTACTCACAGCTTTAAAGCGTAAGTATCCTGAAGCTGACCTTAGCTCGCAAGAAGCTCTCGTCATCAAACCAACATACTAAAAAAAGATCTGCTGCAAAATGATCTGAGACCCGTCAAGTGAACAACTAAATAATTAAAATTCTAGGCAGCCTGATTCCGGTATTCTTCTGGAGTCAGGCTGTTTAGTTTTATTTGGTAACGTTGGGTATTGTAGAACTTGATATAGTTTTCGATCATTTCTACAAGTTCTCCATATGTTTCACATTTTAGCCAATAATAACATTCTGTCTTGAAATGACTCCAAAAACTTTCCATTGGTGCGTTATCGATACATTTCCCCACTCGAGACATACTTCTTGTAACACCATGCCTTGAGGTCAACCGAAGATATTCCTTTGAAGTATATTGAAATCCACGATCACTGTGAAGAAGTAGATTAGCTTCATTTAAATGCGTGAATGCTTTTTCTAAAGTCTTCATGACAAGCCGATTATCATTTCTTTTACTAATTTCAAAACTTATGATAGATCCATCGTATAGATCTTTGATCGCACTTAAATAAGCTTTTTGTCCTAAGCCATATTCTAAATAAGTGACATCAGTCACCCACTTTTGATTAGGTCTAGTAGCGGAAAAATCACGACCTAAAGTATTTTCTTCGTAGTTTAAATGTTCTGAACGAGTACAACCTCGGCGTTTGCGACGAATTACTGAATATAAACCAAGGACTCTCATTAAGCGACGAATACGTTTGAAGTTATATTGTTTTTGATACTTTCGATTGATAAGAAGAGTCATTCTTCTAGAACCGTAAATTCCATTTAAAGCATGAAATTCTTTTTTTATGATCTCACTTAACCATTCATTTTCCAAAGTACATTGTGATTTTGGAGCAGTTAAATAACGATAATACCCTGAGCGCGATACATTTAAGATCGCACAAAGGATCCAGAGTTCAATTTGTGGAAACTCTTTAAGAACTTCCTGAATAGCTTTAAAACGCAGATTTTTAGGTATAAAGCTTATCTCCTCCTTTCGAGTTCGTCCAATTTTTTTAAAACGATATTTTCTGCTTCTAGATATTTATTACGTTCTTTCAAACGTAGGATCTCAAGCTTGAGACGCTCAGTTTCAGAAAGAGTCTTATAATCACGATCTTTAACTGTTTTACCACGATTATCGTATAATGCCTTTTCGCCATCTACTTCAAACTTTTTGACCCAATTATAGACTTGGGAATAAGAAACATTATATTTATCGATCGCTTTGTGATAATTCTTATTATTAGCAAGTGTATACTGAACTATTTCGAGCCGTTCCTTAAAAGTAGTTTTACGTCCATGTTTCATTCTATTACGACCTCCAATGGTAGCTTTAAAGCCTTTTCCATTAGTATACAAGTTGATCCATTTACGTAAAACCGAAACACTCGAAATATTGTATTTATCACAAATTTTCTTTGGTGAACGTCCATTTTCTAAATATTCTAGAACCGCAGTTGTTTTTAATTCAACTGAATATTCTTTCCAGGTTCTAGACTCTTTTAAGCCATCTAAACCGCCAGCTTTGTATTTTCTGATCCAATTATCAAATGTATTTTTAGAAATGGTATATTTCCGGCAGATAAAGTACTTACTATATTGTCCACTAAGATACTCGGAGACTGCCTGGTATCTTTCTTCAAGTGTATGTTTAGTAGTTCTTCTAGACATAAAAAATCCCCCTAGAGTGATCACAGAATCTTTATTATTTCCGTGTCCACTCTAGGGGAATCATATCAAAAAAACAGCAGATCTTTTTTTACGCTTTTTCGCCAGGCTCAGAAGCGATCAACATCATATCTCCTGCTAATGTCCATGAAGTAACATCATTTGGCAAGATGAAATGCATCCCACGTTTAAGTTCATATGTTCTTCCTGAAACTTCGAGCTGACCGTCACCTTCCAAAACAGAAACAAGCGTGTATGGCGCTTTTTCTCGTTCAAAAGTTGCACTTCCAGTAAGTTCCCATTTATATACGGCAAAGAAATCGGTTTTGACAAAGCAGGTCACTTTTTTAGCACCTTGTTTGCTTGTTTTTATCTCAAGTTTAGGATCAACGTGTGGCACATTCGTTACATTGATCGAATCTTCTAAATGTAACTCACGCTTTTTACCTGTCGTTTGATCGATCCGATCAAAATCGTATAGACGATATGTCGTATCTGAGCTTTGTTGTGTTTCTAGGACCATGATCCCTTTACCGATCGCGTGGATCGTACCTGCCGGAACGTATAAAAAGTCCCCTGCTTTGACTGGGATCTTGCGTAAAAGTTTGTCCCATTTCTCTTCCTTGATCATTTGAGCTAACTCTTTTTTACTTTTAGCATGGTGTCCATAATACATCTGCGCGCCTTCTTCAGCCGCTAAAACATACCAACATTCAGTCTTGCCTAACTCACCTTCGTGTTCTTTAGCATACGCATCATCTGGATGCACTTGCACTGAGAGATCTTCTTTAGCGTCTAAGATCTTAGTCAATAAAGGAAAAACAGCGCCTGAAGCATTGCCAAACACGGCACGATGTTTTTCCCAAACTTGATCAAGTGTCAGTCCTTTGTATGGACCATTCTCAACACGCGCTGGACCATGTGGATGGGCTGAGATCGCCCAACACTCACCCGTGTGTGCACTTGGGATCTGATAACCATAAATATCATGGAGCTTTTGACCGCCCCAGATCTTTTCTTGAAAATATGGTTTTAAAAATAACGGTTCACTCATAAAATACTCACCTTCACTAAAAAGTCTATACTTTTATTATAATAACCGATCATTCCTTTGTAAACCTTTTCACTATGATTCTTTTTCTCTAAGATAGTCACTTACGATCACATCTCGCCATTTCAAAAACGGCTCGTTATCTGCACTTGGGTGGATCCGATTTGATAAAACGATCAAGGCTGTTTGATTTTTACGATCGATGACGATAAAAGTTCCAGTAAAGCCAGTGTGATACAAACACGCTTGACCTTTTGGATCATAGCGCAGATCCCAGCCTAGTGACCGCCCAAGCTTTCTTGTCGGGGTGTGATCTCTAAAAAGCATCGTAAGCGTTTTATCCGTTACAATAGGTCGTAGTGGCCGTCTTTTTCCTAACAGCCATTGTGCAAAAATGATCAGATCATCTAAAGGAGCAAACAAGCCCGCCGAGCCACAATGTTTTCCTAAAATATATGCTTTGGGATCATGTACTTCTCCTTGGATCAGACCACGTTCCGCCGTTATTTCAGTCGGAACACAACGATCTTTTTCAGGGGTAAAGGTACTTTCGTTCATTTGTAAAGGAGCCAAAACTTCACTTGCGATCACCTCTTGAACTGGGCGACCATAAAAAACTTCGATCACTTCCCCCAATAAGATCAAACCGATATCAGCGTAAACGACTTTCTTTCCGAGCCACGCTTTAGGTCTCAAAGTATATAACGCTGTTAAAAGCTCTTTTGGCGGTAAATGATCACGATCCTTGATATAGCCACTCAACGCTGAAGTGTGTGTCAATAAATGACGCAACGTTACACGTTGATCAGTAAAACGGATCAAATATTTTTGGACAGGATCATCGATCGCAAGTTTACCTTGTTCAGCTAATTTTAAAATGACTGTTGTCGTCCCGATCACTTTTGTCAATGAAGCTAGATCATAAAGTTCGCCCCCGACAAGTGGCTTTTTTACCGGAACTAATTGTTTTTGACCAAAGATCTTTTTTTCGACTTGGTCATGCGTGATAAAAGCATACGAGATCCCCGGAACGATCCCTTTAGTCACTAAACTATCAAGCTCCTTTTTTGTTTGTTCATACATTAGTCATTATCCTCTGGTTTTAACCGATTGATATAAATGATCTTAAATTCGCCGTTCTCATAATCGACTCGACTTGCACGTGAATTGTCCACTAAAAAAAGGGGCACATCGCCATTTAAAGATTCTAAAAAGTTAGATAAGATCAACCCGTGGGTCACGATCAAAATATTACATTCTTCACCTTCATATTCGCACGCGATCGTTTTTAAAGCCCGTACGAAGCGCTGTTCTAAATGAACAGAAGTTTCGATCGCTTCTTCTCCGTCCATCGTGCGGAAAAGTTCAGTCAACTCTGACACATGTTCTTCGTTAGCAAAAGCTTTGATGATTTTTTTTAAACCTAAAGTTCGCAATGCTGTCGGAACCATTTTAAAATTGTTAGCTTCTTCAAATTTTCCAAAACTCAATTCTCGCAGATCAGGGTCACTATAGATCGGAGGATAGCCCTTTTTATTTTCTTCCAAAATGTAGCGTGCTGTTTCTTTAGTCCGTTCAAGATCACTCGTGTAGACTGCTTTAAATTTGATATTAGCTAATTCTTTACCTAATCTTCGTGCCATCCGGATCCCTTTTTTAGTCAACGGCGAATTCGTCGTCCCCTGCAAACGCCGCGAACGATTTAATGTTGTTTGTCCATGTCGGACTAAATAAAAATGTATCACTGCCATATCATCACCAACTCTCAAAAAATGCCTTTGTTTTTATTATAGTACGCTGGAGGCTCTTCATAAAACTATTAACTATCTTCAATTTTATTTATTAAATTATCAAATGACTTCGTGGTACAATAAAGGCAACTTATATCAACTTACAAAGAAGGGTTTCTTTTGATAAATAACGCAGCAATGGCACATGATGTTTTACAACATTTAAAAGCACACACAGATCAGATCGTTTCGCTCAAAGCTAAGTATGATAATGTGATCCAATTCTTTTTTACAGATCTTCCTGCAACAGCTGATCACAGCACTTATTTTTTAAGTAATAAATTAGTTGCTGAGCGCTTAGATCCACTCCTTGTCGCTAGGCATACCGAGCTTTTCCAATATTTTTGGTATAAAGTCCACCAAAGCACGCCACCATATAAAGAAATCTGGATGACGACTGCTTATTTGACTGATCAACATCTCTTTTTATTAGAACTTTCTTTCGAATAAAAAAGCTTAGCCCCACTTTTTTGTGGTGCTAAGCTTTTTTTACGCTTTTAATTCTTTTTTGAATGGACTTCCAACGCTCCACACTAATAAAAGATCACATAACATCAAACAAGCCGTCACTAAAAAGACAACTTGATAATCAAACAAGCCTGAGATGATCGAGCCTAAAACCGCACCGATCATTGAACCAGCCGCTTGAAATGATTGGTTATAACTAAAGATCCGCCCAAAAGCCTCATCTGGTACACTGATCGTCAAAAGTGTTTGTACAGCAGGCATCAAAGCCGCATTTGCGATCCCCAATAAAAAACGCCACATTCCAAGCGCCCAAGGGGAGCTAACAAAATACATCGGGATAAAAACAAGCGTTGCCGCTGCCAAACCGATAACTAAGATCTTCAACGGCCCGATCCGATCCATCTTGACACCTAAACGCGAGGCGACTAATAACGTCCCAAATCCTGGCATTGCAGCAACGATCCCACTGACAAACGAAACATTGCCTTGCCCATGCATCAATTCTTTGACTAATAAACTGATGATCGGTGCAATCGACATCAAGGCCGCTTGTACAAATAACGTGGTGATAAACATTACAACGATCAACTTTTGATTCTCTAAGGTAGCAAAGATCTCTTTTATCGGACGCATTTTTGTTGCTTCGACTGGTGTAAAATGTTCTTTTGTATTGAACAGTGTCAGTAAAAAAACGATCCCCATCATCGCTCCACAAACAAAAAACGTCACCCGATAGCCTGCCCAACCAGCTAAAAGTCCGCCGACTAAAGGTCCGATCAAGTTCCCTGTGACACTAGCAGTCATCATATTCGACATGACCGACCCTGAGCGCGAATGTGGTGTCTCACTTGCCATAAAGGCCGTCGCATTATTGATATAACCTGAGAAAGCTCCTTGTACAAAACGCAAAATAATGATCGTCATTGCATGATGTACTAGACCAACAGCAAAAATCGTAAAAGTCATGACTCCAGCAGCTCGTAAACACATTAATTTACGACCTTTACGATCAGCAAGATTGCCCCAGATCGGTGAGACGATCGCTTGGGCTAGATATGTAACGGCAAAAGCCAAACCAGAATATAAGTTAAGTTCAAATTTACCATATGGATGAAGTGTTTCGATATATAACGACATAAATGGCATCGTCATCGAAAAATTTAGTCCAGTCATAAAACACCCGATCCATAGCGTAATAAAGGTCTTTTTCCACGAAGACGGTAATTTTTCTGTTGTTTCCATCAGTACATTTCCTATCCAAAAATTGAGGCGCGTAGGTCAATGATGCCATCTGCAAAAACGCCCCTTAACCATTTTTATAGACCTACTTTTCTTTTTTACAGATATGTGCTTTGTAAAATTATTCTTATTTCCCTGCTATATAAAATGTAAGCAAATCTGCTCATATTTGAGAAAGAAATATAGCTTTTTCTTTCCTAAATTTTATTTACTACCATCAACACTAGTATTCCCATATCCTAACTAGAAGGTAATGACATCGACTAGCTCTGAGAGCTTTGGGATGTAGCCCACCCCGTTATCTTTTTTATACTGTATTTTCATCTCGATCCATGATCGTACCCCACTTAGAACAACGTTGCGTGCTCGAATAATATTTATCAACTAAAACTAGACCATTCACAACACGTTTTCTAGCTAATTTTCTTTGATAATACTTGATACATTTATAGAGTCGTTTCAAATTATCTGGCAAAGTATTAGTTTTACCATCTGTATATTTTAGATGTCTGACCTTGACATCAACGGCTGAGTCCTTACCAGTCTTGATCTGCTTTTTTATCTCGATCTCAAAAGGCCAATGTGCCCAGTACTTACCATTTTCACGATAAATTGAAATAACTTTTAATTCACCTTCTAAGTTCTTAGCGTCTTTGAATTTAATATCATACCAAGTTTTGCTCCCTAGAAATTTATCTAAGCATAATTTTCCGTTGATGATCTTAGCTCGAGCATTTTTAAAGCCTTGTCTAAGAGCTTTCTTAGACTTAAATTTTGGTTGGCCCCAAGCTGCGATCTTCTTTAGTGGCTACTAATTTATCACAAACTTTGCGTTCACTAGGTCTAAACAACTTGTTGTCTAAAAGAAACGATCTATCATACATATCATCCCATAGAACTAAAACTTGATTTCAACAGTATCTACGATGAGCACATAGATCACCAAGAACTTTTCTTATGGTTTGATTTGGATAAAGTCTCACTTTTTGAGTGCTTATCACCACCTTGTACAATGCTTACTAAATCATTTTTTCTGACTATGTGTTGCTACTCTAGCATATTACTTGTCGATCAGCAGGAGTTATGAGCTTTTAAAGTTCTAACTGTAATACCTGATCTTTCAGCCATTTTTTTGGTTTTATCATTGACATAATACTCATCACACACTTTATTTTTTCTATAGGTGTTATTATGTTTTTAGCAACAGTTAGACCATTCCACTCATTCAATAGTACTATTCTAACAAAATATCTTTAAAAGGCAATGAAAAAGAGCCCAGACAACTTGGGCTCTTTTTATAACGTTTTCCTGAAAAACATCTATTTACACATCAAAAAAGATCTTTTTCGACATCTAACCCATACAACGTATTAGCAGGGTCATCTTTTGCGACTGGCTTGACGACTAAGATCGTAGCGACTCCTTTGGTCGAATCATATCCTGCTAATGCGACTACATCTTCAATGAGATACGTCACTCCATCGCTATTATAGATATGTTCACCGATCACTGGAAGATTCTCAAATTCTGCCTTATTCATGCGATAGTAATCTCCCGTATTTTCATGCATTACGAGTAAAGTTTTAGTCACTTTGATCCCCCCTTAAAAATAATAAAAAGAGCTAGTCGATCGACAAGCTCTTTTTATTATATTACACATTGATAACTTTATCCAAGAACGCTTTTGTTCTTTCGTTCTTTGGCGCTTCAAAAACATCTTCTGGCCGTCCTTCTTCAACGACATAACCGTCTGCCATAAAGACAACGCGATCGGCTACTTCTTTAGCAAAGCCCATTTCATGAGTCACAACGACCATCGTCATCCCGTTTTTGGCCAGATCTTTCATAACTTCTAAAACATCACCGACCATTTCTGGATCAAGCGCACTCGTCGGTTCGTCAAATAGCATAACATCTGGATTCATCGCTAGAGCACGCGCGATCGCAACCCGTTGCTTTTGCCCCCCAGAAAGCGAGCTTGGTTTGGCATCGAATTTATCTGACAACCCAACTGTTTCTAAAAGCTCTTCAGCTTTAGCACGCGCCTCTTCTTTAGAAGCCTTTCCTAATTCAACTGGAGCCAACATAATATTTTCACCAACAGTCAAGTTATTGAATAAATTGAAATGTTGAAAAACCATTCCGATATTTTCCCGAGCTTTATCGATATTTGTCTTTTTATCAGCAATGTCATTTCCATCGATCACGATCGAACCAGAAGTTGGTTCTTCTAACTTATTCAAGCAACGTAAAAGGGTACTTTTCCCCGAACCAGAAGGCCCGATCAATACGACCACTTCATTATTGGCTACTTTAAAATCGATCCCTTTTAAAACATGGTTAGAACCATAGCTTTTTTGTAAATCGGTAACATCTACTTTGTATTCAGTCATTAGTTATTGATCCTCCGTTCGATCCATTTTGAGATAAGCGTTAAGATCGTAATGAGCAGTAAGTAAACTACTGCAACGATCGCCCAAACACGGAAACCTTCTAAGTTCCGCGCAATAATGATCTTACCTGTTTGTGTAAGTTCAAGCAATCCAATCACTGATAAGATCGAAGTATCTTTTAAAGTAATGATAAATTGATTGATAAATGACGGGATCATCACTTTGATCCCCTGTGGTAAGATGACACGGCGCATCGCTTTTCCAAATGGAAGTCCTAGACTTCGAGCAGCTTCCATCTGACCACGATCGACAGATTCGATCCCACCTTTGACAAAGGCCGCTGTATAAGCACCTTCATTTAACATCAAGGTGATCACACCAGCTAAGAAAGCTGGAACTTTACTTCCGATCAAGCTTGGGACGCCATTATAGATGAATAAAGCTAACACGATCAATGGCAGACCACGGAAAATATAGATGATCGTTGTCGAGAGACCACGACAGAATTTATTCGGCAAGACACCTAATAGTCCGACTAAAACCCCAAAGATCGTAGCGCAAAAGATCCCTACAACTGTCAATTTTAATGTCTCAATGATCCCTGAAATAAAAGCATCTTTATTTTCTTTTAAGATCCCTAAAACAGTTCGATCTTCTGAATTAGTTGTTGTATTTTTAGCTTTTGTTTCTGAAGTCGCTTTACCTTCTGTGTACTTTTTGATGATCTTATCGTATTGGCCATTTGCCTTTAATTTAGCAAGACCTTCATTAAACATCTTGAGCAACTCTTGGTTTTGCCCTTTTTTGACTGCAAAACCTGTCTCAGTCGTATTAGCTGGTTTTGTCACAACTTTTAAGTTGAGCCCATTTTTGATCGCGTAATACATCACCGCACTATCTTCAAAACAGGCGGCTGAATTCCCGTTGATCACATCATTATAAACACCATCTGAATCATCAAAAGTAACAATTTCAAAACCGTATTTAGCTTTGATCGAGTTAGCGTAGTCTGCACCAGCAGTCCCAGTCTTAACGGCAACTTTTTTACCTTTTAATTCAGAAAGGCTTTTGATCCCGCTGCCTTCTTTGACTGCCATGACGATCCCAGCTGAATAGTATGGATCGGAAAAATCAAATTTTTGTTTTCTTTCTTCTGTGATCGACATTCCAGCGATCATCCCGTCTGCTTGACCTGAGCTGACTGATTGAACAGCAGCATTAAAGCCAACAGGTCGGATATCTACCTTGAACCCTTCTTCTTTAGCGATCTCCTTTAACAGTTCGATATCGATCCCCACATATTTATTTTCTGAATTAGCATATACAAATGGTGGGAAAGTCACATCTGTATCGATCGTATATGTTTTTTGCTCTGCCGCTTGGATCTGTGTCGGCTGGACAAACGCACCCAACATAAATAATCCAAGAAATGCACTAAGAATTGCAATAAACTTCTTCATGGGAACTCCCCTTTACTAGAATTGATAAAAATATTATAGCACACTTCTGTTAGAAAATAATACATGACCTTTTTTGGCACCGTTATCATTTTAAAATAAAAGAATAAATTCCAATCTTTTTCCCCTTAAGAAATGCGATTTTTTAGCTTTTTATTTCTTTTTTATTAATTTTTAGTTAAAAATATTAATATGTCACTTATGTTTTTTGCTACTAAAATCTAAAAAAGCTTATAAAACAAGCTTTTATAGTTAAAAACTGCAACATTCACAACTTACTTAAATATGTAATAAAATATAACACAAAAATACCATCAGGGAGCTCTTTTTCAGTATTGACAAATTTAGATCCGAGGCATAAACTATAGTAGTTGAGTTTTTATTGGGCATTCGCCAAATCGGTAAGGCAGTGGACTCTGAATCCATAATTTACAGGTTCGAACCCTGTATGCCCAACTATGATCACTAGAAAAGCAACTGTTACTACTAGCAGTTGCTTTTTTTATACAAAAAAAAGCCGTGTTGCCACGACTTTTTCACCATCAGCGCCGATGGTGTTTGCGCTCAGTTGCCCCATCCTCAGTGTAACGATACGCATATTTTTTTAAATATTGTAAAAGCTTAGCCTCATTAGCAAATTCACGCGGATGCTTTTGACCATGCAAACGCAAAGTGATCTTATTGATCTTATCGCGCCCAGTCCAAGTATACGTATGTTCTACAATGAAACGATTCAAGAATTTCCCATCTTTTTTACCAAATTTCAAAACATACACTTTCTCAGGCACCATCAAAGGATTGACATGTTCTTTTTCATATTCGACACCGTGAGCTCGCAAAAAGTTCTTTGTTTTTCTTAACATATAATATCCCCTTTCTCTATATTATCTACTAAATGTTCTCTTTAGTAGATCTTAGCTTAGGTCAAGATCTACTTAACGCAAACATAAGATCTCCTCTTTGACTAACTATATCATTATAGCACCTTTAAGACACAGAAACACTTTTTTGTTTCATTTTTATCAAACTTTACTATAAAAGAGGATCTATCCATCACTTGATGAATAGATCCTCTTTCTTAATAAATCTATCACCCGTACGGGGATCGAACCCGTAACTCCGCCTTGAGAGGGCGACGTCTTAACCAATTTGACCAACGGGCAATTACTACTCTTACTAGTATACTCGTTTTTTTATATTCGTCAACTACTTATGCAAAAATTTTACTAAAAAAAACAAATACGCGCTAAAGAGTAGTAAACAGTATCCAAAACTCAACAGACAAACGAACTTTAACCAAGCTAGCTCAAAATAAATTTGACTCGAATAAAGAAAAAGCGTTCCAACTGACCACCACAGCAATTTTTTGCGTAAAACTTTGAGTTCACTAGGCATTTTTAAAAACGACCTTAAGATCTTTTAGTGGTTGCAATTGGCGATCATAGTATTGGATCACAGTCTGGGTTGGACTTGTTTCAACGATTGCAAAAGTCCCACCTAAGACCTGGTATTTTCCGCGTGGATAACTGATACTTCCTGGATTTAAGACGATCTTACCAGCGATCTTTTCGACCCCAAGTTGATGAGTATGTCCAAAAAAGCCTAAGTTAGCTTTGACACGGTCCATCTCTTTTAAAAAGCTATCCAAACCAAAAGAAACTCCTAAAAGATACCCATGGGCTAATAAGATCTTATCTGTTCCAAACGAAAAAGTCCGCTCTTCTTTAAAAGCTGGCTCGTAGTCACAATTTCCCGTGACCGTACTAAAATAAGCAAAGACCTCATCATCAGCTGAAAGCTCTGAATCGCCACAATGAAACATCGCATCGACTTGATCAAAAAAATTTTCGATCAATTTTAATAAGATCTCTTTATCTCCATGACTATCACTGACAACCAAATATCGCATCTAATCCCACCATTCATCAAATTTTTCCAATAGCATTGCCACAGCTCGTCCACGGTGACTGACCTTATTTTTTTCTTCCATTGAAAGTTCTGCAAAAGAACGCCCTAACTCAGGATAATAAAATAACGGGTCATAGCCAAAGCCACCTGTTCCGTGCTCTTCTTCTAAGATCAAACCATCAACTTTTCCTTCAACAACTAAACGCGTTTTATCTGGTTTGACAACGACGATCGCACAGTGAAAATGGGCACTACGCGCTTGACCTCGAACGTCTTTTAGTTCTTGTAAAAGCTTTGCTTTATTCGCCTGGTCATCGTGATCACCAGCATAGCGAGCTGAATAGATCCCTGGAGCACCTGCTAAAGCATCAACACAAAGGCCCGAATCATCCGCCAAAGTCAAGACGTTTGTTTGTTCAGCTAAAGCAGTGGCCTTTAGCGTAGCATTCTCAATAAATGTCTTTCCATTTTCTTCAATTTCAATCTTTTCAGGCAAGTCATTCAAAGTTACGACCGTAAAACCTTTAGGCGCAAAGATCTGGCGGTATTCACGCGCTTTTCCTTCATTTTTAGTTGCGATCAAAATTTTTTCCACACCGTTCACCTACTCTAAAGAATTTTTATCTGCTCCTTGAGTATAGCATAGTCTAGTAATTTAAGCCATTCAGCGGTTTTACTCAACTTGATCTATGCTATAATGAAAAAGAACACTTTAGAAGGACGTGACCTTTTTTAATGCAAGACAACTTTTATATGTTAGCGACTGCGGCTAATACGACCAAAACAAGTTTAGGCGAAACGATCATCCGCGATGCCTTGATCCCCGATATTTTAGGTAAAGATAATACGATCCTCTATTGGGCAGGAAAACGCCTCGCACGCCTCTTTCCCCTTGCTAAAGATGAAGATTTACCACTTTTTTTTGAACAAGCTGACTGGGGCTATCTCAAACGTGTCAAAGCTAAAAAAGATCAGCAATATTTTGAATTGAGCGGTCCAAGCGTTGAACTACGTCAAAAATTGAATCATAATTGTGAATTTTTACTCGAAGCTGGTTTTTTAGCTGAAACGATCCAACGCCAACTTGGCTTTATCACTGAAGCGATCATCGATAAAAAAACACATGATACGATCACGATCCTCGTCCAGATCGATACAAAAGATCCTCTCGATCTAAATGAGATCGATGAAGTTGAACCTTTGATTTTGACACGACCACAAGCAGATCTCCCCGAAGAATAAATTGCACGATAAAAAAGGGGCTGGGAAAAAACTACTAGCCTGAACTAAAAATACCTGATCAAATCTCGTTTTTGAGAAATTTGATCAGGTATTTTTCTTTTATGCTTGTTTTCGGATCGTTTTTTCAAAAATCCTCCCCCTATTTCTTTGAATAGGTGCCATAATTTTGATATATTGATCGTCAAAAGTATCAGTCCGATCTCATTTCGAACTGCTTTCTCTCCTCTAACATGTACTCGGCGTACGCCAAAATTACCCTTCATATCTCCGAAAATGGTTTCAACATCTGTACGTCTTCTCGCGTAGATCTTTGAACCCTTTTCACTTGAAAGGTCTTCTGTGGCACTATTTTTAAAAAATTCCCAGTTATAATTTATGGCTTTAGTTCGCTGATAGCCTTTAGGCGTCTTAGCTAAGTTTTCAAGTTCTTTAGTAGCCTGGAAAATATCAGCTACATAAACTTTAAAGTTTCTTTTGAATCCATATTTGTCCACACTTGAACTGTATCTTTGAAACTTAAATACTACACCGTCAGGATCTATATAATAATCATCTTCTGCATGATATGATATGATTCCCCTAGAGTGGACACGGAAATAATAAAGATTCTGTGATCACTCTAGGGGGATTTTTTATGTCTAGAAGAACTACTAAACATACACTTGAAGAAAGATACCAGGCAGTCTCCGAGTATCTTAGTGGACAATATAGTAAGTACTTTATCTGCCGGAAATATACCATTTCTAAAAATACATTTGATAATTGGATCAGAAAATACAAAGCTGGCGGTTTAGATGGCTTAAAAGAGTCTAGAACCTGGAAAGAATATTCAGTTGAATTAAAAACAACTGCGGTTCTAGAATATTTAGAAAATGGACGTTCACCAAAGAAAATTTGTGATAAATACAATATTTCGAGTGTTTCGGTTTTACGTAAATGGATCAACTTGTATACTAATGGAAAAGGCTTTAAAGCTACCATTGGAGGTCGTAATAGAATGAAACATGGACGTAAAACTACTTTTAAGGAACGGCTCGAAATAGTTCAGTATACACTTGCTAATAATAAGAATTATCACAAAGCGATCGATAAATATAATGTTTCTTATTCCCAAGTCTATAATTGGGTCAAAAAGTTTGAAGTAGATGGCGAAAAGGCATTATACGATAATCGTGGTAAAACAGTTAAAGATCGTGATTATAAGACTCTTTCTGAAACTGAGCGTCTCAAGCTTGAGATCCTACGTTTGAAAGAACGTAATAAATATCTAGAAGCAGAAAATATCGTTTTAAAAAAATTGGACGAACTCGAAAGGAGGAGATAAGCTTTATACCTAAAAATCTGCGTTTTAAAGCTATTCAGGAAGTTCTTAAAGAGTTTCCACAAATTGAACTCTGGATCCTTTGTGCGATCTTAAATGTATCGCGCTCAGGGTATTATCGTTATTTAACTGCTCCAAAATCACAATGTACTTTGGAAAATGAATGGTTAAGTGAGATCATAAAAAAAGAATTTCATGCTTTAAATGGAATTTACGGTTCTAGAAGAATGACTCTTCTTATCAATCGAAAGTATCAAAAACAATATAACTTCAAACGTATTCGTCGCTTAATGAGAGTCCTTGGTTTATATTCAGTAATTCGTCGCAAACGCCGAGGTTGTACTCGTTCAGAACATTTAAACTACGAAGAAAATACTTTAGGTCGTGATTTTTCCGCTACTAGACCTAATCAAAAGTGGGTGACTGATGTCACTTATTTAGAATATGGCTTAGGACAAAAAGCTTATTTAAGTGCGATCAAAGATCTATACGATGGATCTATCATAAGTTTTGAAATTAGTAAAAGAAATGATAATCGGCTTGTCATGAAGACTTTAGAAAAAGCATTCACGCATTTAAATGAAGCTAATCTACTTCTTCACAGTGATCGTGGATTTCAATATACTTCAAAGGAATATCTTCGGTTGACCTCAAGGCATGGTGTTACAAGAAGTATGTCTCGAGTGGGGAAATGTATCGATAACGCACCAATGGAAAGTTTTTGGAGTCATTTCAAGACAGAATGTTATTATTGGCTAAAATGTGAAACATATGGAGAACTTGTAGAAATGATCGAAAACTATATCAAGTTCTACAATACCCAACGTTACCAAATAAAACTAAACAGCCTGACTCCAGAAGAATACCGGAATCAGGCTGCCTAGAATTTTAATTATTTAGTTGTTCACTTGACGGGTCTCAGATCAATATGTCCAATTTTTGATATTGCGTGGATCTTTTTTGTATTTACGACTCTGTTCTTTTTGATACATTGGATAGGGCATCAATGGGATCTTTTCAAACATATCAGTAACAGCCTGATAGTTAGCTTCATTCCCATATCCAGCGTCCGCCACTATATATTTGAATAGTTCTAAGTTAGTAAAAGATTTTAAAAATGGCACTAATGTCCGTGTGTCCGTTGGGTTAGGAAATATATCATAATGTAGGACAAAGCGACCGCTAGTCGCGATCTGTAAATTGTAAGCAGGCTTTAGTTGCCCATTTTTCATATGATCTTCCTTTAAACGCATAAAAGTAGCGTCATTATCTGTTTTTGAGAAGCTATTTCGTCCCTGAAAGATCTTCCTATTACGTTCGTATCTTTCTTTTCTTGGCAGAAGATCAGTTTGGAGTTTGCGTTTGATGCTTTTTAGTCTTCGACGAGCTCGCTTATTTTTTGAACCACCTTTTATGACTTTAGGTTCAGTAGCGATATCTTCTTCAATCGCATCTAATTTAAGATCGGTCCCCTTAATAAGCTCCTTTATCGCATCACTGGACCCCAGCATATCTTTTGAAATAGCGATATCAACTTGGTGTTGGATCAGCTCGTCATAGGTCTTAGCTACTCTTTCATCAAGCGACTTTTCAAACTTATCAGAAGCATTTTTCCAGGTAAAACTATAGCGATTAGCATCAGCTTCTAATTTAGTACCATCAATAAATAAAGCTTCATCGGCATCTAACATACCATTTTTAGATAGAAGCAAAGTAAACAGCACAAAGGTTTTTTCGATGATCTTTTTAGCATGATCACTTGACCGAAAGTTATTGATAGTCTTATAACTAACAGAAGTATTTCCACTTAACCACATCATTGGAAGATAGTATTGATTCAATTTAGCGATCTTTCTACCAGAAAAGACGGATTCAAGATAAGCAAATAAAGTCATTTTTAAAAGCATAGCTGGATGAAAAGCTGGACGACCGGTATGTGAAGTGTCCTCTAAAAGAATATCTTGGGGGATCGAATCAACAAAGCGACTGATCAAAACAGCAATATGATCATCAGGTAATTTCATTGAATAAGTGATATCTAATTCCAGCTCAGATGTGTTATAATTTTTATACATGGTAGGTCTCTCCTTTATTGGTTTTGGTCAACTTAATATTAGCAAGAGATCGATCATATGAAAAGGCTCACGTTGAAAAAAATTCGACGTGAGCCTCTTTCTTTATTAGAACTGAGTTTTTTCCCAGCCCCTTTTTT